>JBARJU010000168.1:0-10726 GCA_049800435.1 Solirubrobacteraceae bacterium
ACGCGGCACTCGTTCGCGACATGGAGGGCGCTCGCACGCTGCTCGACGGTGCTGGACCAGACGGCGGAGCGGCGCTGCTCGCCGGCGAGGCGGCCGGCGAGGCGGCCAGCGAGGACGATCGGGCCGCGCCCGAGGACGCGGGAGAGGGCGTGGCGGGCGAGTCCGTAAGCGAGCCGCCCACGCCCGGAGCACTCCGGCTGATCGATCTCCTAGGTGGCGCCCGCCCAGTACTCGAGCTCGCCCGCAGGCTGCTCGTCGATGCCTGGGTGGTCGAGCGCCTCGAGGACCTCGGCGAGGAGTTTCGCGGGGTCGCGAGCACACGCTCGGGGAGAGTGTTGTTCGCGGGCTGGGGCGAGTTGCGCCAGGTGACTGAGGGCGGCGCGGAGCGAGTGCTTGCGCGACGAAACGAGCGCGACCGCCTGCTCGTCGAGAGCGAGCGCGTGGTGGCGGGCGAGTATGCGGCAAGGGAGGCTGTCGAGCAGGCGCTTGGGCAGCTGCGCGAGGCCGACAGCGCATGTGACGTGTCCGCCGGGGCGCTGCGCGACAGCGAGCGCCTGCTCTCCGAGGCACTCGAGGCCTCTCGCAAGGCCACGTGGCTGATCGAGCAGCGCAAGGCCGCTCCCGAGCAGGGCCCGCTCGCGGTGCGCCGCGCGGAGCTACAGGGCGAGCTCGCCGCCGAGCGCAGGCAGGCCGAGCACAGGAAGACCGAGGAAGCCGAGCGTGCCCGGCGGATCGAGCGCCTGCGAGCCCAGCACGCCTTCGACGTCGAGCTGGCCCCGCGGGCCGAGCGCCTGGGAGCAGTGCTCGCGAGCGCGGGCGAGGCGGTGGGGGGACTGCTCGCCCAGATCGAGGAGTTGCTCACCCAGGATCGAGCGGCCGGCGAGCAGGTATCCGCTGAGTTGCGCGCGTGTGCGCAGGAGGAGGCCGAGATCCAGGCGTCGCTGAGGGTCGAGGGGGAGGCTGTCACGGGGGCCGAGGTGGCGGCTCAGCGCTTGCGCGACCAGGCGGCGGAGGCCCAGGAGGAGTTGAGGAGCGTCTCTGAGCGACTCGAGCTCCCGAGCGCGGACGCGGGCGAGGCGGAGATAGAGCCGCTGAATGAGGAACAGGAGCAGGCCCTGCGGGCGCGCCTCGAGCGCCTCGTGCGCAGGCGCGAGCAGCTCGGCCCGGTGAACCCGCTCGCCGGGCACGAGTACGCCGAGGCGATCGCGCATGTCGAGGAGCTCGAGGAGCGCCGCACGGACCTCGAGACGGCACTGCGCGAGTTGCGTGCGGTGATCCGCGAAACCGACCGCCAGATACACGAGACCTTCAACGAGACGTTCACCGCGGCGGCCCGCAACTTCGAGGAGTTGGTGGGAGATGTGTTCCCTGGCGGCAGCGGACGGCTGCGGCTCGTCAAGGACGAGCAGACCCAGCGCGCGGTGCTCGGCGGTCAGCCGGCGCCCGAGAACGGCGAGGCCCTCGACGCGGAGGCCGGGGCCGAGCTCGAGGCCGAGGAGGAGGATGGAGCCGAGGCGGAGGACCGATCGGAGATCGGCCAGCAGGGAGTCGAGATCGAGATCACACCGGCCGGCAAGTCGACCAAGCGCCTGTCGTTGCTCTCCGGCGGGGAGAAGTCGATGACCGCGCTTGCGTTCATGTTCTCCGTGTTTCTGGCGCGTCCGTGCCCCTTCTATGTGCTCGACGAGGTCGAGGCCGCGCTCGACGACCTGAACCTCGATCGCTTCCTGACGCTGCTGCGCCGCTATGCCGACAGGGCCCAGTTCATCGTGATCACCCACCAGAAGCGCACGATGGAGGCCGCCGACTGGCTGTATGGCGTGTCGATGGCCGACAACGGGGTATCGAAGGTGCTCTCGCGACGGCTCCCCAAGGAGGAGTCCGCCCCCCAGGTAGCTCCGGTTGCGTAGGTGAGCGGTGCCGCGCGACTGGTCTGAGCTGTTCATCGCAGACGCTCCAGTGGGCGAGCGTGGCGAGTCGGAGGTGGGAGACGGTAGGGAGCGTCGTCGCGGACTGCTTAAGCGTCTGCGGGAGAACCTGACGAAGACCCGCCAGGCGCTCGGCTCGGAGATACAGGCAACGCTGTTCTCTCAGATTGACGAGCACACGTGGGAACGTCTGGAGGAGGCCCTCATCATGGCCGACGTGGGCGCCTCCACGACGGCGTCGGTCGTGGAGGCACTCGAGCGCGAGGTCACCGACGGCGGTCTCAGCAGCGGTCCCGAGCTCTCCGAGCGGCTGATCGAGCTGTTGGCGAACACCGCGCGCAACGAGAACGATCGCATCGACATTCGCGCCAAGCCGACCGTGATCCTGGCGGTGGGCGTCAACGGGACCGGCAAGACCACGACGATCGGCAAGCTCGCGTGGCACCTGCGCAAGGAGCTCGGTGTGAGCGTGTTGCTGGGCGCGGCGGACACGTTCCGCGCCGCGGCCACCGAGCAGCTCGAAGGATGGGCGGCTCGCGCGGAATGCGAGATCGTCACCGGACCCGAGGGCTCGGACCCGGGATCGGTGGCCTTCGAGGCGGTGGCTCAGGCGCGCGACAAGGGGATCGATGTCGTGATCGTGGACACCGCGGGACGTCTGCACACCCAGGATGACCTGATGGAAGAGCTCGCCAAGGTGCGAAGGGTGATCGCCAGGCAACTTGAGGGAGCCCCGCACGAGACACTGTTGACTGTCGATGCGACGACCGGCCAAAACGGGTTGCGCCAGGCGCAGATGTTCGCTGAGTCGGCAGGTGTGAGCGGGATCGTGCTCACAAAGCTCGACGGCACAGCCCGCGGTGGGATCGCGATCGCGATCGCACGTGAGCTGGACTTGCCCGTGAAGTTGATCGGGATCGGCGAGCAGCTCGATGATCTGAGGCCATTTGACGCGGAGGATTTCGCGAGCGCTCTCGTGGCCGACGCGTGAATGTAGGCCGCTTCGGAGCCGCATGGTCACGGCGCTCGCCCTTCTCCCGCGGGGGCGCTCGCACGCGAAGCGGCGGCTGAGGGATAATCGAGGCTATGGACGCTTGGATCGTTTGGTTGGTGGCCGCCGGCATCCTCGGTGTGGGGGAGATGCACCAGGGCGGCTTCTACCTCGCCCCGTTTGCCATGGGAGCCGCGCTCGCGACGGTTGTGAGCTTGTTGGGCGTTGGCTTGTTGCTCTCGACGATCGTGTTCCTGGCCGCCTCGGGGATCGTGTTCGCAACGCTGCGGCCCGTCGCGCGGCGCCATCGCAGGCTCCCCCCGTCGATCCGCACGGGCGCGGCGGCGCTCGTCGGGCGCAAGGCGATCGTGCTCGAGCGGATCGCCAACGACGAGGGCGTCGGGTGCGTGAAGATCGACGGCGAGGTGTGGACGGCGCGCAGCTTCGACGAAGACCAGGTGTTCGATCCGGGCGAACGCGTCGAAGTCGTAGAAATAAGGGGCGCGACAGCTCTCGTCATGCACTGAGAGACTGTCTGGGTCAGAACCCCTCGGAAAGGAAGAACCGAACCCCATGGCCGCTCTCATTGTCCTAGCCGTCGTAGTGCTGTTCGTGCTGGTTGTGGCCGCGCGCACCATCCGTGTGATCCCACAGGCGCGCGCGGGGGTGGTGGAGCGGCTCGGCCGCTACAGCCGCACGCTCGAGCCGGGCCTCACGATCGTGACGCCGTTCATCGACCGCGTGAAGCCGCTCGTGGACTTGCGCGAGCAGGTCGTGAACTTCTCGCCGCAGTCGGTCATCACCGAAGACAATGTGGTGGTGGCGATCGAAACGGTCCTCTACTTCACGATTACCGACCCTCGCTCGGCCACATACGAAGTCGCCAACCCACTACAGGCGATTGAGCAGCTGACCGTCACCACGCTGCGCAACGTGATCGGCGGTCTGTCGCTCGAGGCGACTCTGACCGCCCGCGAGAACGTCAACACCGATCTGCGTGTGGTGCTCGACGAGGCCACCGGCAAGTGGGGCATACGGATCAACCGCGTCGAGATCAAGTCGGTCGACCCGCCACAGGACATCAGGACCGCTATGGAGAAGCAGATGCGCGCGGAGCGCGACCGCCGCGCGGCGATCCTCACCGCCGAAGGTGAGAAGCAGGCTCAGATCCTCACGGCTGAGGGTCAGCAGCAGGGGGCGGTATTGCGTGCCGAGGGCGAGAAGCAGGCCGCCGTGTTGCGGGCCGAAGGCGAAGCGAAGGCGATCGACACTGTGTTCAAAGCAATCCACGAGGGCAAACCCTCACGGGAGCTGCTCAGTTACGAATACCTGCAGATGCTCCCCTCGCTCGCCGAAGGCGACTCGAACAAGGTGTTCGTCATACCCTCCGAGTTCGCCGAGGCGTTCGGCGGCATCGGCGAGGCGCTCACGCGCCGAGCCGGCCATCAGCCGCCCGAGCCCGGTGGGCCCGAGCACGCTTGAGGAGCCCGCCACTCGATGAGCCGACGCGCCTGACGCCGAATTTGCCCGACGTCCAGGCGTTGAGGCTCGCTGGGCGTCGCTGCTTGAGGCTGCGAGAATCGTTCTTCTCATGTTCGACGCCCTAGCCGAGAAGCTGCAAGCCACGCTGGGCGACGTGCGCCAGCGGGGCACGCTCACCGAGAAGGACATCGAGCAGGCGATGCGCGAGATCCGCCTTGCACTGCTCGAGGCGGACGTCAACTTCAAGGTCGTCAAGCGCTTCACGGACGAGGTGCGCGACCGCTGTATGGGGGCGGAGATCGTGGGCAAGCTCAACCCCGGCCAGCAGGTCGTAAAGATCGTCGCCGAGGAGCTCACGGCGCTGATGGGGGGTGGACCGGAGGAGGACGAGCACACGCTGAGCTTTGCTTCGAGCCCGCCGACTGTGATCCTGATGGCGGGGTTGCAGGGCTCGGGCAAGACGACCGCGACGGCGAAGCTCGCGCGGTACCTGCGCGAGGAGCACTCCTCCTCGGTGGCGGTGGCGGCATGCGACGTGTATCGCCCCGCCGCGGTGGACCAGCTCGTGAAGGTGGGCGGCCAGGCCGGCGCCGATGTGTATTACCGAGACCCCACCCATCCCGACCGCGACCCCGTGGAGATCGCCAAGTGGGCTCTGGAGCGGGCCCAGCAGGAGGGCAAGGACGTGCTGATCGTGGACACGAGCGGTCGGTTGCACGTGGACGAGGAGCTGATGGCGGAGCTCGTGAGGATCCGCGACGTGGTGAAGCCGCAGGACGTGTTGCTGGTGGTGGATGCGATGACCGGCCAGGACGCGGTGAACGTCGCCGAGCAGTTTGGCGCGGCGGTGCAGTTCGACGGGGTGGTGATGAGCAAGCTCGACGGTGACGCGCGCGGTGGCGCGGCGCTGTCTGTGAAGGCGGTGACGGGGAAGCCGATCCTGTTCGCCTCCACTGGAGAGAAGCTCGACCAGTTCGAGCGCTTCCATCCCGACCGCATGGCCCAGCGCATCCTCGGGATGGGCGACATGATGAGCCTGATCGAGACGGCCGAGCGCCAGTTCGACGAGACGCAGGCAGCCGATCTCGAGCGCAAGCTCAGGCGCAACGAGTTCGGGCTCGATGACTTCTTGGACCAGCTCAAGACGATCCGCCGGATGGGGCCGCTCACGAACCTGCTTGGCATGATCCCGGGCTTTGCGGGAGCGCAGCTGAAAGGAATGAAGGTGGACGAGCGCGAGCTCGACCGCATCCAGGCGATCATCCTCTCGATGACACCCGAGGAGCGCACCCGTCCCGAGCTGATCAAGGGCTCGCGCCGCCTGCGGATCGCGCGGGGCTCAGGGACCAACGTGCAGCAGGTCAACCAGCTCGTCAAGCAGTTCGGGCAGATGCGCAAGATGATGCGTGGGATGAGTCGCGGCAAGATGCCGGACGTGGGCGCACTGATGCGCCAGGCGCGCTGACCCGACTGCCGGCTTCACCGGCTGTGCTCCTCACGCCACCCGCCGCCCCGATCTGCTCAGAACCCCGGTTGACCGGCTACCGTCTAAGCTCTGAAGCCGAACTTCAGGGCATTTCGTAAGCACTCAGAGAGGAAACCGTGTCGGTAAGGCTTAGGCTCACGCGTGTGGGCGCAAAGAAGAACCCCATGTGGCGCGTCGTCGTCGCCGATCAGCGCTCCCCGCGCGACGGGCGCGTGATCGAGACGATCGGCCACTACAACGCCCAAACGAACCCCTCCACGATCGTCATCGACGAGGAGCGGGCAAAAAGCTGGCTTGCCCGCGGTGCTCAGCCCTCGAACACGGTTCGTAAGCTACTCCGCATCCAGGGCATCAGCTAGCGGGCTGATAGCCGCAGGTGACTGGAGTGTCCTCCGAGGTCATGAGAGAGCTGTTGGAGTATCTGGCGCAGGGACTCGTGGATAATCCCGACGATGTGTCGGTCGAGCAGTTTGAGGAGGACGACGGCACGGTTGTGCTCGAGCTGTGCGTAGGTGACCAGGACTACGGTCAGGTGATCGGTCGCGGCGGGCGCACCGCTCACGCGCTGAGGACGGTCGTGAAGGCCGCCGCGGTGAACGAGAAGCGTCGCGTGCTCATCGACATAGTCGATTGAGAGTGACCGCGACGGCGGGGGATCCCACCATGGCGAGCAAGAGCGGCGGCTCGCGCGCGGTGGCGGCCGGCCGCGTGGGCCGCGCCCACGGCCTCGACGGGAGCTTCTACGTGACGGGCGCTCGACCTCGGCTGCTAGCGATGGGGACGGCGGTCACTGTGGACGGGCGCACCGCTGCTGTGGCGAGGCGGGCGGGGACCGACGAGCATCCCATCCTGCGTTTGGACGGCATCGCGGACCGCGACGCCGTCCAAACGCTGCGGGGCCACGAGATGACAGTCGAGCTCGCCGATGCGCCCGAGCTCGAGGAGGGCGAGTGGTGGGCAAGCGAACTCGAGGGCTGCGTGGTGTTCGACGGCGAGCGCGAGGTTGGAATCGTGACGAGGCTCGTCGAGCTGCCTTCGTGCGAGGCGTTGGAAGTGCGTCTCGCTGAGCCTGATTCCGATCACCCGGGGCGCTCCGTCGCCGATCTGCTTGTCCCGATGGTGCGTGACGCGATCCGTCACGTCGATCCACCGGGAAGGCGGATCGACATCGATATGACCTTCATCGAGGGCTCGTGATGGAAATCGACATCTTCACCCTGTTTCCCGAGTGGTTCGGGTGGTTCGAGGCCCAGCGTCATGTGCGCAACGTGGTCGAGCTTGGCTCGCGCCTGCGCTATGTGAACTTCCGCGAGCACACCCCCTTGAGCGGCGGGCAGGTCGACGACACACCGTTCGGCGGCGGCGCCGGCATGGTGTTGCGCGTCGATGTCATGGATGCCGCGCTTCGCGCCCACTACGGCATGGACGCGGCCGGCGTGAGGGAAAGCCGACGCGTGATCGCGCTCGCCCCCGGCGGACGGGTTCTCGATGAGGCATACGTGCAGGAACTCGCCGCGGAGCCGGCGCTCACGCTGCTGTGCGGGCGCTACGAGGGCTTTGACGAGCGCATAGTCGAGCACTTCGCCAGCGAGACACTCTCGATCGGTCGCTACGTCCTCTCGGGTGGTGAGCCGGCGGCGATGGTGGTGTGCGACGCGGTCCTGCGCAAGCTCCCCGGGGCGCTCGGACACTCCGACTCGGCGCTGGAGGAGTCATTCAGCGAGACGCTCGACGGTGACCCCGAGTACCCGCACTACACGCGTCCGGCCGAGTATCGCGGCTGGTCGGTGCCGGAGATACTGCTATCGGGGCACCACGAGCGGATACGCGAGTGGCGAGGCCGACAGAGCCGGCTCCGCGGAGGCGGGCGCCAGGCACATGATTGAGGCCGCGTGCGGCGTCGGATGTGCTTGCGCCGAGTTCGCCGCCGGCCCGTCTTGCGGCGGGCGCATTGCACACGGGCGGCTCCGCACGAGGGAGATGTCCCGGAGGGTCCTAGCCGGTGACCCGCGCCCCCGCGAGCACTGTTCGCTACCATTCGCCCTCGCGTCGGCGAGGGAAGCGTTTTCGCTCACACGACGCCCTCTTTCTTATGAGCACCGTTATCGAAAGCATCGAGCGTGCGCAACTGCGCCGCGTCCCCGACTTCGCGCCGGGCGATCGCGTGAAGGTGCACTTCCAGGTGATCGAGGGCACCCGCCGCCGCATCCAGGTTTTCGAGGGTGTCGTGATCAAGCGCCAGGGCCATGGAGCGCGAGAGACCTTCACGGTCCGCAAGCAATCGTTCGGCATCGGCGTGGAGCGCATGTTCCCGGTGCACTCCCCAAAGATCGAGCGCATCGAGGTGGCCGCCCGGGGGGATGTGCGGCGCGCGAAGCTCTACTACCTGCGTGACCGCGTTGGGAAGCGCGCGCGTGTGCGCGAGCGTCGCTACACCGGTCCTGAGGAGACCGTGGAGTCGGGTCTGCTGTACGAGCCCGAGGAGGCCACCGACGCGGAGGGCACGACCGCCGAGCAGACGATCTCAGAGTCGCAGGGCGCCGAGTCCGCGGGCGCCGCGGTCGCAAGTGATGCGGCTGCCACGGACGGCCAAGACGACGCTCCGCCGGCAACTGCTCCGGAGTCCGAGTCAGCGGCAGAGTCGAGCGGGGGGGCATCAACTGCCGGTGGGGACTCGCAGGCGCCAGCTGCCGAGGAGAGCTCAGAGGCGCACGATGGCGCCGCGGACGAGCCCGCGTCCGCCGCGACGACCGACGATTCCCCCTCCGACGCCGGCGACGCTGGAGCCGGCGACTCCGCGGCGTGAATCCAAGGTCCCCCTCGGTCAAGGGCGCTGAGGGGAAGGGCGCGGGTGGGGATGCATCCAAGTCCAAGACCAACTCGATCGTCGAGCTTGTCGTCATCGTGCTGGTGGCGATCGGCTTGGCATTGGCGATACAGGCGTGGGTGGTCAAGCCCTACCGCATCCCGAGCGGCTCGATGGAACCGACTCTGAAGGTGGGTCAACGGGTTCTCGTCAACCGCATCGGCATGCACTTCAATGAACCTCATGTCGGCGAGATCGTGGTGTTCCATCCACCGAAGGACGCAGAACAGCAGGTTTGCGGCCCCGCGGCCCATGTGGTCACCCCGGGCGGCGCGGCCTGCTCGACGCCCGAGTCCGAATCCTCGAGCGTGAACTTCATCAAGCGGATCGTGGCGGGCCCGGGCGACACGCTCTACATCAAGGAAGGCCACGCCTATCGCAACGGCAAGCTCGAGAAAGACTCCTACATCAACCCGTGCGGTGCCGGCTCGGAGTGCAATTTTCCGACGCCCATAAAGATTCCCGCCGGTCATTGGTTCATGATGGGGGACAATCGTGGCGAATCGGACGACAGCAGATTCTGGGGCCCGGTCCCAAGAAGTTGGATCATCGGAGGGGCCGTCGCCACCTACTGGCCTCCCGATCGCATCGGCTTCCTCTAGGGCCAAGGCCTCCTCCAGGGCCCCTTACTCAAAGCGCGCAGCTCGTCGCCGGGCCCGTCGCAAAAGCGGGCAGCGCCTGTTCGCTTTCGACCGCGCTCTTGGGTCCCGCTTGGTCGCGGGCGCAGACGAGGCGGGACGCGGCTGTCTCGCTGGGCCACTCGTAGCGGCCGGGGTGTTGTTCGACTACGAGCTGCTCACCACGCGCGATCTGCGCGCCCTCGCGACTCTCAACGACTCCAAGCAACACAAGGCGGAGGCTCGCGAGGAGCTTTACCCGCTCGTGCTGAGCGCCGCGTTGCGCGTCACCGTCGTCTCGCGTTGCGTGCAAGGGATCGATTCCCGCGGCCTGCACAAGACGAACCTGGCGGCCCTGCGCGACGCGATCAGGGGTGTGACAAGCGGGATCGAGGGCGAGGTGATGTGCTTGACGGATGGCTTCGCCGTTCCCGAGTTCGAGCGGCCCCATCGACCGATCGTGGGCGGAGATGCCACCAGCGCGGCGATAGCCGCCGCTTCGATAGTGGCGAAGGTCACGCGCGACCGCTACATGCACCGCGCGGACGAACTGCACCCCGGCTGGAACTTCGCCGAGCACGTCGGCTACTCCACGCCGGTCCACCGTGAAGCGATTCTGCGTCACGGAGTCTCACCGCTTCACCGCATGTCGTTCCAGTCGCTGGCCTACCAGCAGCTGGCGCTCTGATCTCTGCCAGGCTCTCGCCGCACCGGCGCGCCCTATGCCGCGCTAGACGGACAGCAGATCAGCGGCTGGCTCGACCTGGAAGACCGTTGGGAAGCGATCGGCGAGACCGCTTGCATGCAGGGCATCGCTGACGACTCGCGCCGCGCTCTCGGCGGCGGTTGCCGGGTCGGGCTGGTCATCAGCGAGCACCAACACGATCGTCGACGCGTCGTCTTCCCAAGTAGCAACTGGGCCGAGTTCGGGGTGTACCCGCTCCAAGTGCCTGGTCAGCGGCAGCCACGTCGATTCATCGCTGAAGGGCACGTTCGCCACCGAGGTCCAGGTTCGGTACTCCACAATCATCTCTTATACCCCTTTTTCTTCAAGCATGCGAGAAGGTTCGCGAGCGATCGCGAAGACGATGACGTACCGGCCATCTTGCACGGTGTATGGCCACCATCGGGAGGGAAGAGGAGCCAGTACTCCTTACGCTTCTCCACACGCCAGCCTTGGCTTTCGGCACGAAGCCTGATCTTCTTGAAGTCTCCCTTAGGGCCTATCGCGGAAGGGATGTGCGGCTGGGGTGGTTGAGTGTCGAGCGAGGCGCGGACGCAAGGGCGAAGACGTGGTGGTGCCACGTCGAGCCCGAGGACAAAGCCTCGCGAAGGCAATCGGCCGCATCCAGACGT
>JBARJU010000169.1:0-5745 GCA_049800435.1 Solirubrobacteraceae bacterium
CGGCGCCCAGGAAGGGGATGAACATCGGCGTGCTCGCCTTGATCCCCTCGCGCCTTAGTTGGATCACATGACCCATCTCGTGGACGAACAGCAACACCACGAACCCAGCGGCGAACTGCCACCCCCAGAACAGGCTGTACGCCGCCACCGACACAAGCGCCGTGCCGGCTGTCGTGAGCAGCTTCAGCTTCGGCAGCAGCAGCACTCCTCCCTTGATGTAGGCCGCGAACTTGGCGGCCAGCGCCGCGATCCCGGCAAGCACGCTGCCGATACGCTTGCGCGGCGAACGGGTGGGCCTGCCGAACGGGGCTTCCTCGGCGTGCGAGCCGGTCGCGGCCGGAACGCTGGGCGCGACGATCGCCTGCGAGGCGACCGGTGGGAGAAGCGGGTGCTGGCTCACGACAGGCAGATCGCCGTCCATATACCCATTGTCGCAGCTGCGATAAGCCCAGCCTAAGAACCTTTCGCGGTTTTCCGAGCACGGCTTTCCGGGGTGCCTCCCGGGCTACCGAACGCTTCTTCGGAATGTGCGGGGAGAACTGCTCGATCCCCTCTTGACGAGTGCTCTCGAGAGGCGTACTTTGGATGTAGACGCGGACCCCGAGCCGCAAGAGCGAGGCCATTGAGGTGTAAGGCCGCGCCACCAATCGCCGGGAGGCTTTCGGGCCCACCGGCGAAAGGTTCCTCAAAGCGGCCCGGGACCGCGTCGACTTGTCTAAGTGCCGCTAGACTGGACAGTGCAGTGCATCCACGGGGACGACAGGCTTCGACGCGGTCGGTTCGTGTGGGTGGTCGCGAGTCGAGGTCCCGGGCGGCCTCGTAAAACTCCCGGGAAAACCATAAGTGCGGACTCTCACGAGTACGCCCTCGCTGCTTAGTCAATAGCTAAGGCACGAGGTCTCGAGCCCCGCTCGCCTACGGTGGGGGTCCTCGGGATCAGAAAGTAGGCTCACCCGGTGAGGCCCGCCTCCGCCGATCCGGGAACACTTCAGGAGGCTGGTCCCCCGCAACCCGGCCGGCGTGGCTAGCGAGGGACGAGATCAGAGCGCCGGCTACGCTCGTAGACACCATTCATACGCGACTGCGGACGCGGGTTCGATTCCCGCCGTCTCCACTTTTTCGGACGTTGCGCAAACCCCTGGCGCGACGATGCGGTAGGTCGGCTGGATGTCGGTCTTGCTGTTGACGCGTAGCTCGGCGATCAGGATGCGCAGGAGCGCCTTTGTCTGCTCGGGCTCGCCTTGCTCGATGACCTTGTCGAGCCGGTCCGCGACTGCTGCGAGATCGGCCGCTGTGGGCGTGTCCGTGTTCTCGTCGCTATCGGTTAGCTCGGCTTGTTGGGCGCGGAGGTCGTCGAGGCGGGTGGTGAGGTCGGCGAGGCGTTGCTCGCAGCGCTCGGGGGAGAGGCGTCCTTCCTCGAACGCGTCGAAGTAGCGGCTCGTGGAGTGTTCGGCGCGGGTGATCTCGGCGGCGATGGCTTGGCGGCGTTCCTTGAGCGCCGGGCGGTCGCGCTCTGCTTGTTGTTGGGCGGTAGCGAGTGCGTTTTGGATGAGTGGTCCGCCTCGGTAGATGCCGGTGAGTTGGTGAAGGACGGCGGTCTCGAGCTTCTCGCGGGAGACGCGCTGGCCTTGGCAGGCTTTGGGGCCGTACTTTTGGCGGGCCGTGCAGGCGTAGTAGTGGTAGAGGCCGCCTTTGCCGCGTGCGGACATGCCGATGTATGCGCGGCCGCAGTGTCCGCAGCGCACGACACCGGAGAGCAGGAAGTCTGAGCGGTTGCCGCGTCGGCGTGAGGCGTCCTCGCCACGCTCGGTGAGGATGGCCTGCGCCTGATCGAAGGTGCTCTGCTCGATCAGTGGCTCGTGTGTGGAGAGGAAGTCTTGGTCGCGCCAGCGGATGCGCCCGAGATAGGTCGGGTTGGTCAGGGCGCGGTGGACGGCTGGGTGTCCCCAGCCTGCGGAGGGTGCGGGTGCTTGCTCGGCGCGGAGTTGGTGGGCGATGGCGATTGTGCCGAGACGGTCCTCGATGTAGAGCTGGTAGATGCGCCGCACGGTTGGGGCGGTGATCGGGTCTGGTGCGAGTTGGCCGTCGTGGAGGGTGTAGCCGAATGGTGGCCGTCCGCTGTACCAGCGGCCTTCGCGGGCGCGGCGCTCGATCCCCGCGGTGATGCGGTCAACGATGGTGGCGTGCTCGAACTCGGCAAAGACGCCGAGCATCTGCAGCATCATCCGCCCTGCTGGGGAGCCGGTGTCGAATGGCTCGGTCGCCGAGCGCAACACGACGTTGAGGGTGTCCAGCTCCTCGGCGATGCTTGCGAGCTGGCGGACCTTGCGGCTGAGCCGGTCGATGCGGTAGACGAGCAGCTGATCGATCCTGGCTTGGCGGGCGAGGTCGAGCGCGGCTTGTAGCCCGGGCCGGTCGAGCTTGGTGCCGGTGGCGCGGTCTTCGTGATGGGCGATGATCCGCCAGTCCTCCTGCACCTTGCAGAACGCCTCCAGCCGTTCATGCTGGGAGGCGAGCGAGGTCGGCTGGTTCTCCTCGTCGGTGGAGATGCGGGTGTACACGCACACGCGGGTCATGGCCTGCTTCCTATCGCTCGCCGTCGTGGTCCTTGGGGCGGTCGAGGAGATCAGAACCGGCGGCGGATCTCAAGCCCTCGCGTGCCGATGCTGGCTGGCTTTGCCGCAGGCGTTCCCGGGCGTTGACCACGATCGCGAGCACCGCGCTTGTGCTGTCCTTGCTCCATACCGCCACGGCGATCGGCGCGGCGCTGTACGCGAGCGCCGCCGTGACGCTCCCCGCGCGCCTCGCGCTCGGGACAAGGAGCAGCACGAACGGATCGAGCTTGCCCAGGGAGCTGGTAGGCAGGGTAGACGCGTATGCCTTGGCCTTCTCGCGTAGCCGCCCGGTTGTCTCGGTGCCTCGGTCCAGCTCGACCAGAAAGTGCAAAGGCGCGCGGCCCGGGAGATCAAGGACGCCGTAGCCGTCGGCCACGAGGTAGCCGGAGAAGATGTGGTGGCAGGTTCGCTCGCCATACCACTCCGACAGCGCGCCGCCGGCGACGTTTGCCTCTACGGCCAGGCGGACGAGGAACTCATTGACCTCGACATGGTGGGGGAGCTTCTGGCTGTGCGCGATGCTCGCGGCGATCGAGTGCTGCCAGCCGAGCTTCGCGCGCTCGATGTCCAGGTGGTCAGCGACGATCAGCGCGCCTGCCTCATCGAGAATCCAGTGATACGGAGCGGTGCCCTGCCCCATAGGCAGTGATGGGCGGAACCGGTCGAGCACACGCAAGTGATACAGGACATCCAGGCGAGCGGCTGCTGTTCTCGTGCCGGTGAAATACAGGCGTCTGATCTGGCTCGTCGTCATCACGCGAAACTCGAAGCAGTCCCTGGCGATCCACCGGTCACGCTCGGTGAGATGCGATGCGAGCCGCAGCACGTCCTGCTGACCCAGCCGTCTAGGACGAACTATCTCCTTCATTTTCTAACTGCCTCCTCTATTGTCGGGGTTGCTTGCCAGCCGTCGATCTGGCTTGTTTGCTGGGGATTTCCACGCCCGACGGTCCTCTCGTCCAACCGGAGGAGCGAACGGAGGCGGGATCGGAGAGCGGAACGGAGCACCAATCGGTACGCCGCTCCTGCTCGGCTGCACGCCCTTCGCGCTCTGCGGCATCGGCGAACAGCGCTGCGAGCAGGCTGGTGGCCTCGTGCTGCTGCTCGGCGGAGAGTCGTTGGATGCGGGGTGCGGCGAGGCGCACCCGATCACGAGGCACACGGTCTTGCATTGCCTTCCTTCGGCCGGTTGAGGACCAGACACACACAAAGGTCTGGTCCGAGGGCCGCGCGGTACAGCCACCCATGCGGGGCGGCCATCGCGACTCTCACCGAACGAAGGCCGATTCGAGCCCGTGCGTGTTACAAGCCGCTGCGGACTTTTCTGCCGGCTCGCGTGATCTGTCAGCGATCTGTCAGCCGTGTGTCAGCGACAACACGGCCGCAAGCGGTGCTCAGTCCTGTTGGTCAGGCTTCGGCCATCGCCACACACCCCGCCGCCCAGCACGGCGATAGCGCACACGGCCCAACTCCTTGGAGTCGAGCCGATCATCGCCGGTGTCGCAGCGGTCATCGACATCTGGACGGCCGTCGTCGGGCTCGCGCCACTCGTGAAGGCAGTGCGTGGCCGAACCCACGCGCCAACACGACGCCTGTAGGCGCTCGGCGATGCCGAACCACGCATCCGAGGGTGCGTCCTCGGCGTCGAGCAGCATCGCGGCCTCCACCAGCGCTTCTCTCGCTTGCGCTCGGAATCCGCTGATCCGCTCGTCGGCCACGGCGCGGGCATGGCGTCACGCACGATGCTGCGGAGCCTCCGCCAGCTTCCTAGCCTCGCCAGCCCGACGCATCCGCTCCAGCCGTCCACGCCCATCGTCGGTCAGCTCCCACACCAGGACGCCGTGACGGCGCGACCGCGCCAGCGAGCCTTCGGCAATGAGCGCGTCTAGCTGCGGACGCAGTCGGCGCGTAGTCCACGAGCCGTGAACGAACCCCAGGTGCTCGGCGATATCGCTCATCATCACGCCTTCGCCCTCCCGCTCACGATGACGCTCGGCACGCTCCACCGCCGCGAGCACGAGGGCATCGGACACCGGCTCAAAGCGTCCCAGCTCGCTATCCAGGCGCCGTTGGTTTCGTGCGGGCCGGGCGCCGCCGCTTGATCCGTCATCGCTCCTGTCCTGCTGCTTGTCTGCGTCGCTGCTCATCTCACCGGCTCCTCTCGGGTAGACCGAGGAGCGCGCAGACGAGCACGACCAGATCACCGCAGAGAGCTACGGTTTCCAGGGCATCGAAGGCGCACTCCTTCGGTGCTCAGGCCGGGCGGGCGCTACCAACGTCCGCCCGGCCCCTTGATTGTCGAATCGCGCGATCAGAGCAGAACTTGGGCCGGATCTCAAGGGACGTTGCGGGGAGGTTCCTGGATCGGCGGTCTGGACAGTCCCCTCACGCGGGACAGTCCACATCGTGGGATAGGCTGGCCGACATGGCGGCGGTGAGCACGCATCCAGCTAATTTGGGGCCGAGCCCAGAAATCGCCGATGTGGAGTCTCTGGCATCAGCTCTGACGCCAGAGAACACCGTTCTGCTCCTGGGTGCCGGCGCCTCCATCCCCTGTGGTGCCCCCTCTGGCAAGCAACTGGCGATCGAGCTATCCGAAGAGCTCCGAGAACGAGTGGTATCGGACGACTTGCAAGAGGCTGCGACCATCTTGCAGCAGACCGTGGGACGGCAGCAGGTGGTCAATGCGATCCGCAGTCGTCTCATGCCCCTCAAGCCGCGCGGTGGCATGACGACCTTGCCTGAGTTCGACTGGTGCGCCATCTACACCACAAACTACGATGCGCTCGTCGAGAAGGCCTATCGCGCCATTGGCAAGCCAATCGCAGTAGTGCGCTCGAACTTTGACTGGAGCGTCGGTGAGCAGGAGGACAGCATGTCGCTGTTCAAGATCCACGGATGCGTAACCCAAGACCAGTGCGACGGTCACCGTGCGGGGATGCTTCTGACCGAGCAAGACTACGCGGACCATTCCAACTACCGCGAAGCCCTGTTCGCGCGCCTCTGACGGGGTCCCTGTAGGTGGTCCAGGGCCTATGCGCAGTCTGGTTGTTGATTGTCGGTAGGGGTGTCTGCGTATTCGGTGGGTGTGAGTCCGTCTAGCGCTGAATGTGGCCGGTAGGTGTTGTAC
>JBARJU010000170.1:0-15326 GCA_049800435.1 Solirubrobacteraceae bacterium
CGCACACACCGCGGGCCGGCCCGAGCAAGCTCGCGGCGCACCGGATGCGGCAGAGGTCGCGGACGGGATAGCCGCCGGCGCCCGGGCGAGGCGCACGCGGTGAGAGCTGGTCGCTTCTTCCGCATGATCGTGCGCCGGGGTGGACTGGCGCCCGCGTTCCTCGCCAGCCCCGACCGCGTCGATCACATCGAGGTGGTGGAGATCGACGGCGGCGAAGTCGTGTTCTTCTGGGACTGCCCACCCCAGACCGCCTCCCGCCGCGCACGCGAACTGCGGGAGGACCTGGGCCGCATGGATCGCGAGGACTTCCTCGCGCGCTGGAGTACCGTGGAGGGCCGATGACGTCCGTGCAAGCCCGATGACGTCCCCCTTGCCCCCGCCCGAGACGGCGCACGAGTGGCTTTCGGCGATGATGCTCATCCGCCGCTTCGAGGAGCGCGCGGGAGAGATGTACGCCCGGGCGAAGATCGGCGGCTTCCTGCACCTCTCGATCGGCGAGGAGGCCACGATCGTCGGCAGCACCCGCGCTCTGCGCGACGAGGATTACCTCGTCTCGACCTACCGTTCGCATGGGGATGCGCTCGCGCGCGGCACCTCGCCGGACAGGGTGATGGCCGAGCTGTTCGGCCGCGTCGACGGCTGCTCCAAAGGCCACGGCGGCTCGATGCACATGTTCGACGCCTCCCGGCGCTTCATGGGGGGATACGGGATCGTCGGCGGCAACCTCCCGATCGCGGCCGGCATAGCGCTCGCGTGCGACCAGCGCGGCTCTGAGGAGGTGACGCTGTGCACATTCGGCGACGGCGCCTCCAACCAGGGCACGTTCGGGGAGACGCTCAACCTCGCAGCCTTGTGGCGCCTGCCGGTCGTGTTCATGGTGGTCAACAACCTGTTTGGCATGGGCACTTCGCTCGCGCGTCACTCCGCGGTGACCGACCTGCAGCGTAAGGGCGAGTCGCTCGGCGTCCCCGGTATGCGCTGCGACGGCATGGATGTCCTCGACACCCACACGGTCGTCTCCGAGGCGCTGCGCCGCGTGCGCGAGGACCGTCGTCCGTTGCTGGTAGAGGCTGTCACCTATCGCTTCCGCGGCCATTCGATGGCCGACCCCGAGGACTACCGCACCAAGGAGGAGGTGGCCGAGTGGCGCGAGCGCGACCCGATTCCCGCGTTCGGCGAGCGCTTGGAGCGCGAAGGCATGCTGACTGCCGAGCAGCGCGAGCAGATCGAACGTGACGCGACTCAGCGTGTGGACGAGGCGGTCGAGTTCGCCGAGCGTTCCCCGTTTCCCGACCCAAGCACGCTCTACGACGACGTGTACGTGCTCGACGAGCAGGTCCGCGGCCACTATCACGGCACCTCCCGGACGACTCGATGACCCAATATCGCGTGCCTGCCATGCGTCATGGAGAGCGCCGAGTCCGACCTGTCCTCCGGGGGGATCGGGCGGCCTGGCGATGACAGAGCTGCGCTACCGCGACGCCTTGAAACTGGCGCTGCGCGAGGAGATGCTGCGCGAGGAGAACGTCGTCCTGCTCGGCGAGGACATCGGCGTGTTCGGGGGCGCCTTCAAGGTCACCTCGGGCCTGCTCGAGGAGTTCGGGGAGCGCCGCGTGCGCGACACCCCCATCTCCGAGAACACGATCGTGGGGATGGGCGTCGGCGCCGCGATGGTCGGATTGCGCCCGGTCGTAGAGCTGATGACCGTCAACTTCGCCCTGCTCGCTTTCGACCAGATCGTCAACCATGCCGCCCACATCCACTACATGTTCGGCGGTCACGCGCGCGTGCCGCTCGTCGTGCGGATGCCCCAAGGGGCAGGCCACCAGCTCGGCCCCACCCATTCGCACAGCCTCGAGGCGATGTTCCTGCACGTGCCCGGCCTGCTCGTCGCGGTCCCCTCCACGCCCGCGGACGCGCGCGGCCTGTTGAAGACGGCGATCCGCGACGAGAACCCGGTGATCTTCATAGAGCACGAGTCGCTGTATGGCGTGCGCGGCGAGGTGGACGAGGACGAGGATCGGTCGCTGCCGTTCGGGTGTGCCCGCGTAGCGCGCGAGGGCCATGACGTCACGATCGTCGGCGTCTCGCGAATGGCGCTCACCGCCGAACGCGCCGCCGAGCAACTCGCCCACGAGCACGGCGTCGAGGCCGAGGTGATCGACCCGCGGACGCTGCGCCCACTCGATCTCGACACGATCCTCGAGTCAGTCGCGAAGACCAACCGTTGCGTCGTCGTAGAGGAGGGGTGGCCCCACGGCGGCGTCGGCGCCAACCTCGCCGCGCTCGTCTCCGAACAGGCCTTCGACGACCTCGACGCGCCCGTCACGCGCGTCAGCGGGGCGGACGTGCCGATGCCTTACTCCAAGCCGTTGGAGGAGATCGCCTACCCACATGAGCCGCACATAGTGCGCGCTGCCTTGAGCGTCCTTGGGCGCGATCCAGCCGAGGTCCCTGCGACGCCCTCACCCGCCGTCACGCACGACAGCCGGCGCGAGGACGAACACGATGCCCCAGGGGCCGTCCAGGAAGCGACGCAGCAGGCGGCCGTCGAGAGCGAGATCGGAGAGGCCTCGCCATGACCGACATGGTGATGCCGCGCCTGTCGGACACGATGGAGGAGGGCACCGTCCTGCGCTGGATCAAGCACGACGGGGAGCACGTGGCGCGCGGCGAGGAGCTCGTGGAAATCGAGACCGACAAGGCCGCCATGATCTACGAGTCGGATCGCGAGGGCACGCTGCAGACCGTCGCGCGCGAGGGCGACACGCTGGCCGTGGGCGAGCTGATCGCGCGGATCGGCGAGGACACGTCGACCGAGCACGTCCAAGAGGACACACCGGGCGCCGCGGGCACGGCTTCCGAGGAGGGGAGCGCCACGCCCTTGCCCGCGGCGACGCGACCCAACGGCACGCCCGCCGGTCTGGCGACGCCGCCTTGGCGCGCTCGTGTGCCGGCATCGCCATTGGCGCGGCGAATCGCGCGGGAGCGGGGTATCGATCTCACCGGACTCACCGGCTCAGGTCCCGGAGGACGCATCGTCAAGACCGACGTCGAGGCGTTGGCGTCCGGGCCCGATGCGTCCGCGGCTTCGACCGGCAGCCCGGCGAGCGGCCCGCCTCCTGGAGCGTCAGAGAGCACGCCGCCTCCAGCTCCGCCGGTCGAGGAGATCGCGAGCGCCAAGGGCGAGTCCACGACTGTAGAGCTCTCGCGCACACAGCGCACGATCGCGCGGCGCATGGCCGAGTCCAAGGCAACGATCCCCGACTTTACGCTTACCGCAGACATAGACATGGAGCGCTGCGTGGAGCTACGGGCCGAGCTGAAGCACCTCTCACACACCGACGCACCCACGTACAACGACATGATCGTCAAGGCGTGCGCGCTGGCCCTGCGCGAGCACCCGCGCGCTAACGGCAGCTACCGCGATGGGCGATTCGAGCTGCACGCGCGGGTCAATGTCGGCGTGGCCGTCGCGGTTGCGTCCGAGGAGCCGACGGGCGGCGCGCTGGTGGTACCAACGGTCTTCGACGCCGACACGAAGGCACTCGGCGAGATCGCCCGCGAGACGCGTACGCTGGCCGAACGGGTGCGCGACGCCACGATCACACCGCCCGAGCTGAGCGGAGGAACCTTCACCGTGTCCAACCTCGGCATGTACGGCATCGCGAGCTTCACCGCGATCGTCAATCCGCCCCAGGCCGCGATCCTCGCGATCGGCGCAGTCGAGCCCCGGGCGGTGGTCCGCGACGGCCAGCTCCTCGCGCGCCACACGATGAGCGTCACGCTCGCCTGCGACCACCGCATCCTCTACGGCGCCGACGCCGCCCTGTTTCTCGCACGCGTCCGCGAGCTGCTGGAGGAGCCGGCCGCGTTGACGCTGTAGACGGCTAGGCTGGAGAAACCGATGGCAGTCGCTCAGCACACACCCAGCGCCAGCCCCGCTCGCACGCACGAACACACACCTGGCGCCAGCCCCGCTTGCACGCACGAGTTGTGGGTCAGTCGCCTGGGCACACTTCCCTACGGTGACGCCCTGGCCCTGCAAGCCGAGGTCCTGGCGCGGCGTCAAGCCGACGACGTTCCCGACACCCTGCTCCTGCTCGAGCACCCGCCCGTCTACACGCGCGGGCGGCGCTCGCTCGACGGAGAGTTGACACTCGGCGAGGACTTCTACCGCGAGCGCGGCATCGAGATCGTCCCCACAGACCGCGGCGGGCGCGTCACCTACCACGGCCCCGGCCAGCTCGTCGGCTATCCGATCATGCGCGTCACGGACATCGGCGCCCACCTACGCAGGATGGAGGCGGCGATCGTGGCCGCGCTCGGCCATGAGGGCATCGAGGCTCGCTCGCGCTGCGCGGAGGGCATCGACTACACCGGTGTGTGGGTCGAGGATCGCAAGATCGCCTCGATCGGCGTGCACGTCTCGCGTGGAGTCTCCACGCACGGGTTCGCGGTCAACGTGACCAACGACCTCGAGCCTTTCTCGTGGATCGTGGCGTGCGGGCTGCCCGACGTGACGATGACCTCGGTGACTCAGGAGCTCGGCCATGAGCCACAGGGCGGACTCGACGCGTTTGCCGAGCTTGTGGCGCGGCGCTTCTGCGAGACTCACGGCCGTCGGCAAGCGGTCGTCTCCTCCGAGTGCGTTGGCAACCGACGGCTGGCGATCGCATACCCTCTGGGGCACAGGTGAGCGCCACCCGCTCGCGATCCAGCCCCGGCGGCATGGACGTGCTGAAGGTGCTCGGCTCGGACGTGCGCCCGTTGCGCGAGCGCAAGCCGCCGTGGTTCAAAGTGCCGGCCGCGGGCGGCACGCGCTACCGCGAGCTGTCGGCGCTGATCCGCGAGGAGAACCTGCACACCGTCTGCCAGGAGGCCGCCTGTCCCAATGTGGGCGAGTGCTGGGAGCGGGGCACAGCGACGTTCATGATCCTCGGCGACACGTGCACGCGCCGCTGCGGCTTCTGCAACGTGAAGACCGGCAAGCCAAGCTGGAACGACCCCTTGGAGCCTGCACGCGTGGCGCGCTCGATCGCGCGCATGGGGCTGCGCCACGCCGTGGTCACCTCGGTCGACCGCGACGACCTGCCCGACAAGGGCGCCTCGGCATTCGTCGGCGTGATCCGCCAGGTCAGACGCCAGGCGCCGGACTGTCAGATCGAGGTGCTCACGCCCGACTTCCAGGGTCAGGAGATGCCGCTGGCGAAAGTCATCGCGGAGCGTCCGGACGTGTTCAACCACAACGTCGAGGTCGTCCCGCGCCTGTACTCGATCGCGCGCAGGGGCTCTGAGTTCATGCGCTCCTGCCGCGTATTGCGCACCGCGTCTGAGATGGGCGAAGGCGAGATCGTCACCAAGTCGGGCCTGATGGTGGGGCTGGGTGAGACCCACGATGAGATGGTCCAGACGTTCGAGGTGTTGCGCGAGCACGATGTGCGGGTGCTGACGGTCGGCCAGTACCTGCGCCCCTCCGAGCGTCACCTGCCGATCGTGCGCTACTGGCACCCCGACGAGTTCGCGGCGCTCGAGCGGGCCGCCTACGCGCTCGGCTTCGACCACGTCGCGGCCGGCCCGCTCGTGCGCTCCTCCTACCATGCGGATCGGCACGTGCCGCAACCGCAGCCTGGGGTGGGACCGCTCTCCGCGAGCGGATAGCCTCGCCCCCGCCAGCGGATAGTCTCGCCCGATCTTTCCGGCAGAGACTCCACTCAGATGACCCGTGTCGCCGTGCTCGCCGTCTCGCTCGCGTTCATCCTCGGCTTCGCGTTTCTGACGATCGGCGGGCTCGTGCAGTACGGGCTCACGGCGGAGGGGGTGCTGTCCGTGTTCGTGCTCGTGCTGCTCACGGTTGGTGTCGTCGGGGCGTTGCGCAATCCTCCAAGAGGATGAGAGGCATCTCATGAGCACCGGCACAGCTCAGCGCACACCCGGGATCGCACTGTGAGCGGCTCGCCCTTCCTTGCGCAGGGATCGGGCTCGCGAGGCGCGCGCGCGGCCGCCAGGCGTCGCCGCAAACGTATGCGCTTGCTGGGCGCCGGGGCACTCGCGGTGGCGATAGCGGCGGTGGCCACAGTGGTGATGCTCGGACGATCGAGCCCCACACACGGCTCGGCCTCGGCGTCCACCGCGCAGCGCACGCACGCAGGCGGGCATAAGCGCCGTGGGGCGAACACAACCCCCACACACTCCCGCGACGGCCTGACGCTCGGGCGTCCTCCGCTCACGCTCGGCCTGAGCGAGAGCCATCCAGTGCGAGTCGCCTTCCACCACGAGCCGCGCGCCGGCCTGCTGTTCGACCTCGACACGGGCCGCGTGCTGTGGGCGCGCGAACCCACGCGCATGTTGCCGATCGCGAGCCTCGCCAAGATGATGACCGCCCTACTCGTCGTCCGCTCGCGCCCCTCTGACGCTCAGGTGCGGATCGCGCGGAGCGCCGTCGACGCTCAGGGCTCGAAGATCGGCTTGCTTCCACTGCACAAGCGCGTGTCCATCCAGACGCTGCTGTACGGGCTGTTGCTCCCCTCGGGCAACGACGCCGCGGTCGCGCTTGCCGAAGACGTCGCCGGAAGCGTTCCACGGTTCGTCTCGGAGATGAACGCCGAGGCCGCCAAGCTGGGGCTGGGGTGCACGCGCTACACCTCGCCCGACGGCCTCGACAACGGCAACAGCTCGTGCGCCGCCGACCTCGCCGAGCTCGCCGGCGTAGACCTCGAGCAGCCGCGAATCGCCGCGGTCGCGCGGTCGGCCTCGGCGATCCGACCGCTGCCGATCAAGGGGGGCAAGCTCTACCTGTACAACAACAATCCGTTGCTGCGCTACGGCTACCCGGGCGCCACGGGCCTGAAGACGGGAGAGACCGAAGCCGCGGGCCTGTGCCTGGTGGGGACCGCCGAGCGCCACGGCGTCAGGCTCGGGGTCGTGCTGCTTCACTCCCCCGAACTGGGGCGCCAAGCCGCGTACCTGCTCAACCGGGGATTCGAGGACGTTTACCACCAGACGCCCATCCCCGAGCCTCCGATACCCGCTGGACGCTGAGCGCACCGGCAGGCGCCGGGGCGAGCGATGACCCGGCGGATCGTGTCGGGGTCACGCAGACCGCGCAGGGAGTAGCCTTGTCCATTCAAGAATTGACTGGCCAGTCAGCCAAGGGAGAAACAGTGGATCTCGACGATACGCCCGAGCAGGCAGCCCACCGCGCCAAGGTGCGCGCGTGGCTCGAGCAGCACAAGGGAGAGGCGCCCGTCCTGAGCGGACCGGGCGCGATCGTAGACGAGGCGGAGATCGTCTCCGCGAGGCGCGCTTGGCAGGGCAAGCTCGCCGAGGCGGGCCTCGCCGGGGTGACGTGGCCGAAGGAGTACGGCGGCCAGGGCATGGGTCCGATCGAGCAGGTCGTGTGCAACCAGGAGATCGCCAAGGCCGGCGTGCCCGGCATCCTCGACGCGATCGGCGTGGGAATGCTCGGCCCGACGATCATCGCCCACGGCGCCGAGGACCAGAAGTCGCGCTACCTCGGTCCGATGCTGCACGGCGACGAGGTCTGGTGCCAGCTGTTCTCAGAGCCCGCGGCCGGCTCCGACCTCGCGGCGGTGCAGACCCGCGCGCGTCAGGCCGACGACGGAAGCTGGCGGTTGACCGGCCAGAAGGTGTGGACCACCAACGCCCAGTTCTCCTCCTACGGCCTGCTGCTCGCGCGCACGGACCCCGAGCAGCACAAGCACAAGGGCCTGACGATGTTCATCCTGCCGATGGACGCACCGGGTGTGACCGTCAGGGGGCTGCGCCAGATCTCCGGCGAGGCCGAGTTCAACGAGGTGTTCCTCGACGACGTGAAGCTCGAGGAGGACGCGGTCGTCGGCGGTGTGGGCAACGGGTGGGGCACGGCGCTTACGACGCTCATGTTCGAGCGCGTGACGATCGGGCTCGGCGGCGAGGGGCTGGGATACAACTCGGTGCGCTTCGCCAAGGGCATCGCGTCCGACGAGCACGGTCGGCGCGACCCTGAGGTGCGCAAACAGCTCGGAGAGATCGCAAGCGAGCTGCTCGCGGTGCGCTTCACCGGCTACCGTACGCTTACCGCCCTGCAGAAAGGCCAGATCCCCGGCCCGGAGGCCGGTCTCGCGAAGGTTACGATCGTCAATGGCGCCATCAAAGCCGGCGACCTGATCGCCGACGTGCTCGGCCCCGACACACTCGACGAGAACAGCGAGTGGGCGTACATGATCTCGTTCCTGCCCGGCTTGAAGTCGGCGGGCGGCACCGAAGAGATCCTGCGCAACACGATCGGCGAGCGCGTGCTCGGGCTGCCGCCCGAGCCGCGCCTGGACAAGGGAATCCCGTTCTCGGAGCTGCGCTCCAAGGAAGGAGCAGCCGTATGAACCTGGCACTCTCAGACGAGCAGGAGTTCCTGCGCGAGGCGGCCAAGGGCACGCTCTCGCGCACGAAGACATTGGAGGCGGCCAGGGAGGCGCTCGATACCCCACAAGGCGGCGCCGAGGGCGCCCTGCCAGACCTGTGGCCGACGGCCTGTGAGGCCGGCTGGCCTGGCCTGTTGATCGACGAGGCCCACGGCGGCGCCGGCTTGGACGCGTTCGACGCGATGCTCGTGCTCGGCGAGTGCGGGCGCGTGCTCGCGTCTGTTGCGCTGCTCGGGCACCTGCCCGCTACGGCGATCCTGGGCGATTCGCCGGCCGCTGGCGGTCTGCTCGATGCGCTCTCCAGCGGAGAGCGGCGCGCGGCCTACCTGCCGACGATGCCACCCGGCGACACTTACAACGGGTGGACGGTAGACCCGGCCCACGGAAGCACGCGCCCCTCGGCCCCACAGGCGACTGACGACGGCAGGGGCGGGGCGCTCGTGAGCGGGACATTCGCGTTCGTGCCCGACGCTCCCGGGGCCGACCTGCTCGTGGGCGTCGCCTTGCTCGATACCCCACAAGGGGGCACACCACATAGCGGGGCGCACCCTGAAGGGCACAGGCAGGCAGGCGGACGTCCCGTCGGCGTCGCGATCGAGGCCTCCGCAAGCGGAGTGGCGGTTGAAGCGGTACACCGCTACGACGCCACTCGCTCGCTCGGGCACGTCACGCTGAGCGAGGCGCCCGCCACCGTGCTGGACGCCCCCGAAGAGTCCCTGGCCGGCGCCTGGCACTTGGCGCAGGCGCTGATCGCCGCCGAGTCGCTCGGCAGCGTGGAGACGGCGCTTGAGATGTCGGTCGCCTACGCCAAGGAGCGCCACACGTTCGGACGGGCGATCGGCTCCTACCAGGCGGTCAAGCATTCGCTGACCGAGGTGCTGCGCCAGCTGGAGAACGGACGCTCGCTGCTCTACTACGCGGGCTGGTCGCGCAACGGCGCGCCGGCGGAGTTCCCGCTCGCGGCGAGCGCGGCCCGGTCGGTGGCGGGCAGGGCGCTCGACTACGGCGCCCGCACGATGATCTCGGTGCACGGCGGCATCGGGGCAACGTGGGAGCACGACGCGCCGCTGTACTTCCGTCGCGCCCAGCTCTCCAGGCGCCTGCTCGGCGGGACCGCCGCGGCGACCGACCGGGTCGCGGGCGAGCTGATCGCCCAAGCGGACGCGGCCTGAGCAACGAAATCCAGAGGCGAGCCGCGGAAGCTATATACTTTTTGTGTAATTCACCATAGTGACTACGATATGTAGCTATTATCGTGAATTGCACAAAAAAAGTATTACCTCCTCCTCCCCCCCGGACCCCTGGCTCCAGAACGGTGGCGCGCAACGGCCGCGTGCCCTTTGGGTATGGCGGTCGCGAACATGGCCGCCACCGGCGCGCCGTAGGCGCCGTGCACCGCTTCCACAAGCGCCGTTTCGATCCCGCAGTTGATGCAGAAACCGTGCTGGGACCAGGAGATCGCGCGCGCGAGCACCTGGTCGGCGTACGTGACGCCGGTGGCGTCGTGGCCGTAGTAGTCGTAGGCGGCGTTCCAGGCGGAGCCGTCGAGCGCGGGGCCGGCGCCGTCGGATGAAAGGAGATGGGCGGCGGCCATGACAGCGTCGAAGTCGTCGTAGATCGAAGGGTGCTTGGCGGTCATGTGATCGTAGGAACCCGGGCGCGCGCCGTAGCGGTAGGAGTCATTGACCAAAGCCCACGTGGATGGGATGCCCGTCCCCCCGTTGGTGACGTTGAACTGCATCGGCCCGCCACAACATCCGGCGAAGTTGAGGCCCTGATAGATGCCGGGCGCGGTGGAGAAGGCCGACTCCTGCTTGTGGATCGAGGCGATCAGGAGCCAGCTGACCCCGAACGTGCGTTGCGCGACGGCGTAGATCGGGTAGAAGCCCTGCATCCAGAGCGCGGGTATGTGGGTGGCGGTCTGGGCCTGGTACACGGCGAGGTCGCGGTGGGCCTGCGGGGATTGAGTCCCACCCACCCCTCCAACGATGGCACGAACACCCCCGCGCGCGCGTGCGGCAGCCCTTTCCGTGGACACTCCCCCCACCTGCCCGCCACCCTGGGTCGCGGCGATACGGCCGGCCGCGGCGGCTGGGGCGGGCACAGGCGTCGGAGTCACGGCAAGCACGGGCGGCGGCGCGGCGGCGGCGCCCGAAGAGACGCCCCCGATGACGCCGCCCAGGACGAGCGCGAGCACACCGGCCCCGAGCAAGCCGAGGGCGATAGCCGTGGCCCATGCCCCCCACTCGGAGCCGGGCCGGGGAACGTTGGCGTCGAGCTGCTCCAGGGTGTTCACACGATCAAGGTTGACACGTACGGGCCGAGCGCGCCGCCGGTCGGGTCACGTTCAAGCGGCGGTGAGGGTGCCCAGCTTCGCGCCGAGCGAGTCGAGCAGCTGACGGAATGAGTCTTCGAACTTCTCGACGCCCTCGCGCTCGAGGGTGTCGGTGATGTCGTCGTAGGAGACGCCGGCCGCGGCGAGCTCGTCGAAGACGGACTGCGCCTCGGCGAGCCCCTCGTGCAGAGCAGCCCGCGGCGAGCCATGGTCCTGGAAGGCCCGGATGGTCTCCTCGGGCATCGTGTTGATCGTGTCGGGGCCGATCAGCTCATCGACGTACAGGGTGTCGCGGTAGGCGGGGTTCTTGGTCGAGGTGGATGCCCACAGGACTCGCTGCGGCGTGGCGCCCTTGCCGGCGAGGTAGTCCCAGCGGGGGCCTTGGAAGATGTGCTGGTAGTGGCGGTAGGCGAGCTTCGCGTTGGCGACCGCGAGCCGTCCCTTGAGCTGGTCGTGTCCGGGGTGGGTGCGATCCAAATCATCCAGGCGCCGGTCGGCCTCGGTGTCGATGCGCGAGACGAAGAAGCTCGCCACGGAGGCGACCTTGGAAGGATCGCCGCCCTCGGCGATCAGCCGCTCGAGGCCGCGGATGTAGGACTCGGCGACCTCCGCGTAACGCGTGAGCGAAAAGATCAGGGTGATGTTGACCGAGCGGCCCTTGGAGATCACGTCCTCGATAGCGGCGAGCCCCGGCTTGGTGGCGGGGATCTTGACGAGCAGGTTCGGCCGGTCTACCGCCTCGTGTAGGCGGATCGCCTCGCGGAATGTCTGGAGCGAGTCATACGCCAGGCGCGGATCCACCTCGAGCGATACATATCCGTCGCGCCCAAGCCCCCCATCCCAGGTCGGGCGAAAGAGATCGCACGCCTCCCTTATGTCCTGCTCGGCGAGCGTCCAGAATGCCTGCTCGACGTCGCTTGCCTGCCCCCCGTCATGGGGGATGCCCAGCTCGCTTGCCTGCCCCCCGTCATGGGGGGTGCCCTTCAGGGTACGCAGCTGCTCGTCATAGGCGTTCCCGCTGGCCATCGCCTTCTGGAAGATCGTGGGGTTCGACGTAGCGCCAACGACAGTGTCCTCGTCGATCAGCCGCTGTAGGCGCCCGCCCCTGATCCAGTCGCGGGAGAGGGAGTCGATCCACACGCTCTGGCCGAGCGCGGAGAGCCTGTGTAGCGGTGAGAGGGTGGCAGACGGCATCTTGCCTCCAGGGGAGCGCGTGGTGTTCAGTTTATTTTGGATAGCTGTTCGTTCCGGAGTAAAGAAGGAAGCGTTCGCCATCAATCTCCGCGCTCGAGCAGAGCGCGGGCGCGAGCAGCGATCGAGTCGGCGCTGAAACCGAGCTTCTCCAATACGGTGGTACCCGGCGCCGAGGCGCCGAAGCGATCGATCCCGATCACCTCTCCCCGGTCGCCGACCCACTTCCACCAGCTCATGCTGACGCCGGCCTCGACGGCGAGGCGGGCAGGGACATCGCGCGGGATCACGCTCTCGCGGTAGTCGGACGACTGGGCTTCGAAGAGCTCCATACACGGCATCGAGACGACCCGGACGCGCGTCCCCTGCGCCGCCAGCTCGCGCGCAGCCTGGAGTGTGGGCGCGACCTCGCCGCCGGTGGCGATCAGGACCAGCTCGCGATCCGAGTCGTCGGTCGAACCGGCCGGCTTTGAGCCACTCTCGGAGGAGGGCCCATCGCCGGAGCCTCCGTGCTCGCTCACCACAGAGCCGCCAGGCGAGGACGAGTCCCACAGCACATAGCCGCCACGCTCCAGGCCCTCCGCGGGGCCCACCTGTGAGCGGTCGACTACGGGCAGGTTCTGGCGCGAGAGCAGCAGCGCGACCGGGCCGTCCTCGCGTTCAAGGCCCACGCGCCAGGCGACCGCCGTCTCGTTGGCGTCGGCCGGGCGGATCACCCACAGATGCGGGATCGCGCGCAGCGCCGCATAGTGCTCGACCGGCTGGTGGGTGGGGCCGTCCTCGCCGAGGGCGACGGAATCGTGCGTCCACACCCACATGACGGGTAGCCCCATCAGCGCCGAGAGGCGCACGGAGGGGCGCATGTAGTCGGAGAAGATCAGGAACGTGGAGCCGTAGGGCTTGACCATCGCGCCGTGGGCGGCGAGTCCGTTGACGATCGCGCCCATGGCGTGCTCGCGGATGCCGAAGGGGATGTTGCGACCCGTGTGGGCGCGGGAGTACTCGCCGGCTCCCTCGAACACCGTCTTGGTGGACTCCACGAGGTCGGCGGCCCCGCCCACCATCGTCGGGCCGAATCGCGCAAGCGCCGCCATCGTGGTTTGACCCGCGGAACGTGTCGCGATCTCCTCGCCCGCCTCGAAGCTCGGCAACGCCGCCTGCCAGCCCTCGCGCAGGCGCCCGGACCAGGCTCGGTCCCATTCCTCTGCGAGCTCTGGGTAGCGCTCGCGCCACTTGGCCTCGCGCTGCTCCCACGAGTGCTGGGCGGCCGCCCCGGTGGCGCCCAGATTCATGTGCTCGTACACGCGCTCGTCCACCTGGAAGTTGAGCTCGGGGTCGAAGCCCATCGCCTGCTTGGTCGCGCGCACCTCGTCCTCGCCGAGCGGGGCGCCGTGGGCTTTGGCGGTGTCGATCGCGTTGGGGGCCGGATAGGCGATGTGCGAGCGCACCGAGATGAACGAGGGGCGCTCCGTTTCCACGCGCGCGGCGAGCAATGCGCCGTGCAGAGCCTCGACGTCCTCGGAGTCGTCGACGCGCTGCACATGCCAACCGTCGGCGTGCATGCGTGCGATGTGGTTCTCGGTATCGAAGGAGATCGAGGTGGTGCCGTCGATCGTGATGCGGTTGTCGTCGTATACGACGACAAGCTTGCCGAGGCCGAAGTGGCCGGCGATCGAGGCGGCTTCCTGGCTGACGCCCTCCATCATGTCCCCGTCCGAGCAGATCGCGTAGGTGTGGTGGTCGACGACCTCGTACCCGGGGCGGTTGAAGCGCTCGGCGAGGAAACGCTCGGCCATCGCCATGCCGACCGCGTTTGAGACTCCCTGACCGAGCGGCCCGGTGGTGACCTCGATGCCGGGAGTGTGGCCGCGCTCGGGGTGGCCGGGGGTGCGCGAGCCCCACTGGCGGAAGCTCTGTAGGTCCTCCAGCGAGAGCTCGTAGCCGCACAGGTGGGTGAGCGCATACTGGAGCACGCAGGCGTGGCCGGCGCTGAGCACGAAGCGGTCGCGGTCGCGCCAGGAGGTGTCGCTTGGGTTCAGGCGCAGGACGTGCCTGTAGAGCGTGTACGCGAGCGGCGCCAGCGCCATCGCGGTGCCGGGATGCCCGGAGTTGGCCTTCTGGACCGCATCCATCGCCAGCGCGCGGATCGTGTCGATCGAGAGCTTGCGGATGTCGCGCTCGCTACCTGGAAACGCGGACACCCGCAGACCGCTCGCCTCAGGGATCGCCACCATAGGGTGCGATCCTAGCGGCGGGGGCGAAGTTGCCGCTCAGCCGACGTAGGGGCGCCGCCGCCGAGGCGGGAAACCGGCCACCGAGTGGCGCCTACCGTGCGAGCACCAGCGTCGACGAGGGCGCACGCGGACGAGCCAGTGAAAGTCGTGCCTACAGTGCGAGCGGCGATACGGCCAGCGGGGATGGAGCGCGCGAACCATCAGCTTTCGCTCGCAGTCAAGTCCTCTCATGTCAATCCGACCTCCGTGTCGATCCAGCCCTTAAAACGGCGCACCTCGTCGATCGTTGCGGCTCGAGGTCCGGTGCGCTCGACTACCCGTGCACGGCCGGCTCCAAGCCGTGGGGTCCATACGCGACCGTTCCGACCACGCCGGAATGGGGACCAAGCGGCTCGGCGATGTGACAAGCCGTCCAACCCGCGCATCCCCTGTTTGCCGTAACGCACAACTGATAGTACAGTGCCTACAGAAATAGGTCCACATCTAGGATCGCTCAAGCGTACGCTAGCGCCATCCACAAAGTCGCACGATCGGGCCTTCCTACATGCCGAAAATAGCGTTTGCAATGGATTTGAGACCCCGATGCCACCCACGTCAGTGACCTCCCAGTGAGTTGGAGACATCCCGTGAAGAAAACAAATAAATCATCCTTTACGCAGCTTGTCAAGAGCTAAGGTATAGGGATGGCTGAACGCACCAGACCTCGCAAGCCGCGCGAGCGGGGCCTGCCACGCGGCCCGCAGGCGCTGCCGCCCGAGCAGGTCGCCGCCGACCAGCGCGAACGCCTGTACGAAGCAACGATCCAGGCAGTCAACGAGCGCGGGTTCGTGGCGACCACGATCTCCGACCTGGTCGCCGGCGCGGGGGTCTCGCGACGCAGCTTCTACGAGCACTTCGAGAACAAGGAGGAGTGCCTGCTTGCCACGTATGACGCCTTGATCGAACGGCTGACGGCTCGGATCGCCGATGCATATGACCCCAAGGACGAGTGGATCGATCAGATCGAGGCGATCGTGCGTGCCCTGTTCGAAGCCTCGAGCGACCGCCCGGACGCGGCGCGCCTGGTGTGCGTGGAGATGGGCGCCGCCGGGCCCGTGGGGATCGAGCGCTGGGCGCGCGACGCCGAGCGGCTGACCGCGTTCATCG
>JBARJU010000171.1:0-5221 GCA_049800435.1 Solirubrobacteraceae bacterium
ACGTCAGCGCCGAGGACGCCCCGGGCGGCGGCACGCTGATGCGCCTGCGTCTGTCCCCCTTGTCCTTCGGCCCAGGTGAGGCGACCGAGGACCGGGCGCCAATGCCATCGCCAAGCTGAAGCCGAGCAAATACCAGCTCGTTGCGACCCCGAGCGCTGGCGGAAAGTACGGGAACCCGGAAGGTCCGATCCAGAGTCCTCCTTTTGTGCCAAGAGCGGAAGCCTTCGTGGGATCGCAGGCAACCGTATAGACTATAATTCTGGTCATGACCGAGACCCTGTCCCTCTCGTCCGTGAAGGCTCATCTCTCAGAACTCGTAGATCGAGTGGAGGACCAGCACGATCGAGTCGTGGTGACCCGCAACGGCCGGCCGGCCGCGGTGCTGATCAGCAACGAGGATCTAGAGGAGCTTGAGGAGACGCTGGCGATCATGTCCGATCCTGCGCTCATGGCCCAGATCCAAGAGAGCGAGCAAGCGCTGTCAAGCGGCGAGCAAGGCGCGACGCTCGCCGAGCTGCGCAACGCGCTGAGTAACCGTGGCGATACCGCAGCGTGAACGACACGCCGTGGGATGTGCGGGTAATGGCGCCCGCACGCCGCCAGCTGGAACGTCTCCCCACAGCGGTCGCACCCGCGGTTCTTGAGACGCTCGGCGCAATCGCCGCCAATCCGCGGCGCCTCGGCAAGCCGCTGCGGTTCGAGCTGGAGGGATGCTTCTCAGCCCGCCGCGGCCCCTATCGCATCGTGTACCGCATAGACGATGTGACCCGCACAGTTGCCGTTCTCGCAATCGCCCACCGCGCAGACATCTACCGGCCGCGCTGAGAAGCGCTTCCGCATATGTACCTGATCATGGAAGTGCGCAGACTCTCATGAACAGCCAGATTCCCAGCCTATTGGGGTCGGTGAGCGGCTGGGGGCCCTCGCCGACGAGCCTGACCAGCACCTCACCGGGGGCGGGGTCGGCCAGGTCCAGCTCCTGAAACCGCGAGTAGCTCACCGCTGTGCCCGACCGCGGTAGAGCCCGCGGAGGCGTCGCCTCATGCCGCGGGGTCGAGATACTCCTGCGATTCGTAGGTGTAGGCGACCTGCGCGTGTCCGGCGCTCGCTCCCGCGACGACCGGACCGCCGCCCTGGATGCCCGTGGCCCGCGGCGGCTGCCAGCTCGAGCCGGCGGTGTTGCTGTAGTCGAGCACCACGCCGCGGCTGTCCGACCACGCGGCGTAGAGGCCGCCAGCGGCGTCGGAGGAGGCGCTCAGTCCGGAGGGGCCGTTGAGCGTGACGGCGGTCTCGTCGCTGATCGGGACGGGCGCGGTGAAGGTGTGGGTCGTGCCGTCGAAGGCTCGCCAGTAGACGCCGTCCGATCCCGCGCCTTCCAATCCCGGGCCCTCCGCGTCGATCACCCCGATCGCGCCGCCGCCCGGACCGCCGCCGGCGAGCACCGGCGATCTCGCCTGGCAGGCGATGCCTTTGAACGCCGGCCACGTCGCGCTCTGAAGCGCCGTGGGTGTGCCCACGACGAAGCTGAAGCCGGTCTCTTCCTCCCCGGAGCAGCCTTTGGCGGAGCCGCCGACGGCCACGGCTATGAACTGGCCGGGGAGTTTGGCATCGGGCGCCGAGGCGATCTGTGCGCCGTCGGCGAACTGTTCGGCGAACGTGCCGCTTTTGTCCACCACGGGCGTGGCGCTGGGCGCCGGCGAGGAGAGCGTGAAGTCGGTCGCTCCGCTGCCGAACGGGTAGCTGTCGCCGTAGGTGAGGATGTGCGTGGCGTCGAGCGCCACCGCGCCGCCCGCCGGCATATCGCCCGCTCCCTGACTCTCGGCGAGCAGCTTGCCGCCGTTTTCGAGCCCCTGGCCGGGCGTGGCGAACGCGGCGCCACCTGCGGGGGAGCTCCAGGCGATGACGCCGTTGGCAAACGCGTAGCCCGTGGGCCGCACTTCTTTGTTGGCCCCGTCGACGTTGGTGAGCACCACCACCGTGCCGGAGGGCTGCACGAGCACCTTGGCGGCGAAGTAGGCGGGTTCGGCGGGAGCTTTGGAGGCCAGCGGATCGGTCAGCTTGTACGGGCCGGCGCCGCCGTTGCAGGTGGCCGCGCCGGCCGGCACGGCGCACAGGTCGACGACGTCGAAGCTGGCCGGGTCCTGCCAGGCCACGTATGTCTCGCCGCTGACCGGGTCATAGGCGATAGACGGGTGCGCGGAGCCGGAGCCGAGGTCGATCCCCGGGTTCGGCGGTGGCGGCGGCGGCGCGGGGCCAGTGGGACCGGGGCCCGGGGTGGGAGCCGGTTCGTTCGGGGGTTCGTACAGCGGTGGCCCCGCTCCGGCCACTTCCTGCAACTGCGCATCGCCGCTGGCGTAGATGTTCTCGCCAGTTGCCGCGACGTCGTACTCGCAGTCGTTCAGCAGCGCACGGTTGGTGATCCCCTGAGCGACGCACGTCGCCGTCGCCTGCTGGGCGGTCGCGGGAGACACGGAGCCGACGAAGAAGCTCTGCTCGGGGTAGCCGGAGATCGTGTAGGAGCTCGTGCTCTTGTGACGCGCGTAGGTGAACAGCGACTCCTTCTGCGTAATGCGCCAGCTGCCGCCGAACTCCTGGTAGAGGATCTTGTGGTCGGCGGGATCGAAGGGTCCGGCTTCGATCGCCCGGGCGCTGTAGCGGGTGCCCTTGCGGCTCTCGAACTCGCTGGCCTGGGAGGCGCCTGCGTTGCCGAGCAGGCCCGTGATGTGTCCGAGCCGGGCGTGTGCGAGCTTAACCGACACCAATAGCCACGGCGTATAGCGGCCTTGTGCGCGCAGCCCGAGTAGCGTCTTTGCCGTGGCGGTCGTGCCGTCCTTCCAACGGACGGTGAGGGTCACTATGTGGTAGCCGCCCTTGACCGTCTGCTCGGTGCTCGAGAACGAGCCGCCGCCGCTGAGCTTGCCGCTCTTGGAGTGCGTCGTGTGGTGGTTCACGTACAGGTTCAGGCTCAGCCCGTTGGTGAGCTCGACCTCAAAGATCGCGCTGCCCACCCGCATCGCCGCGGCGCTGTTATAGGCGAGCGAGTGGGAGTGTGGGACCGGCTGCTCGCGGACCTGCACTTCGAGGTCGTGGCTGTTGGTCGACTTCACCAGCGTGAACTCGCCGGCGGCCTGGAAGTCGAAGGCCTGGTTGCCGAAGGAGAACAGATGGGGGTCGCCACCGGTCGTGCCTGTCGTCCCACCGCCCGGGGTCCCTTTGGATTCCGGACAGAAGGAGCTGTTCTGCGCGGCGAAGTAGCTCACGTCTGCCGCGCCCTTGGAAAGCCCGGTGGCCAGGCCCAGCATCGGCTCCGACGGCAGCGGCGTCAGCGGCGGCAGCGTGCTCGGAGCGCCGCCCCCGCAGCTCGCCGCGGGCGAGCTGCACCCTGTGCCGGCGCAGAAGACCTTGCCCTTCAGCTGGGCGTTGGTGTAGTTCTCGTGCACGCCGAAGCGTCCGAACACGCCAGGACCGAGATGGATCTCGATCAGCGGCTGCAGCGGGTTCGGCTCGACCTCGAACTGGGCGGTCGTGGTGGGCTGGAGCACCACGCCCGCGGGCGCGCCGATTTTCGTCGCCGCGCCGGAAGGGTAGCTCGAGCCGAGGCCGCCGGTGAGGGGGCTGTCGGCCCTCCACGGCGCGGGCGCACCGGAGATGTTGAGCATGCTCGAGCCCCAGCTGTCGAGGACGTTGGTCTCGTCGCTGCCGATCGCGGCGTTGAAGGCGCTCTGGTCGTGGAAGCTCACGCCGTCGCGCACGATCGCCGGGATGCGCGACCACAATGCCCCGGTCACATCCTGCAGGTGGCCCCAGAAGCCCACGGCGTCGTACTTTCGATTGAACAGGCCCGTCGAGGGGGTCTTGATGTACGTGTCGATCGCTTCCAGTGGGCGGGACAAGGGGGTGGCCGGGTAGAACGTCAGGTCGACCCAGCGCGCGAGGCCCTCGACGATCCAGTCGTGCTCGTTGGGTTCGTTCATCGTGGTGGCCATGGCGGGCGCGATCTGGTGCTCGTAGCAGTGAAAGACCTCGTGAATGAGGACCTCGCCCTCGGCCGTGGGCTGCGACTGGGTGGCCAGCCAGGCCTTATTGACGGCTATCTGGCAGACGTGGCCGTGCTGGACGAAGGGGCCGTTCTGCTTGTCGCGCACGTTTGTTTCGGCGAATTCGACTTCGCCCGGATGATCGGCCCAGCCGACGGCGAGCTTCAGCTTCAGCGGGAAGCCGACGCGCCCGGCGATGTAGGACGCCTGGACCAGCGCGCTGGCCCGCAGTCCCGCGTCGGGGGTGATGTCGAGCTTTTCCGCGCGCGCGGAGGCGACCGGCGCCGCGAGCACCGTGGCGCTGAGCACCAGCGTCACAACCAACGCCGGCCGGAGCGCCGCAGACGCTGTGTGAGATCGCGCTGCCTTCACGAGCCCTCCCACCTCCTCGTAGAGCGAGCGGCAAAATCGGCCCACCGAGAACCGGCGCCGTCGACCAACCGGGTCGGATGTCGTGGGTCGCTGCAACATCGCGGTCAGTATTCCACGGACTCGGGTTCTTGGTCACCTACGGCATGACGCGACCGCGCCCATGTCGCTTTCTCTGGTGGTGCGTTTCTCTGGTGGTGCGCCCTCAGGGCCGCCAGGACCCGTAGGGATCGTGTGTGTTGCCTTCGTCGCTGTACTTGAAGTGACCGCCGCCACTGACCGGTCAGCAGCAGCCCCAACCCGGTGCGACCTTCGGGTTATGAGCCCATTTTGGGGGTGTTGTGGGGTGTCGTTGGGTCCGGTGATTTGGCTCTATTGCTGGGGATTGGGCTTTCGCTCAATTTAGCGATGTCGTGGAATGGCGTGGGGCATGTTTGCACTTTGTTTGCACTTTCGAGGGCGTCGATCATCCGGCGAGTAGGCGATAGGCAAGCCGTGCGCGCTGCACCCTCGCTCGCGGAAACGGCGCCATCAGGACAGCGTCCTCCAAGCCAAGCTGAACCTCGCAGGCGCGCAGCCAGCTCCGTTCTCTCCCTTTGAGTTGCACGGCGAGCGCGGTGGGGTCCTCTATCAGCGAGAGGAGCAGGACGAGGTCGGCGCGCTGGGCGTCCGGGTCGGCATGCACGAGGATCGAGCGTGCCTTGATCAGCAACGCACCAAGCAGCGTCGGACGCCGTACGTGAGCGATCGCGCCGTTGATCTCTAGCTCCACCGTCTCGGTTCGCGCGAGCGCCTGACTGCCGCCCGGAATCTGG
>JBARJU010000172.1:0-3530 GCA_049800435.1 Solirubrobacteraceae bacterium
GTCCAACCGTCTTTATGTCCGGCCGCTGAACGAGATCCGCGGCGATCGCGCGCAACGCCTGCTGGTCGCGGTCGTCGAGACGGGCGACCACGCTGCCCGCGACCGCGGACTCGGCGAGCGTGGAGGCCAGGTCGCGATCGGCGCTGGCCGCGAGCGCCTTGCGCTGGCGTTCCTCCTGGCCCAAGGATGTTTGCAGGCGAGCGATCGCATCCGGTACCGCCTCCGGCGCGACGTGCAGCGACTCGGCCGCTGTCTGAAGCAGCAAGCGAGCACGGCGGTGGTCCTCCTGCGCGGCCTTGCCCGTGAGGGCCTCGATTCGCCTCAGGTTGGCTCCGACCGAGGACTCGCTGCGCACCACAAACGCCCCGATCCGCCCGAGCGCGGTGACGTGCGTGCCGCCGCACAGCTCGGTCGAGTGCTCGCCCGCACGCACGACTCGCACGATCTCGCCGTACTTGTCGCCGAAGAACGACATCGCGCCCTCTGCCCTTGCCTCGTCGAGCGTGCTCTCCGTCGTCTCCACGCGCTCGTCGCTGAGGATGTCCCCGATTACCAGCGCCTCGATCTTCTCGATGTCCTCGTCGCCGAGTGCGGCGTGGTGGTTGAAGTCAAAGCGCAGGTGGTCCGGCTCTACGAGCGAGCCCTGCTGTTGCAGCTGTGGGCCAAACGTGCTGCGCAGCGCCCAGTGCAGCAGGTGCGTGGCGGTGTGGCTGCGTTTGATCGCATCGCGCCGGCTCGAGTCGACGCGCAGCGTCGCCTCCTGGCCCTCGACGAGCGTTCCCTTCTCCAACTTCACGCGGTGGCGAACGATCCCCTCGAGCGGCTTGTCGGTGTCGATCACGCGCGCCTCGCCCGACTCTGTCTCGATCCTGCCCGTGTCGCCTACCTGGCCGCCGCTTTCCGCATAGAAGGGAGTCCTTTCGACAAAGACTTCGAGCGTCGGGTGGGCGGGATCGTCGGTCTCGCCCTTCAGCACACGCAGCAGCTTGCTCTGCGCCTCGAGCTGCTCGTATCCGAGGAACTCGGTGGGCTCAAGCCCTTCGAGCTCGGCCACCAGACGACCCGCGGCTTGGCTCTCTAGTTCGTCGCCACCCCCACCTCCGGCGGCGCTGCGCGCCAGCTCGCGCTGGCGCTCCATGGCCTGCTCGAAGCCCTCCATGTCCAACCCCACTTTTCGCTCGGCGGCGATTTCGGCCGTCAGCTCGACTGGGAACCCGTATGTGTCGTGCAACATGAAGGCATCGCTCCCTGGCACCACGGGAACGCCCCCATTGATCAAATCCTCGAGCATGCCGAGTCCGAGGCTGAGCGTCTCTACGAAACGATGCTCCTCGCGCTCCAATATGTCGCTCACCATCTCCAATGAGCGCCCAAGCTCGGGGTATGCGCTTCCCATTGTCTCGGCGACGGCACCCGCCATCGCCGTCATCGTCCCCTCGCGCGCGCCCACCCGTTGGCCGTGGCGGATCGCCCGGCGGATGATGCGCCGCAGCACATATCCGCGCTCCAAGTTCGAGGGCACGACGCCGTCGGCGAGCATGAACGTCACCGCGCGCGCGTGGTCGGCCACGATCCGCAGGCTCACGTCGTTCTCCTCCTCGCGACCGTACGTGCACTTCGCGAGCTCCTCGGCGGAGCCGATCAAGCGGCGCAGCACGTCGGTGTCGAACACCGAGGACTTCCCCTGCACGATCGGCAGGATTCGCTCCAGGCCGGCGCCCGTGTCGATGTTGCGCTTGGGCAGCTCTGTCAGGCTGCCGTCCTCCAGCCGGTTGGATTCCATGAACACGAGGTTCCAGATCTCCACATAGCGTTCCTCGCCGCCACGGGCCGGGCCGCCCTCGGCGCCGTGCTCGGGACCCTTGTCGTAAAAGATCTCCGAGGAGGGACCGCACGGGCCGGTCGCTCCCATCTCCCAGAAGTTGTCCTCCCCCATGCGCTGGATGCGCTCGCTCGGCAACCCCACGAGCTCCTGCCAGAACTGCGCGGCCTCGTCGTCGCTGGTATGAACGGTGGTCCACATGCGCTCGCCGTCGAGGCCAAGCGTCTCGGTCAGAAACTCCCACGCGTACTGGATCGCCTGCGCCTTGAAGTAGTCGCCGAAGCTGAAGTTGCCGAGCATCTCGAAGAATGTGAGGTGGCGCGTGCTGCGCCCGACGATCTCGATGTCGTCGTGCTTGCCGCGCACCCTCAGGCACTTCTGTGAGGAGGTCGCCCGTGGCGACGTAGGCGGCTCTTCACCGAAGAACACCGGCAGGAACTGCACCATCCCGGCGTTCGTGAACAGAGGCGCCGCCGGGTGCTCGGGCACGAGGCTCGAGGACGCCGTCAAGCGGTGATCGCGCTCCACGAAGAAGTCGAGGAAGCTCGCGCGCAGTTGGTCCGCGCTCATGTGAGGATTCGTCGTGGTCAAGGCGAGCTAAGCCTAACTCGCCGCGCCTCGCGAGCCCCCGCGGACGGCGCATGAGCCGTCCATCCCTTCCGGGATAGGCCCTAGGACAACCTGATCGCGCGCATCGTGTGCTCGTCTGGGAGCTTGCCCAAGATGCGCTTCAGGATCTCGCGCTCGTCGGCCTGTCCGCGCTGAAGGTCGTCGAGCAACAGTTTCACGGCTGTGTGAGTGATCTTCATTTGCTCAGGGCTGAGCCCCACCGTCAGTTTCCCGCGCTCGTCAGGGGTTGCCTGGAGGCTTGCGAGAACGTCCCGCGCGAGCCGGCGGATCTGCGGCTCGTGCGCCTCGTCGGAAATGAGCAGGCCCAGGGCGACGGCGCTCACCGGCACCTCGTCTGCGTCGAGAAAGAGGCGATAGGTGGGCTCGGGCTCGTTCGCGGTGTCGTTCATCGAGTCTCCCCTGGGTTGCCTGTAGGTCCCTTCGCGACGTCCTCGCCCGATGTCGTCCGTCTCGGCGGCATCGAGCATGATTATGAACCAATCCCGGCGACACCGGAACGCGCCGAGCTTGGCGTCCTCGCCGTGTGCTCCTATAAAGAGATCGCACCGGGAATCGACGTTGAAACCATCGGAGTCGTCCACGCATGAGCTCGCCTAGTCAAGCCCACGTCTACCGCGGGAGCACGGTCGACGAGTTGATTCCGAGAATTCAACGTGAGCTCGGCCCCGACGCGATCATCCTGCGCCGGCGCGAGGGGCTGACCGGCGGCATACTTGGGTTCTTCCAGCGCTCGTTCGTCGAGATCGAGGCGGTCCCGGGAGGACCGAGGATCGACGTGTACGACGAAGGCGAGGGTGAGCCGGCGGGCGAGCGCTCCCCCGCACCGGGCTTGCCGCTCCTGGACATACCTTGGAGCTCCCCCGCACCGTCCTACCCAGCCCCAGCGCCGTTCTACGCGCGCGATCCGGTGGCGCGCGACCCGCTCGAGCCTGCCGGTGTCCACGCTCAGTCCTTCGCACGCGGCGGAGCCCTGACCGCACACGGCGCCTACGTGACCGAGCAGCTTGCGGCGCTCGCCACGGCTGGTCCCGCGGAGCCGATCGTGCGTGCCGGGGAGGCGGGGGGCGGAGTGCTCGCC
>JBARJU010000173.1:0-5049 GCA_049800435.1 Solirubrobacteraceae bacterium
GAGCGGCGTCGCCGGCTCGCTCACCGCCGCCAAGCTCGCCGTCACCGCGGTAGTGGTGGTTGGCTCGGGCTACGGACTGCTCGGGAGCCGAGCCCACAATAGGCCGCCCCCGCATCGCGCTGTGCCATCGGGCGCTGCCGGCGCCGCGCCCATAGCGTCTGTACCAGTCTCACAGGCCCCCTTCTCAGCCGTCGGCGCGCCCGCGCGTCGATCCCATCCGACCCGATCGATCGCCCGTGCTCGCTACCGCTCCTCCTCCGCGACGCGCTCCTCCAGGTCGACCGTCATCGGCGAGTTCAGCCCCGAGCGCGTACGCCACGAACAGGCCGTGGCGCCGCCGGCCCCAGCGCCCGCGCCTATCCCCGTCTCGTCGCGCTCGCGAAGCGGCTCCTCGGGCGCGGCTCGAGAGTTTGGGATTGAATAGTCCGGATGATATTGTGTGCGGTACCGAAGTACCGAGTGATCCATGCGTGCACAATCCCCTATCAAGGTTCATGAGGCCACCAAGGAGAAGGTTCGCTACGCCGCGCTGATGGCGGGTCTCAAGCAGGCCGAGTTCGTCGAGCGTGCTGTCGATGAGTACGTTGAGCGTCACCGCGACCAGTTTGCGCAACGCATGGAGGATGCACGTAAGGCGCTGCTAGGCGGTAAGACCTCAACGCTCGCGTACTCTCTGGGCGTGAGCGAGGTCGATGTCGAGCGAGTCGGCGGTGTGGCCTCGGATCAGCTTGGTGGCTCTCGCAAGCCCGGGCGCGCGACCTCGAACCAGGAGAGCTCACCCGAGGGCCAGTCCGCGCGAGGCTCCAACAACTCGGCCTCCGCGGCCTCCAAGACCAAGCCGAAGAGCACATCGCGCAGGCGCTCTTCGACGAAGCGCCCATCGGTCGCCTGAGTCGCGACTGCAGTCTCCAGCCATGTCGCGCCGCGCCATCGTCCGTGCCTCAGCCGATAAACAGGCGGGTGCTTGATTGCGAGGATGCGCTTCTGGCCGCGTGGGGCCGTCGGCGCGACACGCCGCGTCTCCACGATAAGCGAGTGATCCAGTTCGCCGATATCCACCTCGACGGGTGGAACCTTGATCGTCAGATCCTCACGCGGACAGCGGAGGTCGCTCGCGTCCGTCGTACGGGTTTCGGCCGCCATGAGGCGAAAACGCTACCGAGAGACCCGACGCTTTTTCGGGATCTGTCACGATGTGGCCGGGGCCGGCTCAGCCCCGAAAAACCCTCCGGCTCGCCTCAGCTACGCGGGAACACCTGCGTCAGTCGCTTTATCGCCAGCGGATTGCCGCGCGGGCGCAGCTTGCGGGTGGCTACCGCCCTGAGTGGGTCGAGGCGCTCTCCGACGATGTCCACGAAGTCCTGGTAGGAGACCCGCAGGCGCAGATCGGGGCTCGCCGCCACGCCCTGCTCCACGGTGCTCGATCCGTTGTCCACCCGCAGGTGCCAGGCCGACACGTCGGGGTCGGTGAACTCCCACTGGAACGTCGTGGGGCGCTTGAGCCCGTGCCGTGGGTTGACCTGACGGCGGATCGTGTCGAACAGCAAGGCCACCGTCTCAGGGTCGCGCTTGCTTGGGCCCTCGCGCACGCCGATCACGCCCGCCTGGGCGAGGGTGCGCCCGCGCTCGGATATCTCGAGCGGCGAGAGTCCCGGCGGCAGCAGCGCCGGTCCCGGCAGCGTCTCGGCCGACAGGCCCGCCGAGCGCAGCTTGGTGGTCATCGAGGTGAGTCCCTCGACGCCGACCTCGTCGTAGGTGGCGCCGAACACCGTTATGTAGCTTTCATCCCAGCCCGGGGGCATGAGTACCTGGGCGGTGTAGCGCGTGACTTCGCGCAGGAGCCCCGCGACGGCCTTCGGCACGCCAATGGGATCTTCGCGCTTGAGATCCGCCAGCAGCTTCACCCCAAAGCCGATGTGGCGTTGCTCGTCGGCGGCGATGTTTTGCATCCCTTGCCTAAAGGCCGGCAAGACGTCGCGCTCTTCGAGGTAGTTGCAGATGAAGTGCTGTCCCGGCTGTGCCAGCGAGGCCTCGATCACGATGTGGTAGAGCGTCACCGCCGCCGCGAGCTTGGCGGGCGAGCGGTCGGCGCGCAACTCGTCGGCCATCGTGTCGAGGCGGTCGAAGATCTTGCGAAAGCCCGGTGTCAGCTGTGGCTTGATCGCCTGAAGTCCGCTCTCCATCGAGCCGTCCCCGATCCCGCACACCTCCTGCATGAAGCGCTTGAAGAACACCGCGTGTCGTGCCTCGTCGACCTGCTGGGTGCACAAGAAGTACTTCTGCTCCTCCAGCGGCGCCGCGTCGATGTAGGGCGAGAGGTTGTCCGCCACCGCGTCCTCCCCCCAGAAGAACAGCGCATAGTTCCACAGCGCCGCCTGGCGCTCGAAGTCCGTGAAGCGCTCCCGCCACTGCTTGGCATCCTCTGAGAAGTCGAGGTCCATCGCGCTCCAGTTGCCTCGCTCCCAGCGTGCATACAGGTCCACGTAGGATATGGCGTCGACCGGGAGGCTCTCCACGGGGGCGTCTTGCGTCGAGGCGGGTATCGCTGTGCTCGCCATGTCCTTGCTCCTCTTGACCGTTTGTTTGGCTGGGCAGCCAGTTTGGAATCTAGCGGAAACGCGAGTGCTTATGGGCCGGGCAGGCACAGACATGCGTAGTGCACGGTGAACACTCGCCGCGCGAGCGCAGGCGCGAGTCCGTGCAGTCCGCCTCGCAGGGCCCACTTGGCAAGTGCCGCCGCCCTCGCCGCGGGCGTCTCGGCGAAGAAGCGATGCGCCTCCAGGGGCAGCGGGTCCTCGAGCTCTCCGGCGATTCGCATTCCGGCTCGGCAGACGATGGCGCGCGCCGAGTCGCGGCTGAGGCGTTGCAGGTGGCCCACCTCATGCGCGTGCTCGCGCTTGACGGCGCGTCTCGCCGAGAGGTTGTCCTCGAGCGGCACCTCCACAATCACCGCCCCGCACACGCGCCCTATCTCCGCCAGAAGATTCACCGGATCGGGCACGTGCTCGAGCACGTGCGACACGATCCCAAGGTCATACGCGCCCCCGCCATACCGCAGCCGCTTACCGTCGTACATCTCCACCGAGGAGATCTCCTTGCGCTTGCTCGCGATCTCCACGGCCGCCGTCGCGATCTCCACGCCATGCAGGCTGCCGCCGAAGCGCCGCCGCGATAGCTCGCACAGCAGTGCCCCGTCGCCGCATCCCACCTCCAGGGTGCTCGCTGCTCGTAGGCCCGCGCGAGAGCACAACTCGACCACATGGTCGGCCTTCCCCCTGGCCCCCAGCGCGCGCCAGCGCGAATAGAGCAGAGCCTGCTCCCCCTCGTGCGCGTAGGACTCGTCGTAGAAGCCGACAAGCTCGTCGTGCTGGACCGCGGAGGAATCGGGCACCCTGAGGATTATTCTCACGACGATGACGCGATGGCTCACGGGGTCCCTGCGCGAGACTCCGGCTGCGATTCCGGCCCTGGCCGCGATCGCCCTGTTCGTTGTGTGGGCCACGAGCCAGGCCGGCTACCCGCTCACGCACTGGGCCCCGGGGACCCTGATCGTGCTCGCCCTGCTCGCCATCGCCCTGGGAGCGCTGCCCCTGCGCTTCGCCGAGATCCCGCGCGCGGTGAGGCTCGCGCTGGCCTGCCTCGCCGCGTACACGGCGCTCAGCTTCCTTTCGATCCTGTGGGCCTCCGCGCCCGGCGACGCCTGGGAAGGCGCCAACCGCACACTGCTCTACCTGATGGTCTTCGCGCTGTTCGCCCTCTGGCGCCCGCGAGGCGCGAGTGCCCTCCTGCTCGCGGGGGCCTGGACGCTCGCGATGATCGGGCTTGCGGTCTATGTGGCGGTGCATGTGGATACAGCCGCCGGCCGGAGCTTTGACGCCCTGTTCGCCGAAGAACGCCTGAACTACCCGGCGGGTTATCCCAACGCCGCCGCCGCCCAGTGGATGATGGCATTCTGGCCCGCGCTACTGCTCGCGCGTGGCCGGAGTGTTCCATGGGCATTGCGCGGGCTGCTCGCCGGCGGCACGGTGGTGTTGGCCGACGTGGCCTTGCTCAGCCAGAGCCGGGGCTCGCTTTACGCGACGGGCGCGATGACAGTGCTCGTGTTTGCGCTTGTGCCGCAGCGGCTGCGCACGTTCGCCACCGCCGTGCCCGTCGCGCTGGCGATCGGCTTTACGGCGCCGCTCGTGCTGCGCGTCGGAGATCGACTCGGTACCGGGCAGAGTCCCTCTGCGGCGGTACACAGCGCCGTTGCGGCGATGTTCGTCGCGGCGCTGCTTGTTGGCCTTGTGGTTGCTGGCGGCGTGGCCCTCGATAGTCGTTGTGCTGTCTCCCCGGCGCTCGCCAGGGGAGTACGACGCGGCGTGGGAGCGGTTGCGCTGGCGACGCTTGTCGCGGTGCTTGCGGGTGGCCTGGTGGCGGCAGGCAACGGGGTGGGCGGGAATGGGGTGGGCGGGAAACTCGTAACGCGCGTGCGCCGTACCTGGGAGAGCTTCGAAGGCGGCTACTCCACGACGGCCACGAGCGGCAACCGGCTGGTGAGTGGCCTCGGAAGCAACCGCTACGATTTCTACAGGGTCGCGCTCGACGAATTCACCGCCCATCCGTTGCTCGGGATCGGGGTTGACAACTTCCAGAAGCAGTACCTCAGGCTGGGTCACAGCGAAGAGACCCCCCGCTATCCCCACAGCGTGGAGCTGCGCACGCTCGTCCAAACGGGCGTGCTCGGCGCCCTGCTCGCTGTCGTCGGTCTGGGTGCGGCGCTGGTGGCGGGCTGGCGCGCGATGCGTCGTGCCGACGACCCCCTCGGTGCGACGGTCGCCGTCGCGGCGCTCGGGGGCTTTGCCTACTGGGCGGTCCACGGCTCGGTTGACTGGTTCTGGGAGTTCGCGGGCCTCGGCGCCCCTGCGTTCGCGCTACTTGGCATCGCGTGCGCGCTCGCGCCCCGTGGGCCGGACGCGCCTGCAAGCGGAGGCGGGAAGGGCGATGACTCTCTCCTTGGCCGCCCCGTGCTCGAGGGCGGCGTTGGCGATGCACCGCATACCGGTGCCC
>JBARJU010000174.1:0-20604 GCA_049800435.1 Solirubrobacteraceae bacterium
CGCCACGGCACTGACGCGCGACGCGGCGGGCCCGCGCGTGCGAGCCCTGGTAGTTTGACGGTGCACACTTCAACACAGGGTCCTCGCAACGAGCCTGGGCGACCCGGACAGGATGCACACGTGGCAAAGGAAGACAAGGTCGAATTCGAGGGCGAGGTGATCGAGGCGCTGCCCAACGCCATGTTCCGGGTAAAGCTCGACAACGATCATGTTGTGCTCGGGCACGTGGCCGGAAAGATGCGACGCTTTCGTATCCGGATCCTTCCGGGAGACCGCGTCCGCTGCGAGCTCTCCCCCTACGATCTCGACCGCGCGCGCATCGTCTACAGGCATCGCTGAAGTGCCCACCCCGTCCGTCCGCGAATCGTCTGAGCGGCATCGCTGAGCTCTCTCTGATCGAGTCGATCGCCGCCGCGCTGCAAACGCGCGGAGGGCGCGTCGTGCGTGGCCTCGGCGACGACGCCACGGTCGTCAAAGCGCTGAAGCTGTGCGTGACGTCGGTCGACACGATCGTCGAGGGCGTGCACTTCCGCCTCGACGAGCCCGAGTCGAGCTTCAACGACATCGGCTGGCGCGCACTGGCAGGTGGCTTGTCGGACATCGCGGCGATGGGGGCCCAGACAGGCGAGGCATACGTCGCGCTCGGGATTCCCCCACACGTGAGCGAGCGCCAAGCGCTCGAGCTGATGCTCGGCGCCGAGGAGCTCGCCGAGTTGACGGGCACGACGATCGCCGGCGGCGACGTCGTGAGCGCGCCCGCGCTGTTTGCGAGCGTGACGATCGTCGGATGGGCCGAGCGCGACCAGAAGCTGATCGGCCGCGACGGCGCACGTCCGGGCGACCTCGTGGGGGTAACGGGCACGCTGGGCGGCAGACCGCGCCGCCCGATGCCGCGGTTGCGCGAGGGCCGCGCGATAGCCCCGGCCGGGATCCACGCGATGATCGACATCTCCGACGGCCTCGCCACGGACGCGCGCCACATAGCTGAGAGCAGCGGCGTGGTGCTCAAGATCGATCTCGACAAGCTGCCGATCGACGAGCACACCCAGAGGACCGCCGAGGCGCTTGGCATCCCGGCGTGGGAGGCGGCCGCGACCGTCGGCGAAGACTACGAGCTGTGCGTGTGCGTGCCGCGCAAGCGAGCCGACCGCGCGAGCGCGGCGGCCGAACGGGCCGACACCAAGATCACGTGGGTCGGCCACGTGAGCGAGGGGTGGCCGGGCGTGGTGCTACGACACGAGGGGACTAAGCAAGCGCTGACGGGGTTTGAGCACCGGTGGTAGGAAGCGTTCTTCGTCGAAGGCGTGTCCCGCGCTTGTAGCGCCGGGCGACAGCCGTGCGGCGCCCAGCGGGGCGGCGGCGCTCAGGCGCGCGAATACGATCAACCGGTGCGATGCGCTGAACAGCGGGGTGCAGGCCGAGAGCACCAGCCGCGAGTAGCCGACCGGGTCGAGCACGGACACGTCGGTGGGCAGCACCACCCGCGAGCCGATCACCGTGTAGGTGAGGCGCGCATATGGCATCTCGAGCAGGATCGACTCCCCCCGGCGCAGCTCGTCGATGTGGCGAAACGGAGCGAGGTATGTGGTGCGATGACCTGCTATCGCGGTCGTGCCGGGTACCCCTGGGAAATTCGTTTCCCGGTAGATGCCGGGACCGTTCTCGAGTTCCGAGCTGCCCGATCCCTTCACCACGACGAAGCTCGCGCCGATCGCGGGGATACGGATGCGCCCAACCGCCGCGCCGGCTTTGGCCTGGCGCTGGAGCGCGCCTGCCAGGTATGCGATCCGCCGGCGCTCTTCGTGCAGGCGTGCGAGCGTGCCGCGCGTCGCGGGGGTGGGGGCGGCTCGGTCAAGCGCGCGCAGGTCGCCGCCGAGGCTTTCCTGTTTGAGTTGGGCGCGGAGGGCCGAGATCGGCTCCTGCCACACCAGTGTGACCCCCACGTCGGCGAGCAGCAGCAGGCCGCCGGCGATCAGCAGGGCGGCGAGCACCGACGGCACACGGAGGCGACGGCGCTGTCGAGGCGGCGCGGGGGTGTACCGCGCCGTGGAGGTGGGCGTTGGCGTGGGGGTGGGCGTTGGCGTGGGGGTGGGCGTTGGCGTAAGGGTGGGCGTTGGCGTGGGCGTTGGCGTGAGAGTGGGCGCAAGCGCGGCGGAGCCGGGCGCGGGCCGCGCCAGCGACAGGTCCTCGACTGTTGGCTCTTTGCCTGGCGTGAGGGGCATGATCTCTAGCGTCGCAGGGCGGACTCGGTGCCACCCAGCGACCCAGGACCAGCGTAGGAGGTTGGGCCGCGCGTGGAGATCTGCTCGATCCACTCCGGCGGGCCGGGCGCCGCCGATGGCGGGCGGGCGGGCGCGAGCGCAATGACCGCCACCAGGCACCCCAGCGCGGCGCTCCACAGGAGCGCCGCCAGTAGGCCAAGCTGTCCTCCGGCAAGCGCGAGCACAGCGCTCTCGGCCAGCCCGCCGGGGCCGAGTCCGAGCTCGCGTGCGTAGAGGACGAGCAGCAGCACGACCGGGAGGACGCCTGCCAGGATCGCCAAAAGCGCTGCCCCACGCGCGCGTGAGGATGGCCGTCGGCCAACTTCCACAGCCAGCAGCCATAGGTGCGCCGCCGGCACAAGCATGAGGCACGCGAACGGGTTGAAAACCCACGCCAGCGAGCAGACGGCGAGCAGCACAAGCATCACTGCCACGGCCGCACCGTCGCTGGAGGGGCGCACGGGAAGCGAGAGGCGGCGCACGAGCGCGGGCCACGCGAGCAGCGCAAGCACCAGCACGAGCGCGACCGATGCGACCGCGCCGGGCGCCGATGCGATCGCCGAGAGCGACGCGGCGGGCACTTGAGCGGCAGGCGCGGCGACGATCCCCAGCGTCCCGAGCAGGATCGCGAACAGGGCGCATGTAAGGAACGGAAGCGAGCACGAGAGCGCCCACACGACCCAGCGCAGGATCGGCTCACGCCGGCGCCGCAGGCGCGCGAGCGCATCGATGCTCACGAACAGTGGGGGAAAGAGCAGGGCGAGCACGAGCAGCCCGATCGCCCATCCGGGCAGCAGCTTGCGTCCGAGCGACAGGCGCGGCGCGGAGTCATGGCCGACGTCCGGTCCTTCGTCCAGCGCGTAGGTCGCGCTGAGCACGGCCCTCCCCAAGTTCAGCAACCGGGCCTGAGCGACCCGCTCGCCCGGCGCGGGACCGCGCTCGCCACTGACCTGCACGAGCACCGACGGGACGCCTGCCCCATTCAGGGGCGCCTCTTCGCCGGTCGCGAGCGGAAGGGCCAGGTGCGCGAGTTGCGCGGTGCCCGCGGGGACGCCCGGAGCGGCGCCGACCTCCTGGGAGATCGCCGCGTCAAGCGTGCGCTGAAGGCTCTCAGGCGCCGCACCCGGGACTTCTGAAAATGGCAGCACAAACGGCTCGCGGGCGATCTCGCCGGCGAGATCGCCCAGCACGAGCGCCGCGTCCAGCGGGTGCGTGCCGTGCCGTGCGAAGTCCGCGGCGCCGGCATCTCCTCCGCTGCCGCCACTGGTGGAGACCAGCACGATCGTGCGGCGTGTCGCGCTCTGAGAGAAAACGCTTGCGAGTTCCAGCAGCGCGGCGGTGCCCGAGAGCTCGGCCACGGAACCGCGCGCGGCAGAGTCGCGGTGGGCCAGGATCGCGATCGGGCTCGACCCGGTGGACCCGGGGCGCTCGGCGATCACAGTGGTGAGCGTGCGTGTGCCGTCGATCGTCGGGGCACGGACCTGGCGCGTGCTGACTTGGAAGCTGCCCCCGACAGCATTCGACGGTCCGCCTGGATCGGGAGGCCCGCCTACGGTTGGTGGGCCGCCCAAGCCACGCAGCGTCTGCGCGATGTACGCGGCCAGCCGATTGTCGCCGACGCTGCCTGGGCGGCGGTCGGGATAGCGCTTGGCGAGCGCTTGCAAGCCAGCGTAGGCGCGCGCGCCGTCGAACGCGTCCGGCGCAAGCGTCGAGCGCAACGATCCGGGCCGGCCCGCGAGCGAAAACCCTGCGACTACGAGGACGAACAGGAGCGGCACAAACGCCGCTCGGTAGATGCGGCCGTCGAACATCCAGGCAGACCTTAGACCGCTTTCCGGTCCTTGGGGGCCGGACCGCTGTCGAGCCTCGGCCGCCTGGGCATGTGTATGCGCAAAAGGGCGTGCCCCACGCGCGCGTGGGGCGACCGTTTGCGTGAATGCCCCCAACGATGACCCACGCATGCCCCAACGATGCCTCACGCGCGCCCTTCCGCGCCAAGCCGAGGTATCGTGCGGTTCCGCCCGTGCTTCAGCCCGTCGCCACAGGACACAAGTCGCTCGCCGACTACACGCACATATGCGGGCGTGAGTTGATCGAGGAGATCCGCGAGCTCGCGGAGCCGCTGAAGGGCAGACGCGTCGTGCACGTGTCCGCCACAGCCTTCGGCGGAGGGGTCTCGGAGATCCTGTACACGCTCGTGCCGCTGATGCGCGACGTGGGGCTCGATTGCGAGTGGCAGGTGATCTACGGCCGCGAGGAGTTCTTCAACGCGACCAAGTTGATGCACAACGCGCTTCAGGGCCATCCTCAGGATCTCGACGAGGAGCAGTGGGGAACGTGGGAGCAGTACAACGAGATGAACGCGCGCGAGCTCTCGGCCGGGTGGGACGTGTGCCTGGTCCACGATCCACAGCCGGCGGGGCTCTATCACCTCGTGCCGGAGAAGGCGAAGGGGTGGGTTTGGCGCTGCCATATCGACCTGTCCACGCCCAACCCCGCGACGATCGAGCGCCTGCTGCCGTACATCTCCGACTATCCGCAGGCGCTGTTTCACATGGCTGAGTACGCGCCGGGAGGCATGAACGGGAACGTCAACATCGTGCCGCCCGCGATCGACCCGCTGATGCCGAAGAACATGGCGCTGTCGCCCGAAGACGCGTCGTATGTTTGCGAGCAGTTCGGGATCGACGTCGACCGGCCATTGATCTGTCAGGTGTCGCGCTTCGATCCGTGGAAGGACCCGCTTGGCGTGATCGACGCCTATAGGGTTGTCAAGGAGCGGATGCCGAGCGTACAGCTCGCGCTCGTCGGGTCGATGGCCAGCGACGACCCGGAGGGATGGGACTTCTTCAACGCGACGATCGCCCACGCCGACGGCGACCCGGACGTGCACATCCTCAATAACTTCAACAACGTCGGGGCGATCGAGGTGAATGCGTTCCAGTCGCACGCCGACGTGGTCGTGCAGAAGTCCACGAGGGAGGGCTTTGGGTTGACGGTGTCCGAGGCGATCTGGAAGGCGAAGCCGTTTATCGGCGGCAACGTTGGCGGGATCCCGCTCCAGGTCGAGGATGGGGTGACGGGCTTTCTCGTGGAGACGGTGGAGCAGTGCGCGCAGCGCTCGCTCGATCTGCTGGAGGACCCGGCACTCGGCAAGTCGCTGGGGAGACGCGGCAAGGAGCACGTGCGCGGCCACTTCCTCACGCCCCGCTACCTGCGGGACTACCTGCGGATATTCACAGCCCTCGGCGAGTTATGAGCGGCCCACCGGCACAGCGCTCGCCGCTGGTGCTGGTGAGCAACCGGGGGCCTGTGACGTTTGGCCCGGACGGGGAGGTGCAGCGCGGGACGGGCGGGCTGGTGACGGCGCTTTCCGGACTGGCCTCGCACCGCGACGCGGTGTGGATCGCCTCGGCGATGAACGAGCATGACGCGCAGGTCTCCCACGAACACAAAGCGCGGCCGTTCCCGGTGAGGAGCCCCGCCGGCGGCGAATACCAGGTGCGCCTGGTGGTCAGCAACGCCGAGGCGTATGACCGCTTCTACAACGTGTTTGCCAACCCGATGCTGTGGTTCATCCAGCACTACCTGTGGGACCTCTCGAACGCCCCTGACATCCGCCGTGAGGAGATCGAGGCGTTCGAGTTCGGGTACAACGCGGTCAACGAGGACCTGGCGCGGGCGGTGGTGGAGGAGATCGAGCACGAGCGCGAGCCGGTGGTGATGGTCCACGATTACCACCTGTACACGCTGCCGGGGCTGGTGCGCAGGGCGCGCCCGGATGTGTTCCTACACCACTTCATCCACATTCCCTGGACTCAGTCGGATTCATGGCGCGTGCTCCCCTCGAGGATCAGGCAGGAGATCTTTGCGGGCCTTTTGGCGAACGACATCATCGGCTTCCATACGCGCTCATACAGGCGCAACTTCCTGCAGTGCTGTCGTGACTTGATGGACCTGGAGGTGGACTTCGAGCGGGGCGTGGTTGGCTGGGAGGGACGCGAGGTGTGGGTGCGGGCCTATCCGCTACCGATCGACCACAAGGCGGCACTCGCGACGGCCGGGGGCACGCGCGTTGCGGAGTTCGAGCAGGAGCTGTTGCGCAGACGGCGCGACTTCCTGATCCTGCGCGTCGATCGTGCGGACCTTTCAAAGAACGTGCTGCGAGGCTTTTCCGCGTTCGACCTGTTCCTCGACCAGCATCCAGAGTTCCGCGAGCGCGTGACGTTCATGGCGCAGTTGATGCCCTCGCGCACGGATGTGCCCGAGTATGCGGAGTACCTGGAGAGGATCGAGGCGCTCGTGGCGGTGGTCAACCACCGCCACGGCACTCCCGATTGGATGCCGATCCAGCTGAAGCTGCGCGACGACCTCGAGGAGGCGATGGCGGCCTACAAGCACTACGACGTGCTGCTCGTGAATGCGATGTTCGACGGGATGAATCTGGTGGCGAAGGAGGGGCCGATCGTCAATGAGCGCGCGGGAGTCTCGATCCTCTCCGAGAACACGGGAGCCCACGAGGAGCTCGGCGAGTATGCGCTGTCGGTGAACCCGTTCGACATCCAAGAGCTGGCAGACTCGATCCACGCGGCGCTCGACATGCCCTCCTCCGAGCGTGCCCGCCGCTCGCGGGGGCTTGTGGAGATCGTGACCTCGCGCGACCCGGGGGACTGGATCGACGAGCAGCTGGCGGACATCAAGGCGAAGCGGGCGACCGTTGAGCCCATTTAAGGGACAGCTACACGTTCTTGTTATGATCCGCCGCCCGCTTGTAGTCCCGCGCATATGACTCTGCCCGCCCCCACATACGACCTTGTGCTGCTGCTCGATCCGCAGACAGAGGAGCCCGTGCGCGCGAAGATCGTGGCCGATGCCCGTCAGGCGATCTCCTCCAAGGGCGAGGTGGTCCACCACGACGAGTGGGGAGAGCGCGCGCTCGCCTATCCGATCGACCACAAAACGACAGCCGAGTACCACCTGTTGCAGTTCCACGCGGCGAGCGGCGAGTTGATAGCCGAACTCAACCGGATGCTTCAGATCGCCGACGGAGTGATCCGCTTTCGCATCAACAAGCTCAAGCCGGGGACACCGGCGGCGCCGGACATGCGCCCGGGCGCGGCGCCGCCCGCCCGCGAGGAAAGCGAGCATTCCCCGGACGAGGAGCACCCTGACGGGCACACCCTCGGGGGCACACCCGGAGGGCACACGGCAGACAGGCAGACAGTCGCGTAAGGCCCCTTAAGGAGTGGATGGCCGGTCTTGGGGGTAGTGGGATGGTGGACGGCGCGTAATACACTCGGAGGTATGGGGCCTCTGAGGACAACGGCCGTGGGGGTGACGTCATGAGCGAGCAGCCGATCGGCGATGGGCCGAACATGCGCAGGACTGACGTGCTGCGGGCATCCCCGCCGATGTTCGACTCGCGCGTGCTCGACGCCTTCTCGCGGGTACATCCGTCCGTGCCGATCCTGATCTTCGTACCCGCGATCGTGGGATTGGCGGCTTGGGAGCTGTCTTTCGTGAGCGCGCTCGAGGCGCTCGGGCTGTTTGCGGCGGGTTACGCGCTGTGGACACTGTTCGAGTATTGGCTGCACCGCATCGTGTTCCACTTCGAGCCCGACCATGGGATTGGGGCGCGGTTGCACTGGATCATTCATGGCGTCCACCACGAGCACCCCAACGATCCGCTGCGTCTGGTCATGCCACCTGCGGTGAGCATTCCGCTGGGAGCGCTCGTGTTCGGCGCGCTATACGTCATGTTCGGCAAACGCTACGCCCCCGGCGTTGGCGCCGGCTTCTTCGCCGGATACCTCGCATACGACATGCTCCACTACTACGTCCACCACTTTCGCCCCCAGTCGCGCGTGGGAAGGGCGCTGCGCGAGCGTCATATGCGCCACCACTTCCAGGACGAGACGAGGGGCTTCGGGATCAGCGCACCGTACTGGGACGAGATTTTCGGCACCTCGTCGCGAGCCCGCGGCGGCGACCCGTCGAAGTAGCGCTCGCAAAGCCGCAAAGAGCGCTACTTCGGATGGGCATCCACCCCGTCCCGCGCAGCACCGCGCCCGTCCATCTCTCTAGACTCGCACGAGGCCTCTGGCGCGGACCGCGAGACACCGAGGCAACAGATACAGCGAAAGGACCAGAGCAGTGGCCGCCACCAACATCAACCGAGTCGTGATGACCGGGAACCTGACCGCCGATCCCGAGTTGCGCTCGCTGCCGAGCGGCTCCTCAGTGTGCAAGCTGCGCGTCGCTTGCAACACGCGACGCAAGAACGGGAGCACCGGCGAGTGGGAGGACAAGCCCAACTACTTCAACGTGACGGTATGGGGCAATCAGGGCGAGAACGCGGCCCGCTACCTGGCCAAGGGTCGCCCCGTCGCGATCGACGGGCGGCTCGAGTGGCACGAGTGGGATGCCCAGGACGGCACAAAACGCAGCGCAATCGATATCATTGCCGACTCGGTGCAGTTCCTTGGGTCTCGCGAAGACCCTTCCGGCGGCGGAGGGTTCGCGGGCGGAGGAGCCTCGCAGGGCAGCGACGTCCCGGTCGACGACCGCGACTTTCAGCCCGCACCGGTCTCCGGAGCACCCGGGGACGACGACATTCCATTCTAGTTCGACAGCAAGGATCTTTCAGTGGCAAAGCGCGGTCGCGGCAAGCCTGTCCGACGACGAGACAAGAAGGGTGGGTCCGGGAGCGGAAGGCGCAAGCCTTGCCAACACTGCCGCGACAAGGTCGAGCAGGTCGACTACAAGGACGTCTCGACGCTGCGGAAGTTCATCTCCGAGAAGGGCAAGATCCGCTCACGCAGGATCACCGGCGCGTGCCGCCGCCACCAGAGCCAGATCGCACGCGCGGTCAAGCGTGCGCGCGAGTTGGCGCTGCTGCCCTACGTGAACGAGGGCGGCCGCGACGACCACCCGCGCCGCGAACGCGGCGACCGGGACCGCGACAGGTAGGGGTTCGGGTATGCCCGAAGCGATACTCCTAAAGGATGTCGAGCAGCTCGGGGAGCAGGGCACGGTCGTGGACGTCTCCAAGGGCTATCTGCGCAACTTCCTGATCCCGCGCAAGCTCGCCCAGCCGGCCACCAAAGGCGCAATCGAAGTGATCCTCAAGCGTCAGCAGGCGGCCGAGCGATCGGCACGCGAGTACGCCGAGAAAGCCAACGACAACGCGGCACTGCTGAACAAGACGGTTATCACGATCACTCAGCAGGCGGGCGCAGACGGGCGCCTCTTTGGCTCGGTCACCGCTCAGGACATCGCGTCCGCGATCCGCGACGCGCGCGGGTTGCGCACGGACAAGAACAACGTGCACCTGCCCGAGCCGATCAAGAACGTCGGCACCTACATGGTCGTGGTGGAGGTCGTCGATGGAGTGACGGCCACCGTCAAGACCATGGTCGTCGCGCAGAAGTAGCCCCGACGCGGCCTCCCCGGATCTTGCGGTCTGCACCGCCTGCGAACATGTGTTCGTGAGCCTGAGACGCAATGATTTCCCTCCCAATTGCGGGTTCGCCGCCCGAACCGTCAAGCCGTCCGACGTAGACTCGCGCAAGCCATGAGCGCAGTCGCCACAGCCAACGGCACGAGCATGCCCGCGGGCGTGATCGCCCCTCCCCACAACCTCGACGCCGAGCAGTCGGTGCTCGGCGCGATCCTGCTGTCCGACCGGTCGCTGTATGCGCTTGTGATCGAAGAGGGACTGCGCCCCGAGGATTTCTACCGCGAGCGCCACGGTCACATCTACGAGGCAATGCTGGGCCTGTACAACGAGTCGGAGCCGGTCGACGTGCTAACGGTCACCGACCGTCTGCGTCAGACCGGAAAGCTCCAGGAAATCGGGGGGCCGCCCGCGGTCGACGAGTTGACAGGGGTCGTGCCAGCCGCCGGCCACGCACGCCGGTATGCGCAGATCGTGCGCGAGAACGCTCTGCTGCGGCGCCTGCTGGCTGCCTCGTATGACATCCAGTCGAGCGTGCTCGAGCGCCAGAGCCCCCCTCGTGAGCTCGTGGAGCTGGCCGAGAAGACGATGCTCGAGGTGGCGCGCGACGATCGCCAACAGGACTTCCGCTCGATCGAGGAGGTGCTGCACGAGGAGCTCGACAAGCTGCACCGCCTCTCGATCGAAGGGACATCGCTGACGGGCGCACCCTCGGGCTTCAAGGATCTCGACGAGATTACCGGCGGCTTTCAGCCAGGCAACCTGATCATCATCGCGGCACGACCGGCGATGGGCAAGAGCGCACTCGTGTGCAACATCGCCGAGAACGCGGCGGTGGAACACGGCAGGCCCGTGGCGCTGTTCTCGCTGGAGATGGCAGAGGCTGAGCTCGCTCAGCGGTTCGTGGCCTCTCAGGCGCGCATCAAGGGCGAGGAGTTGCGCAAGGGGCGCGTCAAGGAAGAACGGTGGCCAAAGATCTTGAAGGCCTCCCAGCGGCTGGCGGCGGCGCCATTGTGGGTGGACGATTCAAGCGACGTGGGCATGCTCGAGATCAGGGCCAAGGCGCGCCGGTTGCACAGCCAGTGCGAGAACGGCCTCGGGCTGATCATCATCGACTACCTACAGTTGATGCGTACCGACAGCCGCTACGACTCCCGTGTGACCGCGGTCGGCGAATTGAGCCGCGGGCTGAAGATCCTGGCCCGCGAGCTCGGCGTGCCGGTGATCGCGCTCTCACAGCTCAGCCGTGCGGTGGAGACGCGTCCGGACAAGCGTCCACAGCTCTCGGACCTACGGGAGAGTGGAAACCTCGAGCAAGACTCCGACCTCGTGATGTTTATTTATCGCGACGAGTACTACAACGAGGACTCCGAGCGGCCCGGCGAGGCGGATCTGATCATCGCCAAGCATAGAAACGGAGCGGTGGGCAAGGTAACCCTCACCTTCCAGAAGGAGTATCCCAAGTTCATGAACTACGCGGGTGAGAGCCGCTATGCGACATGAGCGCTGAAATTCTCAGCCGCGGCTCGCACGATCCCGGCGCATGCCCGCTCGGCCTGTGCGATGGGAGCGGGTTCGTGGTCGAGGAGTCCACGAACACCGCGTCAGACTGCCGCTGCCGCGCTATGCGCATCGCTCACAGGCGAGCCGCGGGGCTGGAGGCTCGCCTACCCAAGCACTATCGAGGTGTGTCATTTGATCGTCCACCCGTGCCAGAAATGCCAGAGGCGGTTGTCTCGGCGGTGCGTGCCTATGCACGCAACATCGACGCACGTCTAGACGAAGGTCGGGGAATGTGGCTTGTAGGCGACATTGGCACAGGCAAGACCACTCTCGCGATGCTCGCCTCGAAGTCCGCCATTGACGCCGGACGCACAGTCGCGATCTACTCCCTGCCCAGGCTGCTCAACCTGATCCGGAGCGCCATCGAGACAGACGGAGGCATGGTGAGCTTCCTCGAGCGCCTCACCTCCGTCGATCTCCTGCACATAGACGATCTTGGAGTGGAGAACAAGACAGATTGGGTGCTGGAGCAACTGTATTCAATCATCAACACACGCTACGAGGACGAGCGAGCGATGGTGTTGACGACCAACCTTGAAATCCCCGACCTCAGGGAGCAGTTTGGCGAGCGGACCCTCTCGCGTCTGCTTGCTATATGCGGCGAGCCGCTAGGGCTGTTCGGCCGTGACGAGCGGAGCGAGTTCCGACCTAAGCGACACATGAGCGACGCTCACGCGCAACCCGCCTGAGCGTGCGGCACCTGCGTAGACTGGGGACTCGATGCCTGGAATAGTCATAGTGGGCGCCCAGTGGGGCGACGAGGGTAAGGGGAAGATCACAGATCTGCTCGCCGAACACGGGGACGCGGTCGTGCGCTTCCAGGGCGGCAACAACGCTGGACACACGATCGTGCGCGGGGAGGAGGAGTGGAAGTTGCACCTGATCCCCTCTGGCATCCTGTACCCCGGCAAGCGCTGCGTGATCGGCAACGGTGTGGTAATCGACCCGAAGGTGCTGATCGAGGAGCTCGACGCGTTGCGAGCCAGGCGCGTGGACGTGAGCGGCCTGCGCATCTCGGCCAATGCCCACCTCATCATGCCCTACCACCTGCTGCTGGACTCAGCCGGCGAGGCGAAGCTCGGAAGCCTTCAGATCGGGACCACCAGACGCGGGATCGGTCCTTGCTACGCCGACAAGGCCGCGCGGCTGGGCATCCGCGTTCAGGACCTGCTCGACGAGAAGATCCTCAAGAAGAAGATCGTGGCTGCGATGGAACCCAAGCGATTGTCGTTGCGCCCGTTTGAGAAGGACCCCACGCTCGACCTGCACACGATGACCGAGGAGTACCTGACCTACGGGCACCGCTTGGAGCAGCACATCGCCGATACGGCGAAGCTGATGTGGGAAATGCTGGATGAAGGCAAGAAGGTGATCTTCGAGGGAGCGCAGGGCGCGATGCTCGACATCGACCATGGGACCTATCCGTTCGTGACCTCCTCCAACCCGCTGTCGGGAGCGGCGTGCGTAGGGGCGGGCGTAGGCCCGAAGGACATCGACGAGGTGTGGGGCGTGTCGAAGGCATACACGACACGCGTGGGCGCCGGACCGTTCCCAAGCGAGTTGCACGACGAGATGGGCGAGACGATCCGACGGCGCGGCGGCGAGTTCGGCACGACCACCGGGCGTCCGCGCCGCACCGGCTGGCTGGACCTGGTGGCACTCCGCTATGCGGCACGCCTGAACACGCTCACGGCGCTCGTGCTCACAAAGCTCGACGTGCTCTCGGGCCTTGAGAGCATCCAGGTGTGCACGAGCTACCGCGGCGCCGAGGGAGCCCAGTTCGACGACTTTCCCTACCACCAGACCGTCCTGCACCACACGACCGCCGAGCTCACCGAGCTGGACGGCTGGAAAGAGGACCTCGGCGAGTGTCGCACGCTCTCCGACCTGCCCGATGGCGCCCGCGAGTACCTGCGGTTCATCGAGGAGCACATCGGCGCACCGGTGACCCTGGTCGGGGTGGGACCGGGCCGCGAGCAGATCGTGTGGACCGAGGCTGGCCGCGAGTCGCTGATCGGTCCGGAGGCGGCAGACCAGACCCCCGAGCTGCGAACGGCGTAGTCCGGCGCAAGCTCAGGCAGGCACGTGTCGCCAACTGGGCGCGGCGAACAGATCGATACCACTCGCCGAACGCACCGTCGCGATCACTTTTGCTCGGCAACCCAGGAGAGGATGGCGCGGGAGTGGGCGATGACCCTGCCGTCAGACAGCTTGAGCGCCGGCAGCTTCGTCGCGCCGGTCGCCTCTCGCAGCCCGTCGCGCGAGCCCTTGCGCAAGAAGGGAATCGGGCTGCCATGAGCCGCAATCACCTTGTCGTACTCGATGCCTGCGGCGCGCAGGGCTTCCTGTACGCGACGACACGGATGAATCCGTGGGCCGCCATCGTCGCCATGGCAAACAAACAGTGTCGGCGTCTCGGCCATATGGTCCTCCGGTTTGTCCAGGGTTAGGCTCAAACGAGGAGTTTTGCAGGCTTACGCGCGAAGAGTGGGCCGTGTTGGAATCGAACCAACAACCTTGGGCTTAAGAGGCCCCTATACGCGCCCCGAGACGCCCAGGCTGGGGCAATTTGCTCCCTCTCACCTGGCTTTATCACACGGGTTGAAGCTGGTTTGGTACCCAAAGCGGTACCCACGACCCACTGGTACCCACGTGGTACCCACGTGCTAAGCTGACCCCCAACAGCGACTAGAGACCCCGGGCGGAACCCATGATCGCCGGGGCAAAACACCGGAGACGGCTCGATGTCAGTATCGAATCCAACGGCGAGCATCATCGTCCGCGAGTATCGGGGCCAGCCGTTCTACGAAGCCAAGTTTCGATACCGCGGCCGCCAGATCAAGCGGCGCATCGGTCCCGCATGGCTTGAGCGCGACCCTGACGGAGACGGCTGGCGGCGGCATCGTGGGCGCGTCCCCGAGGGCGCATACGACGAACGCACCGCCCACGTGGCTGCCGCGCAGCTCGTGGCCGAGTACGTCGCCGAGGCGGCAGACATCGAGCGCGTCGAGCGTGAACGCCGCACGCAGGGCGCAACCTTCCGCGAGGTTGCCCATGCCTACCTGCGCTGGCTGGAGGATGTGCGCGGCGCGAAGCCGTCCACGCTGGTCGGTCATCGCTCGGTGCTCGCCGAGCCGGGCACCCCGTACAAACGCGGCCGTGGCGTAACGCTCGGACACGTCATTGCCGCGCTCGGCGATCGACCCGCCTCGAAGATCACTACTCGCGAGATCGAGGACGTGTTGACGACGATCAGCGAGACCGGCGCCTCGCCGCGGACGGTGAACAAGCACAGAAATGTGATCGCCGCCGTGTTCGGCTATGGATGCAAGGCATCGACGTACACCCTGCCAGCTAACCCGGCGAAGGGAGCGGACAAACGCCGCGAGCCGCACCCCGGCGCGCTCGTGTTCTACTCGCCGGAGGAAATCGAGGCGATAGCCCGCGCACTCGAAGACGGTCGCCACCGGGACCGATCGGCACTGAGCGTCAGCGATCAGGAGCGCGAGGCGCTGAACGCCGAGGATCGGCAGGACGCCGAGATTGTTCGGGTCGCGGCCTATGCGGGCTTGAGACAGGGAGAGTTGTTGGCGCTGCGCTGGCGCGACGTTGACTTTGCCGGCTCCGCTCTGACCATCGCCCGCGCCATGAGCGCGGGCGTGGAGTCCTCCACAAAGTCAGGGCACATGCGGCGTGTACCGCTCGCCGACCAGGCGGCAGCCGCGTTGGATCGCATGAGCCGGCGCGCGCACTTCACCACCCCGGGCGATCTGGTGTTCTGCAACGTGCTCGGTCGGCCGCTCGATGATTCTGCGCTGCGGCGGCGCTACCGTCGCGCGCAGACCGCTGCCGGCGTCCGGCCGCTGCGCTTCCACGATCTACGCCATACGTTCGGCTCGCTGCTGGCGATGCGCGGGGTCGATGTGGTGACAATTCAGAAGGCGATGGGGCACAGCACGCTTGCCACCACGAGTCGCTATCTGCACGCCCGGCCGGCGTCCGAGCAGGCACAGGCGTTTACCGCAGCGTTCATACCGATCGCACCAGCCACAGCATTGACTTTGCAAGAACCCCTGGCGTAGTCCACGATCTCGATACGCACCGAGACGCCCGGCGGCTCGAATATCCTCATTCGATGCCACCGCTTGAGCAAACAACCCCGCCATCAGTGCGCCGCCGGTGGCAGGGCACCCGTTCGTCGTTCGTTGACCTCGTGAGCGCTCTAGAGAACTGTATGCGGACAATTGGCATCACGGACGTGACGCTTAGCGTGACGATCGGCGATCACGAGGGGAAGCTCGACTCCTTGCAGGAGCTGCGTGACGAACTCACCGAGGGACGCTGGCTTTCGTCGCACGTAATTAGTGTCTCGTTGCAGCCGTCGGAGTGGGAGCACACGTCGTTGTCAGTCAGGCTTGATTCTCAGCAGCCGGTGCTCTTCGTGTATTACCACTCGGGGACTATGCAGGAACGCGAGACGATGCGCGTCGTAGTTGAGCGCGCCCTCGGACCCGAACCTCCAGATCCTCGGCGTTACTGGCGACGTGTGGGTCCGATTTTCGGCGTCCTATACGCAGCAACAATCGTGTTGCTTGATAGCCGTGTCATACCGGCGCACTGGAGTATTCACACCGGATGGTCGCGGGCGGTGCGTGACAGCATAGGAGTGGCCGGCTATCTTGCCCTGGTAGCGAGTGGAACTTACTGGCCATGGCTTGCCCTCCAATTTTGGTTTCCGCCTCTGGAGAAGTTGCCCGACACGGCCAGGACGCATTGGGATCGCAGGCGCGCGTGGGTCCAGTGGGGCCTCGGGGTGTGGGTTACGGTTGTAATTGGCCTTCTCGCGTTGCCGGCCTCCAAATAGAAATAGCTCCGATAGCTCACTGAACGATTCGCCCGAAGAGGCCTTCCAACGCATTCACAAGGCACGGTCATCGGTTTCCCCCGCTTCTCCGATCAACACCGCTTCAATGTTCCGGCAGATGCGGAGTTTACGCCGGCCGATCTTGACACTCGGCAGGATGCCTCGGCGCGCCCAATCTTCAACGGTCGCGACGACGCGTGCAGAGCCCCGGCGACCTCAGGTGCGATCATCACCTCATCCGCCGTGAGCCGCCCTTGGGCGCAGGACCGGTCATACGAACCTCCCTTCAATCGCGGACGGTGTGGCTGTTGTACTTGGGTGGGGGATCGGCCCGCATCCTGGTCGGGCTGAGAACACCGGGTCCAGGGCTGTCCTTGGTCACCACGTGAACGATAAACCCCACTCCGTTCATCCTCGCTGGGTTCCCATTGGATTACCTCGTATATATAGATGTCGGCAACATCAGACCCTGCAGAATCGCAGTCCCCAAGCGGGGATTCCGCCACTCGGCCACAAGGCCCAAGCGAACTAAAGATCGAACTAGAGATCGAACTAGAGATCGAACCAAAGGGCGAACCAAAGATCGAACTGCCATTCAGCCCGCCAGCGAGTCACGAGCAATCTCACCGCAGCTTGGAGCTGTGGGTTTCGGATCGCGCCGCGGCCGGCATGGTACTGGAACGCCGTTTGCGTGGCAGTAGCGTTTGATCAGCTGTCGTGACCGCTCCGGACTCACGCCGAAGCGGTCACCGATCTGGCGAAAGGACAAGCCCTCCGCCGCCCGCAGAGCGAACATCAACCGTTCGCGATCGGTGAGCCGATCCCGACCCCAAGGACTCATTCCGAACCATCCCCGCGCGATCCCAGCCCGGCGAGATGCTCCCCTACCGCCGTGACGTACTCCCGCAAGACAGACACGCGCAACACCGTCTCGCCCTCCTTCGATGACCGGCCCGTAGCGGCCCGCTCCCTGTTGATGAGACCGGCTTCGTTGAGATCCTCATCGCCGACGATCAGCGAGACCTCCAAGCCTTTCAACAAGGCCCACCCGTGCTCGCGAGCGTCGACCAGGACCTCCGTCGGACGGCCGGGATCGCCCCAACCCAACAGATCCAACAAGGCTCGCGCATGGTCAAACCGTTCAAGAGGATCGCGATACCACTCCCCGCGACACTCGCGACCCTTGCGGTCGGTAACCACCGAGATGTCCTGCGCCGCCTGACCCAACACGCTATGCAAGCCATAACGAGCCTCGCCGACCATCCGCGCCGGCACCCTCAACAACGAACCATCCATGATCCAGCTCCTTTCGGTTCCAACACCGAAGAGGAGCGAGCGAGCATGGACAACCAGACCGCAGAAAAGCTACGGTGATCCAAGCATCGAAGGCTTCATCTTCGGTGCTAACGGTCGGGCGGGTGCACCAACACCCGCCCGACCAACAATATTTCCAGCCGCAACCCGGGCAGCCCGGCCTACGGCACCACACCCGACACTAGGCCGTAGAACACGCCCACGTCAAGGCCGGATCCCGTTGGCATCGAAGGACCTTTCCGTCGGCCTCATCGGCCGGGCGAGCGTTACAGCCCTCGTCCCGGTCACTTGGTTGTCGATTTGGGCGCCAGATCAGAATTCGCCTGAACCTCAAGTTGGTCGGAAAACGTAATCCGGGCTGTCGCGGCTGTCGCGTCCTGCTTATATGCGAACATATGTTCGTGTTCGCCCAGGGCCTGCCAACCCGCGATCGTGCTTTCGATAGTGTCGAGTCGACGATCCGCTGGACAAGTGCCCTAGCTGGACTCGGGGTGCACGGCATTCACCTTTCGCGCTCGATCTTTAGGAAGGTGGGCCAGCTTTCCTGCGTTTGCGCTCGTCTGCTCGGCGCGAGCCTCAAGGGCCTTCTGCACTGTGGGCTGTTTTTCGTAGTCGGCGATTGCGCGTTCCGCGAGCTCTTGCACAATCCGTGCCGCGGTCGTTTCGTGGACGAATGCGGCTGCATCGAGTACCGCGCGATGCGGCTTGTCGAGACGCACATTGAGTTGAGTGTCCGAGCGTGCGGCCATTGTGCTAGTTCCGTCCGTGCTACATCCTACGGTGTAGGCATGAAGCTCGACAGACAGCCGCTCTATCATGGTGTCCAGGCAATAAAGTCAGGGGTCTATGCAGATGCGTGATCTCCAACGCCTTGAGGAGCTGAGCAGCACTGCCGCACTCGGCCTGTGGGCAGACGATGTCGTTCTCGCTCTCCATCGCGCCACCGCTAGCGACATGCCGAGCGAAGCCGATCAACGGCTGCTCACAAATGCGGCCAGCACCCTTGTCGCCACCCAGACGCGGGCGGATCAACCGCTGTCGACCCCAAGCTCGGCGCGCGACCTCGCGGCTACGGACACCGCGCTGAGCGTTGTCGCCACGTTTGCTCAGGAGCATGCGCTCAGCGACGAGGATCGTGCACTTGAGGTCCGAGAGCTATTGTCGGCCATGGCGAAGGTACTCCACGAGGCGGCAGAGGGACGTCTCACCGGGGCAGAGGAGCAGCAGCTTGAGCCGGCACTCAGTTTCTTTGGCACAGTCGGGGAGGTCCAGCTCGTGGAGAGCAACTCCGTCCTGGCCTCACGGAAGGACCCGGGCTCGTGGACGGCGACCCGAATGATCTCCAGCTCCTCGTAGCTAGCGCCACACACGAGGTCGAGGCGCTACGCGACGATCCACGCCTCGCTCCTCTCCCTGGCAACCGTGGATCTGCGCTACGCGACCACGTGCTCGACCTACTGGGGGCAGTCGAGCACCGCATACAGCAGCAGCCTGCGGCGGAAACGCCGCAGGCTGTCCGCAGCGCGTTCGCCCGCAGCCTTCGCCAGAGCATCGTGGTACTTCGGGGAGCCCACGCAGCACTTCCCTGGCTCGCGGCCACTCGGTCGCCAACGCTGAACCTCGGCAGCCTGTATATGACCGAGGAATGCGCTCGCGTCCTGGTCGGAGCGGATGTGGACCTCGTCGTCGTACCCAACGCCGACTACATGTATTCGACGACGAGTTGGCCGTTTGGCGCTGTCATTGACTCCACGTCCGGATTTAAGGCGAAAGCAACCCGTCGTCCGATCGTCCTGAACTACCCGCTGACAGACAGTGACCGGCTGCTGATACACCCCATCTTTGCCCACGAGCTTGGTCATGCAAGCGTCAACGAGCATGACCTGGTGCAGCAGGTCGAGTCCGCGCTCAGCGCCGACGCCGCCTTCGTCACCGCCTTCCAAACCGCTGTGGTGACCATGGGTACCACGTGGACATCATCCCCATCGACGATTGCTGGGACACTGCGCACCTACCTTCGCGGATGGGTCGAGGAGCTGCTCTGCGACCATCTCGCGATCGAGGCCATGGGACCAGCATTCCTGTGGGCATTCGTCCCGTTCGTGGTCCCGCTCTCCTATGGCGAGCCAGGACCGTCCCACCCGCCCAACACGCTGCGGCTTCGATTTGCGATTGACCATCTTGATCGACGAGGATGGCGGCCTTACATGCAGCGGGTAGCACCTAACGTCACCATGTGGCTCGACTCGATAGCGGCCGACGCAGGTGCGGCACTTCCAACGCACTTCAACTTCCTGCGCGACGAGCTTCTCACCCACGCAAACGTGCTGCAGGATGCGGCAATCGCCCGCGCCGGACCGGACACGCTTGACCGTTCTATCGCTGAACCTGAGGGTGATGAAGCGGCCCAGCTGCTGGAGCGACTCATCCTCCCCGTCGGCTTGACCAGAGCACTCCAGCCGAGGTCGATCCTTCTCGGAGGCTGGCAGGAGGGACTGCGAGAGCACGGCGACTCACCGGAGGGGATTGTGACCGCGCTGTCCGACAGCCGTCTTCAGGATCTCGTCGGCAAGGCGATCGAGATGAGCGTCGTCTCCGCAGCATGGGCGCTATGAACGTCCTCGGAAGAGATGACATCGAGCGCGCCCTCGCCGAGGAGGATCTCGATCGACGTTTGATCATCACGCCTCTCCTGGACCCAGGGCAGGTGGGACGCGGCGCAATCGATCTCCGACTGGGGACAGAGTTCCTGCTGCTGCACCGCACCCGTAAGCCTGGACTAGATCCTAGATTAGATAGTCAACAAGATGTCGATGAGCAGCAGGAGCGTGTGGTGGTGCCGTTTGGGGAGGAGCTGTGGCTCCACCCCCGGCACTTTGTACTTGCCTCGACGCTTGAGTTCGTGGGCCTACCGAACGACATGAGTGCTTACGTCGTGGGGCGCTCATCGTGGGGACGGCTGGGATTGGTCGTGGCAACCGCAGTGTACGTTCATCCTGGGTTCCACGGCTGCCTGACACTAGCGGGACTTTCCGGATCGGCGGGGTGATAGGGACTTTATCCCCAGTGCTGGCGGGGAATTTTCGCCGATGCGGCCGTATGACCTAACTCCGCGAGGGCAGCGTCAACCGAAGATGGATGCTCGT
>JBARJU010000175.1:0-2457 GCA_049800435.1 Solirubrobacteraceae bacterium
AGGTCGGCGTGCACGAGGCCACCTCCGTGGTCGACGTTGCGATAGCAACGCCGACCTTCGACAGCCCGCCTATGTCCCCTCGCGCCGCAGCCATGCCCGGCACCAATTCGGAATCAGTCATCTAGGCGATCTGTCGGACAGATCAAGTTGACGTAGGGGCGGCTATGTAGCTGCCTGCGCTGTCCGGCAGTACGAACGGTTCCCACGACGGTAGGATGCTGTCTGTGCCGGCGGTCGTCCCGACGTTCGTAAAGATTGATGCCGGCGCGGCGGCGTCATCGGTAGCACGAGGATCCAGAAACCTGCGTGACACTGCTGGCGCGGTCACAGCGGTTGGGGCGGTTGCTGGCCAGCATTGGGCGCCACTGGCCGGTATGTTCTTTCTTACTGGGCTCGCAGGCGAGCGGCTGCTGGTTCCGGCGATGGAGTGGCTCGGTAATGATCCTCCCGACCGGGACTACGGGCTTGCCGTGCGTCTCAAGCGGTCGCACCTGCATCCCACCAGGAGGTTTGATGTCGAGGATGGGATGGTTCAGCATGCTCTGCAGGGTTTCAGGAGCATCGACTTTGCTGCCGCCGCTCTCCGAGCGATGCTGCGGGCGGCGGAGCGCGAGCAAGCGGCCGATCTTGCGGGGGATGCGGAAGCAGCCGAGCTAAGGGCTCAAGAGGGGACGCACTTTCGGATGCTGACGATTGACGGCCTTCACGCTGCGGGACAGTCCTATCGGACTCTGGCCGACGACCAGGAGGAACTCGCATCGTCCCGTGACTTCGATCGCAGCCAGATCAAATCGCGTCGCTTGCTCCGAGACGTGAGGGGGCTTTTGATCGAGTCCGGCGTGCCAGAGCGGCTTGCAGTGATCCGCGTCCCGGGCAAGGAATGGCGCGGCTTCTCAGAGTCGATCCACAGTTTGATCGCGGCGTCCGACGCCTGCCAGTCGCTTGCTGCAGCCCTCGGGCAGTGGTGAGCCACGGAGCCGACTAGCCAGCCATCATCGGGTGGGGGTTTTGGGGCGCGGGGGAGCGGTCGGTGGCCCGATCATGCCTGTGCCTTGTCGGCGAATCGCTGTCGGGCCGCCTGTCGGGAGACCCCGAGAGCTAGCGCTATGTGGTTCCAGGACCGACCGTGTGCCCGAGCAAAGACGACGGCCTCGCGCAAGCGGGCATCATCGGCTCGCACGGCCTCAGCGGCGGTGGCGATCTCGCGGAGGTCGTCGGTGCCTTCGACTTGGGCTGTTTCCGGGTCCAGAGAGTCGGCCAGCTGCTCAAAACGGCTCGCGGCCTGCCCGATTTCCTTGTCTGTGTGGCGGGTCATTGTCACCTCATCCGAGAAAGCGGTGGAACTTTGGTCGTAGGGGCTGGGCGTGGATCACGACTGGGTCGTCGCCTTCTATGTCGAGGATGCCGATCTCGAGCAATGCCCCGTCCGTTGCTGGGCCGACGAGCATCGTCAGGTCGTCATCGAGATGTATTCGTCTCATCGCGTTGCGAACGGCATGCCATATGTCCGGGTCGGTTATCCCGTGCTTTCGCGCTGGCTCGCCGATCCGCACCTAGACAATATAGCTTGTCTGACGGACGATATCGTTGACCGCCTTCCTCAACGCATGCCGGCTACACCAGGCACAGCATCTGCGCTCGCACGACCACGGGGTTTGCGCAACGTACGGCCCTCTCCACTTTTTCGGACGTTGCCGCAAGCCCGGCCGCGGGGGAAGCGGTCGGGGCGTTGGGGTTGATCGCGTCAGTCAGTCGCTCAAAGAGTTGCGCTGCCTGTTCGATTTCGCCGTCGGTGTGTAGTGGCGTCGCCATCAGGGGGTGGGCATAGCGACGGATGTGCATGCTCGGAGTTACGCAGACCTTGACCCGGACCCCTTGCGCGGCCAGTGACCTGCCGGGGTTGCTCGGTCGCTCACTGTTCGTCCTTCGGCCACGGAGTTGGAATCCACCCCAGTGCGCCTAGGGCATCTCGAATGCGTGCGGAAACGACGCCCTCGTTGCCAGAGCAGTAGTAGTCGAGGTAGCAGCCTCCCTTGCAGGCAAGGTGGGCGACGACGCCGCCGGCATAACGCCAACTCATCGAAACGGGCTCTGTGTCGGCGTCTCGGCGGCGCCAGCGCATGTTGCAAAGCGCGCCGTACAGTTCATGTGCGAAAACGTCGTCGGTCCGCACGTGCTCGGACAGCGTTCGAAGTGCCACTTCGAATGTCTCGAACTCGTCCCTCGGAGCCGTTTCTGTGCTGGATTCGCCAATACCTTGGGGGCTCTGCATCGAAAGCGCAGTGTAGCGCTTTGTCTGCATCCAAGGGGATCGATCCTTCGCTTGTGGGCGCGAGTACCGTCGCAGGCCGATTCTAGATGACTGATTCCGAATTGGTGCCGGGCATGGCTGCGGCGCGAGGGGACATAGGCGGGCTGTCGAAGGTCGGCGTTGCTATCGCAACGTCGACCACGGAG
>JBARJU010000176.1:0-1585 GCA_049800435.1 Solirubrobacteraceae bacterium
GTGCCCTCCTGGGAGAGCGGCGCGGGCTGGTGTTCGCGCTCGCGCTCACCTCGATCTGCTCCGGCTTCGCCGAAGCGGCCACGCTCGGGACGATCGCCCAGGTCGCCGCCGCGCTTGTGAACGGACAGCGGCGCGTGCATCTCGACGTCGGTCCCTTTCACGTGCTTGCAGGTGTCGGGACGCTGGTCGCGGTCGCGTTCGCCTTCACGTTGCTGCGACTCGCGCTTCAGTTTCCAATCTCGATCCTGCCGGCGCGGATCGCCGCCGACGTGCAGGCGCGTCTGCGCACGAAGCTCTTCCACGCCTTCACCCGCGCCTCCTGGGAGGTGCAGTCGCGCGACCGCGAGGGGCAGTTGCAGGAGACGATGACCAGTCAGGTCATGCAGGCCACTTCCGGGGCCCTGCAGGCGACCTCGCTCGTCACCTCCTCGTTCGCGTTCCTCGTGCTGATGGTCACGGCAATCGCCCTGAACGTTCAGGCCGCCGTGATCGTGCTAAGCGTCTCCCTGCTCTTGATCGCCGGCCTGCGACCCCTGAGGTCGATCGGGGTGAAGCGCGCGCGGGCGCTCTCCCAGGCGCAGATGCGCTACGCCGGTGGCATCAGCGAGGCAATCCGCCTGGCCGAGGAGACCCAGGTGTTTGGCGTCGCGGACGCTCAGCGCGAACGCATCGACGGCTTCGTCGGGGGCGCTCGGCGACTCTTCTTTCACACCCAGGTGCTCGCCAAGCTGATCCCGAACCTGTTCCAAAGCCTGATCTATGTCCTGTTCGTGGCCGGCCTGTTCGGGATCTACATAACGGGCGCCAGTCATGGCGCCGCGCTCGGGGCGGTCTTCCTGCTGCTCGTGCGCGCGGCCCAGTACGGGCAGCAGTCGCAGGCCAGCTACCAGGGCCTCTCGCAATCGCTGCCCTTCATCGAACGCGCCCAGGACGCCGAGCGACGCTACCGGCAGAGCGCCCCGCCGGTGGGGCGAATCCTGTTGCGCAGGGTCCACGCACTGGCTTTCGAGGGTGTCGGCTACGCCTATCAGCCACAGCGACCGGTGCTGTCGGACATCAGCTTCGAGGTGGCTCGCGGGGAGACCGTCGGGATCGTCGGTCCCTCGGGAGCGGGCAAGTCCACGCTCGTTCAGATCCTGCTCAGGCTGCGTGCCCCCGGACAGGGTCGCTACCTCGTCAACGCCATCCCCGCGGACTTGATCGCCCGCGCGGACTGGCGCCGGCTGGTCGCCTACGTCCCGCAGGAGCCCCGCCTGATTCACGCGTCCGTCGCTGAGAACATCAGGTTCTTCCGCGACCTCGATGACGAGGCGGTGCGCCGCGCCGCCCGGCTCGCCCGCATCCACGACGACGTGAGCGGATGGGACGCCGGCTACGACACGATCGTCGGCCCGCGCGCCGACGCCGTCTCCGGCGGCCAGCAGCAGCGGATCTGCCTGGCTCGCGCGCTGGCCGCGCGCCCGGAGGTGCTCGTGCTCGACGAGCCCACCAGCGCGCTCGATCCCCACTCCGAGACCCTCATCCAGGAGTCGCTCGCGGCGCTGCGGGACGAGCTCACGCTGTTCATCGTCGCGCACCGCATGTC
>JBARJU010000177.1:0-41604 GCA_049800435.1 Solirubrobacteraceae bacterium
ACACGCTAAAACCGCCCTTGCGGCCGGCCCACAACAGCCCACAAACCCAACAGGCAAGCGGAAATCGACGCGACACCAGCCGCCGCTCAACCGCCAGTCAGAGCCCGTGCCCGGAAAGTCCCGCTAGGCGTCCCCCAACAGGTCCAACAGGCCGCGCTCGTCGAGCACCCGTACGTACAGCCGCTCGGCCTTCTCGAGCTTTGAGCCCGGCGCCTCGCCCGCGACCAGGAAGTGGGTCTTCTTCGAGACGGCGCTCGTGACGCGCCCGCCGGCCGCCTGTACGCGATCGGTGGCCTCTTCGCGCGAGAGCGTTGGCAGCGTGCCGGTGAGCACCACCGTCTTGCCCGCCAAGGGCCCGCTCGTCGGGGCCGGACCGGCTTGCGCAAAGCGCAGCCCGATGTCGCGCAGGTCCTGGATCAGGGCCACCATGCGCTCGTCGTGGAGCTGCGCACCGATCGAAGCGGCCATCTTCTCGCCGATCCCAGGTGTCTCGGCGATCTCCTCCTCGCTGGCGTCCATGAGCGAGACAATGTTGCGAAAGCGCATCGCCAGGTTGCGCCCGGTGACCTCGCCGACCTCCTCGATCCCGAGCGCGAACAACACGCGCGCAAACGGCCGCTGCTTGGAGGCCTCGATCGCCTCGAGCAGCTTGCCCACCGACAGCTCCCCGAATCCCTCCAGCTCGAGCAACTCCTCGCGGCGCTCATGCAGGCGATAGAAGTCGGCGGCTGTCCTGAGGAGCCCGCGCTGTTGGAGCAACGCCACCTGCTTCTCCCCGAGGCCGTCGATGTCCATCGCCGCGCGCCCCACGAAGTGCTTGAGCAGCTGCCATACCCGCTCGGGACAATCGCGGTTGGGACAGGTCGTGAACACCGATTCCTTGGGCTTGACGGTCGGGGTCTTGCAGAAGGGGCAGCGCTTGGGCGGCCTTGTCACGGGCGGGCGATCGCTGTGCTCGGCCACGTGCGGCGCCGGAGAGACCACCTGCGGGATCACATCGCCCGCGCGCAACACGATCACCTCCTCCCCGGCTCTGATGTCCTTGCGGACGATGTCCTCCTCGTTGTGGAGCGTGGCCAGCTTGATCGTCACTCCCCCCACCGCGACCGGCTCGAGCATCGCGTAGGGACGAAGATCGCCGAACTTGCCCACGTTCCACATCACCGCGTTCAATCGCGTGAGCGCGGTGGTGGGCGGAAACTTCCAGGCAACCGCCCAGCGCGGGTCGCGGCCCACCGAGCCAAGGCGTCGCTGGAGACGAAGGTCTGACACCTTGACCACCACGCCGTCGATCTCGAAGTCGAGCTCGCCGCGGCGCTGCTGCCATCGCAGGCACTGCGCGATCACCTCATCCTCGGTCTTGATCCGCTGGATGTCGCGGTTCACACGAAAGCCGTGCCCACGCAACCACTCCAGCGCCTCCCAGTGGGTCTCGAAGGAGAGATCCGGTGCGACCCCAACCTGATAGGCCCACATCGACAGCGGGCGTTCGGCCATCAATGAGGGGTCCAGTTGGCGCACCGCGCCCGCGGCCGAATTGCGCGGATTCATGAATGTGGACAGTTCGGCTTCAGCGCGCCGCTCATTGACCGATGCGAAGTCCTCGAGCGACATGTACACCTCGCCGCGCACCTCGAGCAACGGCGGGGCGTCCTCTATGTGAAGGGGAATCGACCCGATCGTGCGCAGGTTATGCGTCACGTCCTCCCCCACCTCTCCGTTGCCTCGTGTGGCGCCTCGCTCGAGCACGCCATCGCGGTAGAGCATGCTCACCGCAAGGCCGTCCACCTTCGGCTCGACCACATACTCGAAGCGCGTCCTTACGATCCCTTCGCGACCCAGGTGGGCCTTCATGCGCGCCACCCACGCCCTCAGCTCATCCTCGCCGCGAACGTTGTCTAGCGAGAGCATCGGCTCGAGATGCTCGACCTTCTCCAGGCGCCCCACCGGCTCCCCGCCGACGCGCTGCGTCGGGGAGTCCGGGGTCTGAAGCCGCGGGAACTCGGCCTCGAGCGCGCACAGCTCGTCCAGCAGCGCGTCATAGGCGTCGTCGGCGATCTCGGGATCGTCGAGTACGTAGTAGCGGTACCCGTGATGCTCGAGCTGCTTGCGCAATTCGGCGGCGCGCGCGCATACCTGCTTGGAGGGCTCGGCGGTGGGCTCCTCGACCATAGCCTCCTCCTCCTCCTCGCCTGAGGACTCCGGCGCGCCAGACCCCGCGGTGGACGGGGCCTGTACGGTGGATTGTGGCTGCGGCGGTCGCCGCTTCTTGGACGGTCCGCTCACGCGCTCGGACCGTCGAGCACGGGCTCGAGCAGCGCTTGCAGGTCGAACTCGCGCAAGGCCTCCAGTCCCCGACGGTCGGTCAGATCGAAGTGGATCGGGGTCACGGCGATGCGACCTTCGGCGACCACGGCCAGGTCGGTGCCCGGCTCGTCGTGGAAGCCCGGATCGGCGCCATAGATCCAGTAGCGCTGACGCGTGGGCGAGCCGTCGGCGTGCGGAGCCACCTTGAGCTCGTCGCGATAGATGCGCTTGCCGAGGCTCGCCACCTCGATCCCATCAGGCTCCCCCGCGGGGACGTTTACGTTGAGCAAGGTGCCCGCCGGCATCGGCACCTCCTCGAGGCGCTCCACCAGCCTTGCCACGAAGGTGGCGGCCACGCCAAAGTCAAAGCCGCCGTCGTAGCGAAAATCGAGCGAGCGTCCCCTGGACTGCTGGGAGACGGCTATCGCGGGCAGTCCGAGCACGACCCCCTCCAGGGCCGCCGCGACGGTGCCCGAGTAGGTGATGTCATCGCCCAGGTTGGCACCGTGGTTGATGCCCGCAACTACCAGTTGCGCGTCGAAGCCGTCCACCAGGCCGAGTCGGGCGAGACGCACACAGTCCACTGGGGTGCCGTCCGTGGCATAGCCGACGGTGCCGTCAGGAAAGGACACCTCCTCCACCCACAGCGGCCGTCGCGTGGTGATCGAGCGCGCCATCGCGGAGCGGTTGCCGTCCGGGGCGATCGTCACGAGGCGTACCCCCTCTACCTCGACCAAGGCCCTGCGCAGAGCCTGTAGTCCGTCGGCCTCGATCCCATCGTCGTTCGTGAGCAGCACGTTCAGCATGTCTCCCCCAGCATAGGGTTCGGTGCGGTCCCTTCTCGAAAAATGACGGGCCCCCCCACGCGCGTGTGGCGAGTCGTCTCAGAGGACTGCCGGCCCACCTGTCCCCGTTCCGATAGGACTCCCGCCGCGCGCGTGGGGCAAGTCGTTTCGGGAACACTGCAGGGCCTGCCATGTCCGTTCCCGATAACGCCCCCTGGAGGCGCGGAGCTCAGCCGACGGGATAGGTCACCGAGGCAAGCGCAAGGCCATGCGCCGGCGCGGTTGGACCGGCGTGCGAGCGGGGCCTGCCGTCCAACAACTCGGCGAACTCCGCAAGCTCGCGCCGTCCCGCGGCAACCTCGAGCATCGTGCCCACCAGGACCCGGTTCATATGCCGCAAGAACGTGCGCGCCTCGATCCAGAACTCCAGCGTGTCCCCCTCGGCGCGCCACAGAGCGCTGGTCACATCGCGCTCAAAGCTCTTGTGTTCGGTCTCGGTGGGTGTGAACGCGGTGAGGTCGTGGCTCCCGCGGAGGAGCTTCGCGCACTCCTCCAAGAGGGAGAGGTCGAGCTCCCGCGGCCACCACAGGGCACGCCCGCGCTCGAACACGTCGCGCGTGGGCCTCACGAGCACGCGATAACAGTAGGTTCTGCCGATGGCATCGTGCCTGGCGTCGAACATGTCGGCCGCGGGCTCGCAGCTGAGCACCGCCATGTCGTGGGGCAACAGCGAGTTCAGTCGCCGGGGATCGACCGCCTCGTGACGATAGCTGGCCACCTGCCCCCACGCGTGGACGCCACGATCGGTACGTCCAGCCACGGTCACGCTCAGCGGCTCACCGCTCACGTCGTTCTCACCGAGCACAGTGCGCAGCGCCCGCTCCAACTCGCCCTGTACGGTGCGCATGTCCGGCTGGCATGCCCACCCCATGAACTCGGTCCCGTCGTATTGCAGCGTGAGCTTTGAGACCACTTGTGCCCCACCAGGGGTATGCGATGCGCGCGCGGCGCTAGACCAACTCGAGGTAAACCATCTCGGTCGCGTCGCTTCGACGCGGCCCGAGCTTGAGGATACGCGTGTACCCGCCCGGACGCTCGGCATAGCGGGGGGCGACCTCCGTGAACAGCTTGTGCACGGCGAACTTGTCCTGCGAGAGCGCCGACAGCGCTTGGCGGCGAGCGTGCAGGTCACCGCGCTTGGCCAGCGTGATCAGCTTCTCGATCTCGGGCTTGACAGCCTTGGCCTTCGCTTCGCTCGTCTTGATGCGCTCGTGCTCGAGCACCTCCTTGGTGAGGTTCATGAGCAAGGACTTGCGATGCGCCGAATCGCGGCTGAGCTTGTTCCTGGTCTTTTGGTGCCTCATAAGAACCTAATCTTGACGCAAGTGCAGTCCGCGTGCCTCGAGGGTTTCGATAACCTCGTCGATCGACTTCTTGCCGAAGTTCGGGATCGCGTTGAGCTCGCCCTCGGACTTGGAGATGAGGTCTCCCACGGTCTGGATGCCGGCGCGCTTGAGGCAGTTGTACGAGCGCACCCCGAGCTCGAGCTCCTCAATCAGGATGCTCCACTCCTCGCCCTGTAGTGCCGGGGGAGCCCCGGCCCCTCCGACCGCGAGACCGTGGCCGTCAAGCTGGCCGCCGGGAACGGCCCGCAACTCCTGGATGCGGTCCGCGTCGGTGAAGATCGCAAGCTGGGAGATGAGCAACTCGGCTGCCTCGCGCAGAGCGGCCTGCGGCTCGATCGAGCCGTCGGTCTCGATGTCGAGCGTAAGCTTGTCGAAATCGGTCTTCTGTCCCACCCGCGCCTGCTCCACGGCGTAGGCGACGCGACGCACGGGCGAGAAGATCGAGTCGATCGGGATCACCCCGATCGGCTGGTCGGCCGACTTGTTTTCCTCGGCGGCCCTGTATCCGCGGCCGCGACCGATCGTCATGTAGAGCTCGAGCTTGGTCTTCTTCTCGAGCGTCGCGATGTGCACCTCCGGGTTGAGAATCTCAACGCCCGCGGGCAGATCTATGTCCTTGGCCGTGATCTCCCCGGGACCGGTCACGACGAGCGGCGCCTCGACCTCGCTTGCATCGGAGTGCATGCGGCACACGATGCCCTTCAGGTTGAGCACGATGTCGGTCACGTCCTCCTTGACGCCCTGAACCGTGGAGAACTCGTGCGCCACGCCCTCGATGCGCACACTCGTGACGGCGGCGCCGGCGAGCGAGGAGAGTAGGACACGCCTCAGAGAGTTTCCGAACGTGTAACCGAATCCGCGGTCGAGCGGCTCAATGGTGAACGTGCCACGGTTCTGCTCCACGGACTCGCTGGTGATCCGGGGGATTTGGAAGTCGAGCATCGGGGTCCTAACGTCGTGTTGGTGTCAAACCGAGCCTCGTGAGAGCCCGGCTCTGGCACACCGACACCCCCACAAGAGGCGTCGGCGGGGGAAAGCGTCTACTTCGAGTACAGCTCGATGATGAGCTGCTCCTGCACCGGCGCTGCAACCTCTCGGCGCTCCGGCTTGCGCAGCACCTTGGCCGTGAGCGACTCGTGGTCGGCCTGGAGCCACGCGGGGATCTGTCCGGTGAGCTCGGTGGCGTCCCTTACCACCTGCATAGCCGGAGTCTCCGCTTTGATCGCGATCACGTCACCAGGCCTGACCTGGTAGCTGGGTATATCCACCCGGCGACCATTCACTGTCCAATGACCGTGCCGGATGAGTTGACGCGCCTGCCTGCGCGAGGCGGCAAATCCGAGGCGCACCATGACGTTGTCGAGGCGACACTCGAGCAGCGCGAGCAAGTTCTCGCCCGTGATGCCGGGTTGCCGCGAAGCCTTCTCGTAGTAACCATGGAACTGCTTCTCAAGCACCCCGTAGTAGCGACGAGCCTTCTGCTTCTCGCGCAGCTGCAGGCGATACTCGCTCTGCTTCTGGCGTCCGCGGCCGTGCTCTCCGGGCGGGTAGGAGCGCCGCTCCACGCCGCACTTGTCGGTGAGGCAGCGCTCGCCCTTGAGGAACAGCTTCTGTCCCTCGCGACGGCATTGCTTGCACTGTGGGCCTGTGTCTCTTGCCATGGACCTAGCTCTCTACGATCAAGTTGTCTATACGCGCCGCCGCTTGCGCGGACGACAGCCGTTATGGGCCTGGGGGGTCACGTCCTTCACGCCGGTCACCTCTAGTCCGGCGGCCTGAAGCGAGCGAATAGCCGTCTCGCGGCCCGAGCCCGGGCCCTTGACGTAGACCTCGACCTTCTGAAGCCCCTGGTCCATGCCCTTGCGAGCGGCCGCGTCGGCGGTGACCTGGGCCGCGAACGGAGTCGACTTGCGCGAGCCCTTGAAGCCGGCGCCGCCGGCGGACTCCCAGGCAAGCACGTTGCCCTGGGTATCGGTGAGCGAGACGATCGTGTTGTTAAACGAAGTCTTGATGTGGGCCTGGCCGATCGGCACGTTCTTCTTTTGCTTGCGCCGCCCGCGGCCAGGGCGCTTGGGGGCCGCCATCAGCGGACCTTCTTCTTGCCCGCAACCTGCAGCCGCTTCGGGCCCTTGCGGGTGCGCGCGTTGGTCTTCGTCTTCTGTCCCCTCACCGGCAGACCGCGGCGGTGACGCAGACCGCGATAGCACGCGATCTCCTGCAGACGCTTGATGTCCTGCGAGCGCTCGCGGCGAAGGTCGCCCTCGACCGTCAGCGAGCGGTCGATCTCATCGCGCAGGCGGGAAACCTCGTCGTCGGTGAGGTCGCGGATATAGGTCTCGGGACTGACGTCGACCTCGCTCAGGATCTTGTTCGAGGTGGCGCGACCGATGCCGTAGATGTACGTCAGGCCGATCTCGGTGCGCTTGTTCAAGGGGAGGTTGACCCCGGCGATACGTGCCATCCGGCTAGCCCTGCCGTTGCTTATGGCGCTTGTTCTGACAGATCACGAGCACCGTTTTGTTACGGCGGATGATCCTGCACTTCTCGCACATCGGCTTGACCGACGGTCTTACCTTCATGATCCCTTTCGGCTGGTGCCTGCGACCCGGCTCTGGCTGCCGTTCCGGCCGCCGCTACCGCGTCGTGGTTTTGCCCTAACGCGCCAAGCTTCCGGCGCACTTGAGCAGGACAGCGGATGGTAGCAACTATGTCGCCGATGCCGTAGCCTGGTCGCGCACCGGGCCGCAACCGCGCTCGTGAGCGGGAAGATGCCACGGCGTGAGGATACGGGGTCCCTCGCTGGCGATAGCCACCGTGAACTCGAAGTGCGCCGCAAGCGAGTCGTCCTGAGAGAAGATCGCCCAGCCATCGCCCGCGACGCGCACCGCTGGGCGCCCGGCGGTGGTCATCGGCTCGATCGCGAGCACCATGCCCTCCTCCAAGAGCGGGCCCTTGCCGGCGCTCCCATAGTTGGGTACCTGCGGGTCCTCATGCATGCTTTTGCCGACCCCGTGGCCGACGAGCGAGCGCACGACCGACAGGCCGGCGCCCTCGGCCACACGCTGAATCGCGCTCGACACGTCCCCCATGCGGTTGCCCGCCGTGCACCGCTCCACCCCGGCGTGCAACGCCTGCTCGGTGGCACGCAGCACGTTATGGGCGAGCGGCGTGACCTCCCCAACAGGGAAGGTGCGGGCCGCATCTGCCACCCATCCGTCGAGTGTCACGCCGATGTCCACCGACAGGATGTCCCCGCGCTTCAGTCGATAGCGCCCCGGGATGCCATGCACGACCATCGAGTTCGGGGACGCGCAGATCGAGCCCGGGAATCCGCGATACCCCTTGAACGTCGGCGTGGCGCCCTGAGAGCGGATGAAGCGCTCGGCGGCGACGTCGAGCTCCTCGGTGCTCACGCCGGGACGGATCTTGCTCGCCATGAGGTCGAGTGTCGCTGCCTGGATCGCCCCGGCGGCAGCCATCTTCTCGATCTCCTCGGGCGACTTCTTGACGATCACTCTTGGAGCTTATCTTCAGAGCTCGTCCTCCAGGCGCAGCGTCGCCACGGTCGCCCGAATGTGGTCGTGGACCTCGTCGGGATCGCGCTGCCCGTCGAAGCGACGCAGCAGGCCCGCGTTCTCGTAGTGGTCGATCAAGGGCGCGGTCTGGAGCTCATACACCTCCAGGCGCCGGCGAATCGTCTCCTCCTTGTCGTCGTCGCGCTGAATCAGCCTCGAGCCATCCTGATCGCACACGCCATCGCGCTTGGGGGGATCGAACTCGAGGTGGTACACGTGACCGTTCTTCAGGCACACGCGCCGGCCGGCGAGCCGTCGTATGACCTGCTCGTCGGACACGTCTATCAACAGAACGCCAGTCAACCGCCGCCCGGAGCCTGCCAACGTTGCGGCGAGCGCGTCGGCCTGGCTGGTGTTGCGCGGGAATCCGTCGAGCAGAAACCCTTCGCGCGCGTCCTGCTCTCCGATCCGCTGGCCGATCATCCCGAGGATCACCTTGTCGGGCACCAGCTCCCCTGCGTTCATGTACCTCTCGGCCTCCCTACCAAGCTCGGTGCCCTGCGCGACCTGTGCTCGCAGCATGTCGCCGGTGGAAATGTGAGCCAGCGCGAAGTCGACTTGCAGACGCTCGGCCTGAGTGCCCTTGCCGGCGCCGGGAGGACCCAGCAGGATGAGGTTCGTCTCGACCATCGACCGAAGCAGACTACCCGCTGAGGTGAGGCGGTGGCGCTCTACGCGAGCCCGCTCGCGCCCGCCGCTGGAGCGCCTTGCCACGATCGAGCGAAGGAGTGCCGGCAAGCGTTCGACCTCAGGGCCTACTTCAAGAAGCCCTCGTAGCTGCGCATCATGAGCTGTGCCTCGAGTTGCTTCATCGTTTCGAGCGCCACCCCGATGACGATCAGGATGGAGGTGCCCCCGAAGAAGAAGTTCTGGTGGGTCCGAGCGATCAGGATCGCGGGCAGGGCCGCCACCGCTGCCAGGAAGAGGGCGCCGGGGAACGTTAGTCTGGCGAGAATGCGGTCGAGGAATTCAGCTGTCGGGCGCCCGGGGCGCACGCCCGGTATGAAGCCACCGTACTTCTTCAGGTTGTCCGCCTGGTCGACCGGGTTGAATGTGACGGCCGTGTAGAAGTAGGCGAAGACGATGATGAAGATCGACTCGCCCACTATGTAATGCCAGCCGTTGGGCGTGAAAAAGTTCGACACGCCTTTCGCCCAAGGCGTTTTGATCAGCTGTCCCACGGTCGGCGGGAACGCCATGATGCTCGCGGCGAAGATCACTGGGATCACACCGGCCATGTTCAGGCGCAACGGTAGATAAGTCTGGCCGCCTTCGGTCATGCGCCTTCCAATCACGCGCTTTGCGTACTGCACCGGTATCCGACGCTGGCCCTCTTGCACGAACACGATCCCTGCGACCACGGCGAGCACCAGGAAGGGCATCATCACCTTGAACACCTGATCCTGGCTCGTCCACCAGACTTCGATGCCGGCCGGCAGACGCGCCACGATGGAAGTAAAGATGATGATCGATATGCCGTTGCCGATTCCGCGCTGGGTGATGAGCTCGCCGATCCACATCAAGAGCACGCAGCCCGTGGTAAGGCAGATAACGATCAGGAAGACGTGGGGAGCGTCGAACTTCGACACCACCGATTCGCCGCTCGAGGCCGACAGCGAGCGGAACAGGAACACGTAGCCGATCGACTGGGCGAATGCCAGGCCAACGGTCAGGTAGCGCGTGTACTGGGTGATCCGCGCCTGACCCACTTCGCCTTCCTTGGAGAGCTTCTCGAGCGAGGGAATCACGACTTGCAGCAGCTGCAGGATGATCGAGGCAGTGATGTAGGGCATGATCCCGAGCGCGAACAGCGCGATACGGGAGAGGCTGCCACCGGAGAACAGGTTCAGGTAGCCAAGGATGCCGGAGCCACCGAACTGCTTCTGGAGGTTGCTGACGGCGCTCAGGTTGACGCCCGGGACGGGGAGGTGCGAGCCGAGCCTATAGATCAACAGCATGGCCGCCGTGAACATGATCTTCTTGCGGATATCCGCAACCTGGAAGGCGCTGAGGATGGTTGAGAGCATTTGGCTTGTGATCGGGTCGCGCGCTTGGGAGCCTCACCCCGCCTTCGACGGTCCGGGGTGAGAGACCGATTCTAGCTCTCGGTGGTCTTGCGAGGGCAGCCGGGCGACGAGGGAGCGCCGATGAGAGCACCGGGGGCGCATGCGGGGCCCGCGAAAGGTACCGGTGCTACCCCTCGAGCGTATGGCAGGTGCCGCCGGCGGCCTCGATGCGCTCGCGTGCCGTCTTGCTGAAGCCATGGGCGTGAACCGTGAGCGCCTTGCTGAGATCGCCCTTGGCGAGCACCTTGACGGGTATCCCCTTGCGCGTGGCCAGCCCCTTGGACCGCATCAGCTCGACCGTGACCTCGGCGCCCGCGTCGAAGCGGCTCTCGAGGTCGGAGACATTCACAGGCTGAGTGTGGGTCCGGAACATCTCAAAGGGCATCGACTTCTTCATGTGCGGCCCGCGCAGCTTGCGCATGCGCATGTGGATCGGCATCTGGCCACCCTCGAAGCGCGCCCTGCTCTTCGAGCCGGAGCGCGAGCCCGCGCCCTTCTGGCCCCTGCCGGAGGTCTTGCCGGTGCCAGACCCTTCGCCCCGGCCGATGCGCTTGCGTGGACGGCGGCTGCCGGGCGCCGGCTTCAGCGAGTGCAGGCCGACGCGCTGCTCGCCTGCCTGTCCCCCGTCACGGGAGGTCCCCGAGTGGGGGGGCTCCTGCTCCCCTTGGGCGGCTCCACCAAGCTTCGTGGAGCCGCGAGCGCTCTTGGACGCTGCGCTCACGAGCTCTGCTCCCCGGGCTTGTCTGCATCGACCTCGACGAGATGGCGAACCGCGTGCACCATGCCGCGCGCCTGCTCGCAATCCTTGATCTCGACCGTATGGCCGATCCGTCGCAGGCCCAGCGAGCGAAGCGTGTCGAGTTGACGCTTGTTCGAGCCTGCGCTCGAGCGCCTCTGGGTGACCTGTAGAGTCGCCATCAGGCAGGCGCCTCACTTGGATCGGGGGTCGTCGCCTCAGTCGCCGCGTCCTCGGCGACCGGTGCCGTCTCGGTGGCCTCGACCTCCTCTACGAGCGTCTCGGCGGCGTCATTCGCCGGCCGCTCGGTCAGACCCAGGACCTTGGCGATCGAGAGTCCTCGCAACTCGGCGACCTCCGAAGGGGTGCGCAGGCCGCGCAAACCGGCGATCGTGGCCTTCACGAGATTAATCGGGTTCTGCGTGCCAAGGCTCTTGGAGAGGATGTCGTGGATCCCCGCGAGCTCGAGCACCGCGCGCACGCCTCCTCCGGCGATCACGCCGGTGCCGGGGGCGGCGGGCTTCAAGAAGACGCGACCCGCTCCAAAGATGCCGGTCGTCTGATGGGTGATCGTGCTGCCGTGCTTGGGCACACGGAAGAGATCCTTCTTCGCACGCTCCACACCCTTCTGGATCGCGAGCGGAACCTCGTTGGCCTTGCCGTACCCGACTCCCACAACTTCGCGTTCGTCGCCCACGACGACGAGCGCTGTGAACGAGAACCGCCTACCGCCCTTGACCACCTTGGCGACGCGGTTGATCTCCACCACGCGCTCCTGGAGATCGAGGCTGCCTGCGTTGACTGATCTATCTGAATACATATAAGAGTGAGGGAGGGTAGCGGGCGGACCGAGCCTAGACGGTTATGCCGGCCTCGCGGATCGCCTCGGCGAACGTCCGCACATGGCCGTGATAGCGGTAGCCGCCCCGGTCGAACACGACCTCCGAGACACCGGCCGCTTTCGCACGCTCGGCGAGCAACTCACCGGAGCGCTTGGTGCGATCTGCGGTGGCCAGCTTGCGCAACTCTGGCTCATACCAGTGGACAGCCGCGAGCGTGCGAGCAGAGGAATCGTCGATGAGCTGGGCCGACAGGCCGCGGTTAGATCGAAAGACGGAGACGCGCGGGCGTGTCTCGGTACCTGACACCTTCGCACGCACCCGGCGGCGGCGTTTGAGACGGCGAGTCTCCTTGGTGAGGACGGTCATGCCCTCTTTCCAACCTTGCGCGCCACGTACTCGCCCTCGTAGCGGATCCCCTTGCCCTTGTAGGGCTCCGGCGGGCGCTGCTTGCGGATGATCGCGGCGATCTCGCCGACCTGCTGCTTTGAGATCCCCTTTACGACGATCCTGGTGGGCTGGGGAACTTCGAATTCGATGCCATGTGGCGCCTCGATCGGGACCGGATGGGAGTACCCCACCGCGAGCTCGATGTTCTTGCCCTTCATCTGGGCGCGATATCCGACGCCCTGGATCTCCAGGCGCTTCTCATAGCCGGCAGTGACGCCCTCCACCATGTTCGCCACAAGCGAGCGCGTGAGGCCGTGCAATGCGCGGTGCTCGCCACGGTCGGTTGGACGCGATACAACGAGTCGCTCGCCGTCCTGAACGACCTCGATGTCGCGCGGAACGCGCTCCGAGAGCTCGCCCTTCGGGCCCTTCACGCTCACCGACTCGGGCTCGATCGCGACGGTCACGCCCGCGGGCACAGAGATTGGCTGTCTACCGATTCTCGACATAATCCCTAGATGCCCTTTCCCTGATCCTCGTGCGATCGGGGGCGTGCAGGAGCAAGCTGGCCGAGGACGCAGGGCGAAGGCTTGGTCGGGCACCAAGTCGAGCCCGAGGACAAAGGTCCAGCGCAGCTCATGTGCGTCATCCGGGCGTGCGGGGGTCGGGGAAAGGGCATCTTCACCAGACCTGCGCGAGGACCTCGCCGCCCACGCCGGCGGCGCGCGCGTCGTGGCCGGTCATGACGCCGCGCGAGGTGGACACGATCGAAGTTCCCATCCCGCCGAGAACCTTGGGGATGCGCGTTGCCTCGACGTAGGTGCGCCGACCGGGTCGCGACACGCGCCGCAGCCCGGAGATCGCCGAGCGGCGGTCATCCGTGTACTTCAAGTGGATCTCGATCAACTGACCTGCCCCGCCGTCGCGAGCCGGAAGCACCGTCCAGGAGTCGATGTACCCCTGCTCGGTGAGGATCCTGGCGATCTCCGCCTTGAGTTTCGATGCCGGAATGTCGACCGTCTCATGGGCGGCGTGGATCGCGTTGCGGATACGCGTGAGGAAGTCGGCTATCGGGTCTGTCATGGACATGGCGTGCTCTGATCTGAAGTAGTTCTCGAAAGGATGTTGGCCTACCAGGAGGACTTCGTCATCCCCGGTATCTGGCCATTGTGGGCAAGCTCGCGCAGACAGATGCGACAGAGCCCGAACTTGCGGTACACCGAGTGCGGGCGTCCGCAGCGGTTGCAGCGAGTATATGCACGTGTCTTGAACTTCGGCGGGCGGGCCTGCTTGACGCGCAGCGAGGTCTTGGCCATCAGTCTTTACTCCCGTTCTCTGAGTTCTCGTCGCCGGCGTCCTGGTCGAAACCGGCAGGGCGCCCCTGGGTGGCGAAGGGCAGGCCGAGGGCCTGAAGCAGAGCGAACGCTTCGACGTCGCCCTTGGCGGTGGTGGTGATCGTGATGTCGATGCCTCTCACCTGGTCTATGGCGTCGTAGTCGATCTCGGGAAAGATGATCTGCTCGCGAACGCCCAACGTGTAGTTTCCGTGACCGTCGAAGGACCTCGGATTCAGGCCGCGGAAGTCGCGGATACGGGGAATCGCTATCGAGGTGAGGCGATCGAGGAACTCGTAGCCACGCTCGGCTCTCAGCGTGACGGCGACGCCGACGGGCATCCCCTCCCGCAGCTTGAACGCGGCGATCGACTTGCGTGCGCGCCTGACGCTCGGCTGTTGACCGGCGATCGTCGCGAGTTGCTCCTGGGCGGCCTTGAGGACTTTGGAGTCCTGCTTGGCGTCCCCGACACCCATGTTGAGTGTGATCTTCGAGAGCTTTGGCGCCTGCATCGGCGAGGAGTAGCCAAACCGCTCGATCAGCGCGGGGCGGATCTCCTCGAGGTAGCGGGTCTTCAGGCGCGCGGTGCTTGCAGAGGCAGTCATCGTCATACCCGTCAGTCGAGCCTTGTTCCGGAGCGCCTGGCGACCCGGTAGCGCTTGCCGTTCTCTCGCTCGACCCCGACGCGCGTGGGCTTGTCGTCCTTCGGGTCTATGAGCATCACGTTGGAGACGTGGATCGGCCCCTCGCGCTCGATCACTCCTCCGACGGTCTGTCCACGCTGTGTATCGGCCACCTGCTGGGGGCGCATGTGGCGCTTGACCATGTTCAGTCCCTCGACATACACCCGCTCGCGCGTGAGGTCCACTCGCAGGATTCGCCCGCGCTTGCCCCCGTCCTTACCGGCCATCACCTGCACCTGGTCTCCGGAGCGAACCTTGAGCGTGCGACGCGCTGGGTTTGTGATCGCACGAGCCATCTCAGAGCACCTCCGGCGCCAGAGAGACGATCTTCATGAAGTTGCGGTCGCGAAGTTCACGCGCGACAGGGCCGAACACGCGAGTGCCGCGAGGGTTGTTCTGGTCGTCGATGATCACAGCGGCGTTGTCGTCGAAGGAGATGTAAGTGCCGTCGTCGCGTCCGAACGGCTTCTTGGTGCGCACCACTACAGCGGTGACCACATCGCCCTTTTTGACGGCGCCATGCGGATTGGCCTGCTTGACAGTGGCCGTGATCACATCGCCCACGAACGCGTAACGGCGCCTGGAGCCACCCTTCACGCGGATGCAGAGGATCTCGCGCGCGCCCGTGTTGTCGGCTACGCGAAGCCTGCTCTCGTTTTGGATCATCTTGCCTTCTCCAGCACATCCACGAGCTTCCAGCGCTTGGTGCGCGACAGCGGGCGACTCTCGACGACTCTCACCACGTCGCCCTCGTTAGCCTCGTTGTTCTCGTCGTGGGCGTGCAACGTGTTCGAGCTGCGCACGATCTTCTCGTAGCGACGGTGACGGCGAGCGACGTCGATGCGCACTGTGATCGTCTTGTCGGCCTTGTCTGAGACGACCACTCCTTGACGAAGCTTGCGGGCGCCCTCGACCGGGGCATGCACCGGCGGAAGTGGCTCGGGGGCAGGGGCGCCAGCCCGACGCTCGGCGGCCTTGGCGCGTTCCTGGAGGCGTCGCGCACGACGCCCGACGGCCTTCTTGCGACGCTCTGCCACTCGTTCCGCGTGACGCTCTTCGGGGGTGCGCGTCGCGCGAGTCTCGCCAGTGTGAGTCGAGCGAACGCGGCGGCGGCGCTCCTTGGAGGAGAGCTGATCGGCCGGCTCGGCGGGAGCTGCCGCGGGAGCCGCGGCAGCCTCGGGGGCGGCCTGCTCGGCCTGCCTGTCTTGTGCCCCTTGAGTGTCCACCCCAATGGGGGACGCCTCGTCGGTCGCCGTCGTCTCTGCCTCGGCGTCTTGGGGAGTGTCGTTGTCTGTCTCGTCAGCCATCTCTATCCGTTTCGGTCTTCCAGCTCAGCTTGTCAGTTCTTGTTTCCACGCCCGAGCGCGCCGGTGCGCTCACGATCGACGGTGAGAGCCCGAGCGAGGTCGCGGCGAGCCCGTCTAACACCGGCAGTGTCCTCCAACTCGCCCGTGGCGTTGGCGAAACGCTTGCCGAACAGATCCCGGCGCAACGTCGTTATCTGCTCCGCGAGCTCGTCGCTCGGCATGTCTCTGATCTCCTTGGCCTTCATCGGGTGGGTGGGCCTTTCAGTCCTCTCGCAACACGAACTTGGATTTCACGGGGAGCTTGTGCGCGGCGAGACGGATCGCTTCGCGAGCCAGGGGCTCGGGGACACCGGCGAGCTCGAACATGACGCGCCCCGGCTTGACCACGGCCACCCATCCTTCGGGGTTGCCCTTGCCCGATCCCATACGGGTCTCGGCCGGCTTCTTGGTTACGGGCTTGTCCGGGAACACGTTGATCCACACCTTGCCGCCACGCTTGATCTTGCGGGTCATGGCGATACGAGCAGCCTCGATCTGGCGGTTGGTGAGCCAGCCTTGCTCGAGCGACTTCAGGCCGTACTCGCCGAACTGAACCTTTACCTGCCCGCGCGAGAGCCCACGGCGACGGCCGCGATGCTGCTTGCGGTGCTTGACGCGCTTGGGAGACAACATCAGCGCATGCCACCTCGATCGGGACCGCCGCCGGGACCGCGTCCCGGACCACTCGATCCACGACCTCCACCGCCGCCACCGGGACCGCCCGGACCACGCCCCGGACCACCCGCTCCACGACCTCCACCGCCGCCACCGGGCCCGCCGCGTCCTCTGCCGCGTCCGTCTCGACCATCTCGTCCACCGCGCCCTTCGCGGTCACCACTCGGGGGGGGAGGCGCGCTCATGTCCGTGAGATCGGCGCCTGTATAGCCCTCGGGCATGATCTCGCCCTTGTTCACCCAACACTTGACACCGATCCGCCCGAAGGTGGTGCGCGCCTCGTAGAAGCCGTAGTCGATGTCGGCGCGCATCGTGTGCAACGGCACACGCCCGTCGGAGTAGCTCTCGGTGCGCGCCATCTCCGCACCGCCCAAGCGCCCGGACACCTGCACCTTGACGCCCTTGGCGCCCGAGCGCATGGCGCTGGTGAGCGCGCGCTTCATGGCACGCCGGAACGCAACGCGATTCTGCAGTTGCTCGGCGATCGACTGAGCCACGAGCTTCGCATCGAGCTCGGGACGCTTGATCTCGAGGATGTTGACCTTGATCTGCTTCTGAGTCATGCGGTGCAGGTCGCGTCGCAGGGCGTCCACTTCGGCGCCTGACTTGCCGATCACGATGCCGGGGCGAGCGGTGTGGATGTTGACCTCGAGGTCGTTTGAGTCCTTGCGGATCGTGATGTCCGACAGGCCTGCGTGCGCCAGCTTCGCGATGATGTGCTCGCGAATCTTGATGTCCTCGTGCAGATACTCGGCGAAGTTGCGCTCGTTGAACCAGTTGGACTTCCAATCGTGGATGTAACCCACGCGCATTGCCTCTGGATGAACCTTTTGCCCCATGTCTCTTGAAGTCCTGTCTCCGCGCCTACGGCTTGGGTGTGAGCGTGATCGTCAGATGGCTGGTGCGCTTGCGAATCGGCGTCGCCCGTCCCTGGGCCCTCGGTCGGAAGCGCTTGATCGTTGGCCCCTCGTCCGCAAATGCCTCGCGAACGAGCAGGTCTTCCTCGACCAGCTCGTGGTTGTTCTCGGCGTTGGCCACAGCCGACTCCAAGAGCTTGCTCCAGTCGCGGGCCACCTCACGAGGGGTAAAGGCGAGGATAGCGCGTGCCTCTCCCACAGACTTGCCTCGCAGGTGACCGCACACCATGCGCGCCTTGCGCGCCGACGTGCGCACATAGCGCGCCTGTGCGCGCACCACCTTGCGACGCACGCGAGCCGACGCCGCGGATTGGGCATCGCCGGCCGCGGTGGCGGCGGGCTCCTCGGCCTTGGACGCGGCAGGCTTCTCGGGCTTTGCGGCGGGCTTCTCAGCCGTCTCGGCGCTCGCCTTCTCAGCTACGGGCTCCTTACGCGCCGGCTTCTTGGCGGCGGCCTTCTTCTCCACCGGCTTCTTGGAAGTCGGCTCTTTCTCAGCGGAAGCCTCGGGTGCGCGCGCAGGCTTGGTTGCGCCGCCAGCCTCAGCCTCGGCTTCCTCAACCTGCGCAGGCTTCTCGACGACCGGCTTCTTGGCAGCGGGCTTCTTAGCCGCGGGCTTCTTCTCCGCCGCGGGCTTCTTCTCCGCCGCGGGCTTGGCCTCCGCGTCGGGCTTTGCCTTGGCCTCGTCCTCGGCACTCATCTCAATTCCTCCGTACACGAATCAAGCCATCCTGGGCCTGCAGGACAAGCTGGGCAAGGACGCAGGTCGCGTGGCGTGCTCCGCACGCGAGCGACCGAGGACGCAGATCCAGCGCCGCCATGCAGGTTCAGGATCATCGAACCTTCCCGGAACCAGCATGCCCACGAAACATGCGCGTGGGAGCGAACTCGCCGAGCTTGTGCCCGACCATCGACTCGCTGACGAACACCGGCACGTGCTTCTTGCCGTCGTGCACCGCGAGCGTGTGGCCCACCATCTCAGGGAAGATCGTCGACGTGCGCGACCAGGTCCTGAGCATCTTCTTGGTGTTGGCCGCGTTCATGGCCTCTATGCGCGCCATCAGGCGCTCTTCGACCCAGGGTCCCTTCTTGCTGGAGCGGCTCATCTGTTCTCACTTCCTTGGGAGCTCATCTCTGCTTGCCCTTCCCACGCCGACGTCCGCGCACTATGTACTTGTCAGATCCCTTGTTCTTCTTGCGAGTGCGATAGCCAAGCGTCGGCACGCCCCAAGGCGTCACGGGATGACGACCGGCGGTCGTCGAGCCCTCGCCACCGCCGTGCGGGTGGTCGACGGGGTTCATCGCCACGCCGCGCGTCTGTGGGCGCACGCCCATGTGGCGCTTGCGCCCGGCCTTGCCAACCTTCACGTTCTGGTGCTCGGCGTTACCGATCGTACCGACCGTCGCGCGACACTCCGCTCGCACCATGCGCATCTCGCCCGAGGGCAGGCGCAGCGTGGCCATGTCTCCGTCCTTGGCCATCAGCTGGACCGAAGCGCCGGCCGAGCGCGCCATTTGACCGCCACGGCCGGGCTGTAGCTCGACATTGTGGATCACGGTGCCGACGGGCATGCGCGCAAGCGGTATGCAGTTGCCCACCGAGATCTCGGCGTCGTCGCCGGAGGAAATCGTCATTCCAACCGTGAGCCGCTGCGGCGCGAGGATGTAGCGCTTCTCCCCATCGAAGTAGTGCAGCAAAGCTATGTAGGAGGAACGATTGGGGTCGTACTCGATCGCGGCGACCTTCGCGGGCACACCGTCCTTGCGGCGCTTGAAGTCGATCCGCCGATACAGGCGCTTGGCGCCTCCGCCACGATGACGTGCGGTCTTGCGCCCATGGGCATTGCGACCGCCGCTCTTCTTCAAGCCCTCGACGAGCGTGCGCTCGGGCTCGGTCTTGGTGACCTCCGCGAAGTCCGGGTAGGTCGCGAAGCGTCGACCGGGACTCGTGGGCTTGGGCTTGCGAATTGCCATAGCGATCCCCTACTCGTTCAGGCCCTCGAGGCCCTGGAAGATCGGGATGCTCTCGCCGGAGCGTACCTCGACGATCGCCTTCTTCCAAGCGCGCGTGCGACCGCGCGTGACGCCGCGGCGCTTGGGCTTGGACTTGACGCTGAGCGTTCGCACCGCTACCACGTGGACGTCGAACAGCGACTCGACGGCTTGGCGAATCTGCGTGCGGTGAGCGTCTTGGTGAACTCTAAAGGTGTACTTTCCGGCCGCCGAGAGCACATAGCTCTTCTCCGAGAGCACGGGCTTGAGGATTACTTGCGAGCTCTCCATCAGACCTTCTCCCTCGGAGACGCGCTCGCGCGCGCGGTTAGCTCTGAGAGGGCCGCCTCGGAGAGGAGCAGCGAGGCCGCGCCAAGCAGATCGGCGACTCCGACGCTCTCGGGCTGGAGCACCGCCACGCGGGCGAGATTGCGGAAGGAGAGCGCGACTGCCGACTCCTCGGCGCCCAGCACGACGAGCGTCGGCTGCGACTGGTCCCAACCTTCGAGCAACTCCCTTGCTTGGCGGGTCTTCGGAGCCTTGAAGGCCTCGGTGTCGAGTATGGCTATCGATCCGCGCTCCGCGTGCAGCGAGAGAGCGCTGCGCAACGCGGCGCGCTGCTCCTTACGATTGACCTTGAAGGTGTAGGAGCGCGGCTGGGGGCCGAACACGACTCCACCGCCAGTCCATAGCGGGGAGCGACTGGAACCGGCGCGCGCGCGCCCGGTGCCCTTCTGGCGCCAGGGCTTGGCGCCGCCGCCGGAGACCAGCCCGCGTGTCTTGGTCGCGGCGGTGCCGCGCCTGCGAGCAGCCTGCTCGGCGCGCACGCTTTGGTGCACGAGCGGCCCGTGGAATCGGGCTCCGAAGGCTGAGTCCTCGAGCTTCACCTTCTTGGAGGAGGCCGCGGGCGTTGAGTTGAGCACGGGCGCGTCAAGCATCGCCGCGAACCTCCACCACGCCGCCGCGCGGCCCGGGCACCGAGCCGCGCACGAGCAGAAGATTCTTCTGGGGGTCGACCGCGACGACCTCGAGGCCAGGCTGAGTGGCCCGCTTGTTGCCCATCTGGCCCGGTCCGCGAATACCCTTGAAGACGCGCGCCGGGTCCGCCGAGGCGCCGATCGACCCGGGGGCGCGCACGTTGTGGGAGCCGTGGGACTTGGGACCGCTTTTGAAGTTGTGACGTTTGATTGTGCCCTGGAAGCCCTTGCCCTTGGAGACCCCGGCGATCTTCACGCGCGCTCCGACCTCGAAGGACTCGACCGTGACCGACTGGCCAAGCTGAAAATCGTCGGCGGAGTTGCCGTCCAGGCGGAACTCGACGAGGTGGCGCATCGGTGGCGCATCGGCCTTCTTCAGATGGCCGAGCTCGGGCCTCGAGAGATGCTTCTCCTTGGTCAACCCGAACGCCAGCTGCACGGCGTCGTAACCGTCACGCTCTGAGGTTCTGACCGCGGTCACCGGGCAGGGGCCAGCCTCGAGCACCGTGACGCGAGCGACGCTGCCGTCGTCCTGAAAGACCTGGGTCATCCCTAGCTTCTTGGCGAGAATCGCTGACATCGGAAGCTAGGTGGCGAGGCGGATCTCGATGTCGACGCCCGCCGGCAGGTTGTCCAGGCGCTGGAGCGAGTCGACAGTCTTGGGGCTCGGCTGATGGATGTCGATCAGCCGCTTGTGGGTGCGAATCTCGAAGTGCTCACGCGAGTCCTTGTCCTTGAACGGGGAACGGATCACGCAGTACACGTTCTTCTCCGTTGGCAGCGGAACGGGACCGGACACGGTGGCGCCGGTGCGCGAGGCGGTCTCCACGATCTCCTTCGCGGCCGACTCGATCGCTGAAGTGTCATACGCCTTCAGTCGGATGCGAATCTTGTTTTGAGTTGCGGCTGCCATCTGGATTCTCTCAGTCTTGCTTTCGTTCGCTTGTATTGCGTCGCTGCCGTGGGACTCTCGCCCACCACGCGCCCGGAGCAGGAGCGGGGGATGACCGGATCGCACTGCGGGCGATCCGCTTCATCGCTCCTGAGCGGCGGAGCTCAATTGTCGTATCTGACTGCAATGAAAGGGCGTCCCGCTCGCACGAGACGCCCCTTTGGTGCTACTCGATGATCTCGGTGACCACGCCCGAGCCGACCGTACGCCCACCCTCTCGGATGGCGAAGCGCAGGCCCTGATCCATGGCGATCGGCTGGATCAGCTCGATCTCCATCTGGACGTTGTCTCCGGGCATGACCATCTCGACGCCGTCGGGCAGCTTCGCCACGCCGGTGACGTCGGTTGTGCGGAAGTAGAACTGCGGCCGGTAACCCGTGAAGAACGGAGTGTGGCGGCCACCCTCCTCCTTCTTGAGGATGTAGACCTCGGCTTTGAACTTGGTGTGAGGCGTGATGGAGCCCGGCTTGCAGAGAACTTGTCCGCGCTCGATCTCCTCGCGCTTGGTCCCTCGGAGCAGGCAGCCGACGTTGTCGCCAGCTTGACCCTGGTCGAGGATCTTGCGGAACATCTCCACACCCGTCACGACGGTCGTGGTGGTGTCGTGGACGCCCACGATCTCGACCGTGTCACCGGTGTTGACGATGCCCTGCTCGACGCGACCGGTGGCGACTGTGCCACGGCCGGTGATCGTGAAGACGTCCTCGACGGGCATCAGGAAGGGCTTGTCGAGCTCGCGCACTGGCTGGGGGATGTAGCTGTCGAGCGCCGCGGCAAGCTCGACGATCTTGTCCTTGTAGGCCTCATCGCCTTCGAGCGCCTTCAATGCCGAGCCGGTGATGAACGGAATGTCGTCGCCGGGGAAGTCGTATTCGGAGAGAAGCTCGCGAACCTCGACCTCCACCAGTTCCATCAGCTCCTCGTCATCGACCATGTCGGCCTTGTTGAGGAACACCACGATGTAGGGCACACCCACCTGGCGGGCGAGCAGGATGTGCTCGCGTGTCTGGGGCATGGGGCCGTCGGCGGCTGAGACCACGAGGATCGCCCCATCCATCTGGGCCGCGCCCGTGATCATGTTCTTTACGTAGTCGGCGTGACCTGGGCAATCGACGTGCGCGTAGTGCCGATTCTGGGTCTGGTACTCGACGTGCGATGTGGCGATGGTGATCCCGCGTTCCTTCTCCTCGGGAGCCTTGTCGATCTCATCGAACGACCAAACCTGGCCTCCCATCTTCTCCGCCAGCACCTTCGTAATCGCAGCGGTCAGCGTCGTCTTGCCGTGATCGATATGACCAATGGTGCCGACGTTTACATGCGGCTTGTCGCGCTCGAACTTCTCCTTCGCCAACTCTCGATCACTCCTCTGGATATACGCGTTGTTTTGTCGGTCTGGGTGCTGGATGGAGGGATGTCACGGCATCATGTGAACCTCAAGAGCCTATCGAACCAACTAACGGCCGCGCTTTCGCGACCGGTAGACGCGAAAGGGGCCTTTCGGCCCCCGAGGCACACCTATGGCTCGGGACTTCGGGAGGTTATGTAGAGCGCTTCTCCATCTGGGGTTGTGCTAACGGCCAAGACCCGCACAGCGCGGGAACTTCGCAGTCGATGAAGATATCACGCCGCCACACGCTTTGCTCTCTCGCCACGGTTTGAGCTCGACGCCTCAAGACGTATGTGGAGTAGCATGGATGAGCCTGTGCGCTTGAGCGAGACCGTCTTCGATCGCGTGCCCAAGTCGATCGGCGGCGTCTCGCGGCGAGCGGTCGATGAGGCTCGTAAGCTCGACGGCGATGCGCTGCCCCTCCTGGCGGAGCGTTACGGCCCGTGGAGCCATCGGAACGTCGCGACGCCATGAGGATATCTCCGGCCAGGAGCGCGGCCCGCCGCCTCGGACGAAGCGCTCGTCACGCTCGAAGTAGTTCTCCATCACTATCACCGTGTCGAACGGCAGCTCGTCGACCCCGCGACCCATGAGGTCTCGAAACCCCTGGTTGCCCAGATGACCTGCCTTGTAGGCGACCTTGACGGTCCGGGCAACGGTCTGCGCGCTTGCCGACAGGTCGTTCTCGCAGAGGAGCACCGGTATATCGGCCGTGAGCGAGCCGACGGCTCTGGCTCCAGCGTGGGACGATCCTCCCCGCAGAGACATACGCATCGCCACCGGCTGGTCGACACGACCGCCGAAAGCCTCCAAACACGCGTGATGAGTCGCGGCGTGCAGCAGTGCGAACTCGCTGACACCAGCGCGAGCCGCCAGGGCGCGCACCGACGGCATCGTCGCAACGGTACGTGCCGTGGCCGAGCGAGCGTGGGCGTGTAGCAGCGATGGTCGGGCAACCGGCAAGGCGTTCCCGAGCAGACTCCGCCAGCAACCCTCGTCAGCTGGATTCTCGTGACACCAGGTTCGGTATGGGCCGCCGTCGCTGCCGACAAACGCTCCCTCGTCCAGCGGATCCAGATAGGCCTGCTGGAGGTCTCTCATGAAAGTGCCGAATGACCATCCGTCGAGCATCGCGCAGTGAAACGAGATCAGGATCGCCGACGTGCCGCCGCCCACCACGAGAGCAAAGCGCATCAGCGGCCTGCCGCTTGCCGTGAAGGGATCGTTGAGATCCTCGGCGGCCAGGCGCCTCACGACAGCCGGGACCTTGCACGCATCACTGACACACTCGACGACGAGCTCGATCGCGCTCTCCCCCCGGTAGAACAGCTGGCCCGGCGCAGCGAGATCCCAGCGGCGGTCCAAAGACGGGAAGCAGGACAGGTACGTACGAAGAGCCGCCTGCAGTCGCGTGGGCTCGAGCGGCGTCGCGAGCGTCAGCATAGACTGCTCGTGTGTGCCGGCTCGACCGACCGAGCGATCGTCGGTGAGGCTCAGCAAACCCAACTCCAGGGACGTCGCATCGGGCTGGTGGGAGCCTGACCCGAGAACAGTCGCGCTCCCCGCGGGCGCTCCACTGCGCGAAGAGACCAGCCTGGCGACTTCCACAAGCGACCCCAGCTCCAGCAGCTCACCCATACCAATCTGGTATCCGCCCTCCGCGAAAGCCGCGACCATCTCGACCATCTCCAGTGATTGGATGCCCGCCCCGTAAAGATCCTCGTGCGCAGCCACCGACCGCTCGAGAACTCGCTTCGCGATCGCCAACAGCGAGTCGAGCACCTGAGAGATCGCTGCCGAGGAGCTAGCCGGCCCGCCGGAGTCGACGCGTGCATCTCGAGCCGTCGAATCGCCCGAGACACAGCCATCGGTCCTCGAGCAGCCCGACTCCGGCGCTCGAGCCGGGGAGCCGGGCGAGGAGTGGCTGAGACCAGCGTGTCGATGACCCGCGTATGGGTCTTCTAGGCGCGCACGAGCGACATCCAACAGATCTTCCACCGTGACGCGATCAACGCGAGCCGGGTCGAAAGCCACATCCACATCGATTGCCTCTCCGAGACGCACGGTCACGTCAAGCGCGAACTCAGTCGTCTCGCGGGCACGCACCAAGCTCCATCGATGATCGCGGGGCGGATCGGGTAGGCCAGCATCTGCATAGACCGTGATGAGGCTGTCGGGGCGCCCGGACGCCCCCGCCCGGCGGGCGGCCCGTAGGCTCTCATGCAGCCTCGGGAACCGCGAATCGCCCAATAGACCATTCATGAGGTCACGCCCGACAACCTCCAGCGAGCTATCGCGGCCGATGGGAACAATCGCCAGGCAGGACTCTGTGAGCATCCCCACCACACGCTCGCCAGCCTCGGGGTGGGAGAGACGGAGATCGCGGGAGACGACGCTCACGGCCCTTTGATCCCCGCGGACGCCCGCGAGCGCGCAGAACCAAGCCGCCATAGCGACCGAGGCCTGCGTCAACGCGTGCTCGGCGGCAAACGCGCGCAGAGGCGTAGATCCGACTGCCACCTCGACGTGAGCGGACGCGTAAGCGCGCTGGGCCGGCGCAAAGGTCGAGAGAAGCAAGTCGTCGAAGCCGCTGACATCAGGCACGCTGTGTTTGCTATGGCGAAGCGCTCTCATCGCGTCGAGCAGATCCGCGGGCGCCGGCGCAGGTTCCCACGAGCTCTCATAGAAGCGCGCGAGATCGTCAAGCAGGATCTCGACGCTACGCCCGTCGATCCCGACATGCTCGTGTGTGATGCAAAGCCACACCGTGTCGGCGCGCAGCCGCACCGCTGTGAGATGGACCCATGGTCCCTCCCAGGCGTCCGTGGCGTTTGAGGCCCGCTCCTTGCAGATCTCCACCATCGCCGCCGGAAGGTCGTCGCGAGCGAACTCGGACACATCGCAGGACTCGAACGTCACCGCGGGCGATGACTCCCTCACTACCTGAAAGACGCGCTTGTCGTGGCGTAGCAGCGATGTCCTGAGGGACTGATGCCGCGAGCACAAAGCCGACCAAGAGCGCTCGAGACCCACCAGATCCACCGGACCAACGAGCTCGACGCATTGCTGACCGACGTAAATGCCGGGAGTAGCTGCCGTCTCGGCGAGAATGCCGCGCTGAGCTGAGGTGGTCGGCAGGATGGCGGCGATGCGATTGTCGCCTGACGATTCAGAGCTCATCGGGAGCTCCGAGCTCGAGTTCAGATGCAGAGAGAGGCTCACCCTCAAGCAACTTTTCCAGCGCGCGAGGTCCCAGATCGAGCAGGTCGAGTCCGTCCGGGAGCCGCTCTTGTCCTCCGGCGCCGCGCCGCGCCGCCGCCGAGAGGACGTCGGCTGAGCACCGCTTGATCGCACCGAGGATCGCAGCCCCAAATGCCTCACGCATCGGACTTCCAACGGTGACGCGGTAGTCAAGCCAGTCGGACCCGCGACTACCCGGCTCCAGTGCAACGTCAACGGCAACGCCATGGGGATCGACACGTGCGTTCCAGGCCGGGACGCTCGTCGATACCCGAGTCCCGTGGAGGAGCTTGTAGCGAGGCAGCGCGAGTGAACGGCCAACAACATTGAGTAGTGGAACGGTGGTGAGATCGGCGTCGACGCGCTGTCGCTCGGAGCTTCCTAGGCAATCCCACCTATCCGCTTGCGGGAGGGTCGCCAGCGCGAGCTCCGCTCGTCGCAGCAGCGACTCGTCGGTGGGAGCGAGCTCTACGACGACCGGTCGCAGCAGGGTAAAGCAGCCCATCCCGTCGCCGACGATACCGAGCGCCGAGAAGACTTCTCGCCCGTCGACATCCAGATCGACCCGCACACGCGACAGGCCCAGAACTCGTCCAGTCGCAAGAGCCACAGTGGAAAGCGCGACGATCCGCAGATGCTCGACGTCAAGGCCGGCAGGCCACGTTTGCCTGACCACATCGGAGACGCTCCCGAAGCCGTAAGACCCGCTCCGGAAGCCCCCAGATCGGCTAAGTCGGATCACATCGCGACTTGCCTGGCCAGCACGGCTCATCTCTTTAGTTGCTTTCCCTACCTCGCTCCGATAGAGATCCTCCTCGAAGGGGGATTCGATCTGCGAGCGTCGAGCCAACTCGTGTGCCCACAGCATGAAGGAGCTGCCCAACGCCGACGACGCGGAGCGCACGACACTTGCGGAGAGTCGCTCGTCCAGTGTGGCGAGGAACAGTCGCAGACCGACCAGGTCGCAAACGAGATGGGACACAACCAGGCAGATGGGACCGGGGCGCGAGAAGGAGACGGCAATGTGACAACCACGGCCGATGTCCATTCGTCCAGCCGCGCGTTCCAACAGCGCCCGCTCGTGCGCGAGCGAGTCAAGCGAAACCTCGAGAAGCTCCGCCGCCGGCAGCAGGAGAGTCCTTGCGTCGGTGGGAGGTCGCTCTTGAAAGCCTCCCGGGCCCGCGGCGTTTTCGATGAACGCGAGGCGCAGCTCAGGCGTCTCCACCACCATGGTGCGCAGCTCGCTCATGAGCTCCTCGACATCGAGCGGACCGTCGATAAGGACCGCTTGCAGGGGTGGGACGCCGTGGAGCGCGAGTCCCGCGAGCATCTCCAATTGCCGAGGGGTCGCACTGCATTCCCGACCGGTGTGAACCCCGCGCGGCTGGACCACCATCGTGCGCAGCGCTTGCGCAAACGCGCCCAACTCCTGGTGCTCGAACAGGCTCCGGATCGGAGCTGGGACTCCGCGCACACGCATCCGGGCGACAAGGTCTGCTGCTCGCAGGGAGTCCCCGCCCGCGGCGAAGAAGTTCTCGCCGACGCTGCCACTCGCGTTGGGGAGCACGGCGATCCAATGCTCGCGAACGAGCGCTTCGATTGGATCGGAGCGAGTGGCGCGCTTGGGCGGGCCACAGGACGCATCCGCCTCCGGCGGCCGACAATCAGGCGACCCGCCGAGCGCGCTCGCTTCCAGCGTCGCGCGATCCACCTTGCCGTTGCCACCGGTCGGCAGCGCGTCGAACGCTCGAATCTCGCGCGGCAGCATGTAAGCCGGCAGGTGTGAGCTGAGCTGCTCCTTCAGCGCATCGGGATCGATCGACGAGGACGTAGCCACGTAGGCGACCACTGCCGGTCGCGAACCCACGGCCGCGAGCACCGCACGCGCCTCCGATATGCCAGGCAACGCGCCGAGCGCCGCCTCGATCTCGCCAAGCTCTATGCGCCTGCCACCCAGCTTCACCTGACCATCGGCGCGACCGATGAGCTCAAAGCCTTGATTGGTGAGTATGCAGCGATCACCTGTGGCATACGCGCGAGAGCCCCGACGGTAGGCATGGGTGAAGAACGACTCGGACCCGGGATCCTCGATGTAGCCATTGGCGATCACGGGTCCCGCCACGGCGAGCTCTCCCACCAAGCCAAGCGGTCTCAGGCATCTCCATCTATCCAACACGAGCAGTTCGACGTTGCGCGCAGGCCGGCCGATCGAAACGGCGCGCGCCTCCGTCTGCTCGAACCTCGCGAAGGTCACGTCATCGGCGGCCTCGGCTGGGCCATACGCGTTTGTGAGCCGTGCCGCGGGGAAGTGTTCCGTCACACTAGAGGCAAGCTCGCCCGTGAGCGGCTCGCCCGTGGAGATGATGTGCCTCAAGCGATCACCGCGTGGCTTGGCGCTGGCGGCAGTACGCGCGGACAATAGCCGCGTGAGCGCCGCCAGATACGACGGTACAAGCTCAACGACGGTGCTCTTCAGCGCCGACAGGTGCTGAAGGAGCGCCTCTGGATCCGTCATAAGATCGGTGTCGCATACATGCACCTCTCCGCCCACCCACAGTGGGCTGAGGATCTGCCAGATATGAATGTCAAACCCCAGCTCAGCGGTCTGAGCGACGCAATCGGACCGGCGCAGCCCAAACTCTTCCTCCATCATGCATAGATGGTTGAGAAGCGCCCCGACGCCCACCTCGACTCCCTTTGGCTTCCCTGTCGAGCCAGACGTGAAGATCACGTAGGCTGGATCGTGCCGCTGCACGGGCACGGCAGCCGGCGGAGCACACGAGTCGAGCGCTTCCACAGTCGCAAGGTCGACAATCAGCCGGCGGCGGTTCCGCGCCGCGCGCATCGCACGTGTCAGCTCGGGCGACGCGAGCCGATCGGTCATCAGCACCACTGGATCAGCGGCTTGCAACATGCCCCGCATGCGCGACCATGGGTTGACCGGATCGAGTGGAACGTAGACGGCCCCCAGGTGTAGCGTGGCCAGCAGTGAGCCGACGTGCTGAAGACCGCGCGCACAGCAGACCGCGACTCGGTCTCCGCGACCGACACCAGCTTGGACGAGCATTGCCGCCAGCGCCATCGCATACCGTTCGAGGCTCGCGTACGACACGCGGCCAGAGCCGTCCCTGATCGCGACGGCGTCGGGGGAGGCGTGTGCGTGGTCCAAAAAGCGAGCAGTAATGGGGCTCGTCGGTATTGTCGCTTGGCGACCCGTGCCGAGAGCGAGGATCTCGCTTCGCTCGGCGGGGTGCACGATCTCGGCACACGCGGGCGAGCGCTGCGGTTCGGCGCCCGCCTGAGTGCACAGTGCCTCCACCGCTTCGTGGAAGACCTCGAGATCCGCCTTCGAGTAGAGATGAGCCGCCAGAGCCCACTTGACGATCACCCGCCCGTCCTCCCCGGTGATCACATTCATGCTTATGCCGAATCTCGTCCCCGGGTCCGGCATAAACAACTCGAAGAGCTCAGCATGCATCTCAGCCAAGTCTTGGCTGGGACGCCATTGGCGCATGGCGCTGAACTCGAAGTCCGTGAAGACTGTCGATCGGTCGAACCGGCGATCCGGACGCAACGCCGCCACGATCTCCTCGAGAGGCTCGTGGCGTCGCTTGAGAGCGTGAGTGGCCTCATCTCGAATGTGGGAGAAGAACTCGAGCCAGTCCATGCTCGAGTGAAGCGTCGAGCGCACGGGAAGCGTGTTGACGAGCATCCCTGCTTGCGTGCGATTCGCTCGAGTTCGGGTGTCGACTTGTGTCATCAGCAGCAGCTCCGGCAGATCCAGCACCTTGTGCAACGCAGCGGCGAACACGCCCATCATGAGCGTCGCGCTGGTCAGAGCAAGGTCGCGGCGCAAACCGTCGATGGCCAGCAGCGCCTCGTCGCTCAGATGCCTGACCGCGCAGACCGGTCCTTCCGAGCGCTCCTGGCGAAACGGCCTCAACCCGGCGGGGTGCGAGGGCAGGGGGCCCAGCCGCGACCGCCAGGCATCCACGTCGCTCGCCCTCCACGTCGACTCGTGAGGCGATACGGCCAGGTGCGCGCGCGGCGCGCTGGCGTCCAGGAGCACCATCCGCAGCATCTCCGTGACGATCAGGTCAAATGCGATCCCATCGAGGACCAGATGATGCGCCACGATCAAGAACGTTGTTCGGCCGGCGCGCAGATGGCGAAACACATGCATTCTGAAGAGCAACGCCTCCGAGACGTCGAACGGCCGTGCCATGCAGGCGCGCAGATGTGACTCAGACACCTCCTCGATGTCATCGATCTCGATACATCGGTCCGGATCGACTTCGTCGACGATCTCGATCGCTCCCGCACCCAACCCCTCCGGCGAGAAGCACCGAGCGCGTAGGTATGGCACCGCCCGCATGAGACGGGCGAGTGCTTCTTTGAGCTGCGGCGCCTGCACGGTGGAGCCCACGACAAGCGCTCGGTGAAGGTGCACGGACGGGTCACACGGGTCGGCAAGGTGTGCGAGCCACAGCGCTCGTTGGCCTGGGTTCATCACAGCGATCAAGTCGAGCCCGCCTCCCGGACCAGGCGAATCAGCGAAGTGAGCGTCGGCGCGTCAAGCATCTCTGCGATCTCGATGTCGACGTCGAAGAGCTCGCAAACCCGGTCGAGCAATTCCATCGCGGCGAGAGAGTCTCCACCGCAGGCAAAGAACGACAGGTCGCCAGCGTCGCTGCCCGTCGCATCCTTCCAGAGCTCGCGCAGAGCCTCGACATCGGGATCGGGATCGACGCCGCCTGCCGGAGCCGCCGAGCTGCGATCTAGCTTGTCGCTGGCCGTCAGCCGAAATCCGTCGACGGGCTCGAAGCCGGCGGGCAGCTCCCAGCGCTCGAGGACCCCGTCGAGTTGCTGTGTGGTGGGAACGGGACGGCCTGGTGCAGGCATGTATTCGCACACAATCGTCGATCCACGCTCGACCACCGAGCACTCGCGCACGCCGGCAAGACCACGGACGGCGAGCTCGATCCGGTCCAGGCTCAGCATCCGACCAGCACGCTTGATCGCCCTGTCGGCGCGCCCAAGAAATACGATCCTGTCGTTCTCGATACGAACGATGTCGGCCGTCTGAAAAAAGCGACCCTCCTCATCCTGGCCGAACCATCCTTGGTTGGCCGAGCGCTCCAGCCGGCGCTCCCCCACATATCCGGCTGCTACGCCCGCACCGTGAATGCGAAGCAGGCCGACAACTTGGTCGGCGACGGCATCATAGGGAGTGATCGTCACACGGACATTGGGGAGCGGGGTTCCGAGAGATATCTCCTCGTCGGCCGCGCTAACGTCGCAGCTGAGGGCACAGATAGCCGCCTCGGAAGGCCCATATGCGTTGATGACTCGACGTGCTGATCGTTCGATCCCCAAGAGCGTGCTGCGATCGAGCGCTTCGCCTGCCGCGATCGCGACCTTCAGAGGCGGATCGAGAGTCGCCAACCGCCGCCACACGCTTGGTGGCGCCGTGAGGTGTGTCACGCGCTGGCGCTCGAGGAGCTCTCGGATCTCCCCGAAGCGTGACCAGCCCCCGCGAGCGCCGAGCACAAGTGTGGCGCCCGCGACGAGCGTGGGCACCACCTCCGCTATCCACGCGTCGTAGTTCAACGGCGCAAACTGAAGCGTTCGCGCCTGTGCATTGATCGCATATCGCTCAACGATGCCCTCCACAGTGTTTCGGAGCCCCGCGCCGGTGTTCAGCGACGCGCGAGGGAGACCCGAGCTCCCGGAGGTCTGCACTAGATAGGCCGCGTCCTCGCAGGCGATTGAGGGACACAAGACCGGGCCAGACTCTTCGACGAGGGCCATCCAGCCCCCTTGGACGCCCTCCAACGAGAGCCCCTCCGATGGCTCGTGCGTAATTCGCCTGAGCTCGAAGCGAGCGCCGAGCGCTGCACCGGTGCGCATTGTCAGCATCGACGACGCTGCCGCGTCCTGAAAGAGAGGGACCCCAGCACGATGCCACACAGCAAGGCAGGCGACGACGGCAGCTGGGTCCGAGCGCTCGAATCGCACGATGACGACGTCACCGCGTCTCGAGCGATCGAGTAGCGCCGCACACCGGTCGATGCGGTCCAGCAACTCGGAGTAGGTCATCAACACGTCGGGCGCGGACACGGCGATGCGATCGCCGTCGACCTGCTCTAGTCGCTCGCGCAACCAGGTCACGGGAGGGCGATCCACTACCTGTGCCCTCGACACGTTCAGAGGGCCTGCCTGGCCGCGACGGTCCGACTTCTCGGATCGTGCCAACGCTCGCTCAGCCAGATGTCCTCACCGATCACGACCGCATCGAGATCGGAGCCTCGGAACACGCGTAGCGCGTCATCTCCGGTACGAGCGATCGGTTCGCCCCGCAGGTTGAGCGAGGTGTTCAGCAGCATCGGGATGCCGACCTTGCCGGCGAAGGCCGCCAGGACGCTCCAGAGCAACTCGTGCTCGTCCCTGTGCACAGCCTGAATACGCGCCGTGCCATCCACATGAACGATCCCGGCGACGAGAGCCATCTTCTCCGCTCTCACCTTGACCGTTGTGGTCATGTGCCGCACGTTGACGTCGATCGGCACATGGAACCAGTCATCCGCGTGCTCGGCCATCACGGCCGGTGCCAAAGGCCGAAATTCCTCACGCTGCTTGACGATGGCGTTGATCCTATCTCGCAACTCCACCGAGCTAGGCATGGCCAGGATGCTGCGATTCCCCAAAGCGCGCGGACCGAACTCCATGCGATCCTGGGCCCACCCGACGATCGCTCCATCCGCGAGAAGCCCTGCCACAAACTCAATCAGACTTGGGCCCGAGAGTCGCGCATGTGGTGCCGGTTTTGTCAACGACCAGGTGACGGACGGCCCGAGGAGCGGTAGGCGTGGCCAACAGCGCTCGGCAGTTGCCGGACAGACGGCCATCGCCGAGCCTATCGCCGTGCCCTCGTCGCTTGGCGCGGGCGGCACATACACAGCGTCCGCCTCCTCACATCTAGCAGCGAGACTCCCGATGGCTGAGCAGTTCAGCGCTACGCCACCGGCGAGTACCAACCGGGGACGACCGGCGAGCGCCACCGCAACCTTGGCCAGATGCCCAAGCGCCAGCGTCAGGCGCTGTTGGGCCGCCGCGGCGATGTCCTTGTGATGCTGCATGAGCGGTGCCTGCGGATCGCGCGCGGCGCCCAATTCGTTGGCCAGCCAGCTCGCTGTGCGAACGTACCGAGCCTCACCGTCGTCCCAGTTCAAGATCGGCACCCGCACGCCGCGAGGTGTGATTTCGAGCGCACGATCCATCACTGAGGCGAACCGCTCTGGGTCTCCGTAGGGCGCAAGGCCCATTACCTTGTACTCGTCGCTCGCGGGAAGAAACCCCAGGTGGCGGGTGATCATCGAGTAGAAGAGCCCGAGCGAGCTCTGCGGACCCAGCGAGCGCAGCGGCTGCAACAGGCCCTGCTCCCAGCGAAATATCGAAATCGCCTCGAGCTCTCCCATCCCGTCGACCACCAGCACCGCCGCGCTCTCGTACTCGGCCGCCGACACGGCGGCGTGTGCGTGTGCCACGTGGTGACGGACCGGCGTGACGTCGACGTCTGCGCTCAGACCAGGCAGGCGCTCTCGCACAAGGGATATCTGACGGGCGGGGTCATACACTCGCTCGTAGAGCTCTCTTGCGCGCACCGAGCCGTTCGCCCACTGCGCATGCTTGCGGTAGTCGAAACCATGGGCGACGCTCGTTATATCGCGCGCGTCGATGCAAGCATGACCGAGGCACCAGTCGATCGCATCGGCTGGGAAGTCGCCGTCGAACTTCTTCCTCGAGAAGCGCTCCTGTTGCGCCGCCGCGACGATTTGCCCGTCTACGACGAGCGCGGCGGCAGCGTCTTGTCCCTGATAGAAGCACAAGTCCGCTGGATCGTCACTGCCGAGCTGTCTCGCGCGCTCCCGCGCGGCACCGTGCAAGCCGCTGTATCCGAGCACCACGGACGCGTATGTCTGCGCGCCGCTCATCCCCCGGACATACTCCGGGACGCCGCACCGAGCGCCGCTCGCGCGATAACCCCCGCATCGCTCACCCGCTCAAGAATACACTTCTATCCAAATGCGGCTGTCTCGACTTGTGCCAACTTATGGCAGACGAATCCAATGCGCCGATCATTGTGAAGACCTCTGGCTCTGCCGGGACAGAGCCTTACTCGTAGGCCGATCGGCCGGCCATGAGACCGATCAGGCTGGAACCGGCTCCCCCGTGCGCTGCTCGATGATCTTCTCCGCGATGTTCGGAGGCACCTCCTCGTACCCCTCGAACTGCATCGTGTAGTTGGCCCGACCCTGCGTGTTGGAACGCAGGTCGGTCGCATACCCGAACATCTCGCTCAAGGGCACCTTGGCGTGGATCGCCAGCGCGTTGCCGCGCTGCTCGGAGCCCTGGAGATGCCCACGACGGCGCGAGAGGTCGCCCATCACGTCGCCCATGAAGTCCTCGGGGGTGACGACCTCCACCGCGAACACCGGCTCCAGCAGCACCGGCTTGGCGCGCTTGGCGGCCTCCTTGAAGGCAAGCGAGCCGGCCACCTTGAACGCGATCTCCGAGGAGTCGACATCGTGATACTTGCCGTCGACGAGCGTGACGCGCAAGTCCACCATCGGATAGCCCGCCTTGACGCCGTTCTCCAGTGCCTCCTCGACGCCCTTCCCCACAGCCGGGATGAACTCCGAGGGGATCGCGCCGCCCTTGATCTTGTTGATGAACTCAAAGCCTTCGCCGGGGGCCGGCTCGAGGTTGATGTAGACCACACCGTACTGGCCCGAGCCGCCGGTCTGGCGCACGAACTTGCCTTCGATCTTCTCGGCCGTGCCACGCACGGTCTCGCGGTAGGAGACCTGGGGACGGCCGACATTCGCCTCGACTCCGAACTCGCGCTTCATGCGATCGACGAGCACTTCGAGGTGCAGCTCGCCCATGCCCGATATCTCGGTCTGGCCGGTCTCTTCGTTGGTTCGCACTTGGAAGGTCGGATCCTCCTCGGCCAAGCGACCGAGCGCGACCGACATCTTCTCCTGGTCGATCTTCGTCTTTGGCTCGACAGCCACCTTTATGACCGGCTCGGGGAAGGTGATGTTCTCGAGCTTGATGGGCGCGTCCGGGGCGGCCAACGTGTCGCCTGTGATGACCTGCTTGATGCCGACGGCGGCGGCGATGTCTCCGGCATAGACCTCGGAGACCTCCTCGCGCTCGTTTGCGTGCATCATCAAGATTCGTCCGATGCGCTCGGCGCGCCCGCTGTTGACATTCAGCACGCGCGAACCGGCCTCGAGTTTCCCGGAGTAGACGCGGAAGTAGGTGAGCTTGCCCACGTAGGGATCGGCCATGATCTTGAACGCGAGCGCCGCGAATGGCTCCGTGTCGTCGGCGTGGCGTTCGATCTGCGGCTCCTCGCCGTCCCCCTTGACGGGTTCCGCACCGCTCACCGGCGGCACGTCGAGAGGCGATGGGAGATAGTCGACGACGGCGTCGAGAAGCGGCTGTACGCCCTTGTTCTTGAACGAGGACCCGCACAGCACCGGAGTCAGCTTGGTGGAGAGCGTCGCCTTGCGGATCGCCTGCTTGAGGCGGTCCTCGGAGATCTCACCTTCCTCGAGGATCAGCTCGAGCAGCCCATCGTCGTAGTGGGAAACCTCCTCGAGCAGGTGCTCACGCGCGGTGGCGGCGGCAGCGGCGAGCGAGTCGGGGATCGCCACGACATCCTGCTCGGTGCCGAGCTCGTCTTTGTAAACGACCGCCTTCATCCTGACGAGGTCGACGATCCCCTCGAAGTCCCCCTCGACGCCAATGGGCAGCTGGATCGGCACTGGATGGGCGCCGAGCCTGTCGATCATCGTTTGCACGCCTTTCTCGAAGTCGGCGCCGATGCGGTCCATCTTGTTGATGTAGGCGATGCGAGGCACGTGGTACTTGTCGGCCTGGCGCCACACGGTCTCCGATTGCGGCTCGACGCCTGCCACGGAGTCAAACAACGCGATCGCACCGTCGAGCACGCGCAGGGAGCGCTCGACCTCGACGGTGAAGTCGACGTGACCGGGCGTGTCGATGATGTTGATCCGATGGTTGTCCCACTCGGCCGTGGTGGCCGCCGAGGTGATCGTGATACCGCGCTCCTGCTCCTGTTCCATCCAATCCATCGTGGCCGCGCCGTCGTGGACCTCACCGATCTTGTAGGTGCGTCCCGTGTAATAGAGGATGCGCTCGGTCGTGGTGGTCTTGCCCGCATCGATGTGGGCCATGATCCCGATGTTGCGCGTCTTTTCGAGTGGAAACTTGCGGGGCATAGTTCAGGTGGCTGGTGGGGTGTCGGGGTGAGCGGGTGGAGCGGCTCAGAGCTTGTGAGCGCTCGCCCAAACGGCGGCTGAGGGCAAAAAAATGGGCCCTTCGGGCCCATGCGCTGCCGGTCGTCGGGCGGTCGCTTCGTTATCTGGTCAAGGTCTCCATGCTGGTCGGTCGCTCGGCGGGACATGCACGCACGGCCACGTCCATCTCACCCGCGGATGGCGACTATAGCAGAGGAAATTGGACGATCAAAACGCCGTAAGGCGTCATGCGCCAAGCGGCTCGACGGTCGTCTCTGGCCCCGCGCCGACCCGTACCGCGTGCGCGCCGGGGGCTTCGGCGCGCATCAGCACCACGCATGGGATCAGCGTGAGCGCTGCGATCCCGAGCGACCACCAGTAGGCCGCATCGAAGCCGGCCGCGTGCTGGGCCGGTGTGTGCGCATGGAGCGTCGCCCGTTGCAGCACGACCGCGAGCACCGCGGTGCCGATGGCGCCGCCAAGGCGTTGAAGCACATTCATCTGTGGCGTGGCGTCGGAGAGCTGGTCCGTGCGCAGCGCCGTAAACGCGGCCGTCATCGTGGGCATGAACGAGAGCCCGATGCCAAGCCCGCGCACGCCAAGCACCAGCGAGATCGCGAGGATCGACGTGTGGGCCCCTACGAACGCGAGCGGGAGCGTGCTCAGACACAGGATCAGCACCCCTACGATCGCTACGCGACCGCCACCGAAGCGCTCGGTGAGACGACCGTTGAACGGCGCCATCGCAAGCATCCCAAGCCCTTGCGGCGCCACGAGCAATCCTGTGAAGATGACGCTCTCCCCGCGCACCTGCTGGTAGTAGAGGGGCACGAGGATCATCGCGCCGAAGAGCGCGGCGCCCAGCCCAAAGGTAGTCAGCGAGGCAGCTCCGAATACACGGTTGGCGTACAACCGGATGTCGAGCAGCGGTCGCTCGGCTCGAAGCGCGTGCCAGAAGAACACGCCCGTCAACCCGATCCCGACTGCGATCGGCCCGACGACCCGAGGTGCGGTGAAGCTGCCCGTTGTGCCGATCTCGGACAGGCCATAGACAACCAAGGGCATGCTCGTGGCAAGCAGCGCCAGCCCGACCGTGTCCAGGCGACCGGGGCGCCCGAGGTCGGAGTGGGGGAGCATCCGCGCGGCCAGCACCACGGCGAGCACACCGATCGGGACATTCACGAAGAAGATCCACGACCAGTGCAGTCCTTGGAGGATCACGCCGCCCACCACCGGCCCGAGGATCGGCGCGAGCATTGCCGGCATCGCCACAATGCCCATTACGCGCCCCATCCGCTTGGGACCGGCGACCTCGGCCATGATCATCTGACCGACAGGCATGATCATGCCGCCGCCGGCTCCTTGAAGCACGCGGAACACGATCAGCGAGGTGCTCGTGGTCGCCAACCCGCAGAGAGCCGAGCCGAGCGTGAAGAGGACCAGGGAGGTCAGATAGACACGCTTGGCGCCAAAGCGCCGTGCCGCCCAGCCGGTGATCGGGATGACCGCCGCGAGCGACAGCAGATAGCCCGTAACAACCCACTGAATCTGCGAGATCGGGCTGTGCAGGTCGCGCCCGAGCGTGTCCAAGGCCACGTTGACGATCGTGGTGTCGAGGATCGACATGATCATGCCGAGAATCACCACCCCCGCGACGACCCACACATGGCGCTCTATGCGGTCGGTGGCGGCGGGGGAGTTCGGCATGCCGCCTCACCGTAGCGAAGCCCCCCGGTACTCCTTAAGGACTACAGCGCGAAACTGCTACCAGCGGGAGTTGATACGCCTAGTGAGCGGGTCGAGGACCAAGCGAGGCAAGGACGCAGGCCGTGTGGCGTGCTATGCACGCGTGCTGGCCGATCGGAGATCCCATCGATCTCCGATCGGTAGGACGCAGCATCGCGCCGGTCATCGGGGGTGGGTGGGATTTTCTACCAACGATAATGAGCGAAGGCCTTATTGGCCTGCGCCATACGGTAGATGTCGTCCTTGCGCTTGTAGGCGCCACCCTGCTGGGACTGCGCGTCGAGCAACTCGTTGGCGAGTCGCTGGGCCATCGTCTTCTCGCGCCTGTTGCGGGCGAACTCGACGAGCCATCGCACCGCAAGCGTGCGGGCGCGACGGGCGGGTACCTCTACCGGCACCTGATAGGTGGCGCCACCGACACGGCGCGAGCGAACCTCGAGCGACGGCGTGAGCGCCTTGATCGAGTTCTCGAGCTGCTCGATCGGATCCTTGTCCGAGCGCTCGGCGAGCAGCGCGAGCGCGTCATATACGATCCGCTCGGCGGTCGACTTCTTGCCGTCGAGCATCACCTTGTTGATGATCTGCTGAACCAGCTTGGAGCGGTGTATCGAGTCCGCTTCGAGCGGACGGACGTGGGCGGCTGCGCGGCGTGGCATCTCGGAAGGCTTCTACTACTTCTTCTTCACGCCATACTGCGAGCGAGCCTTCTTGCGATCGCTCACGCCGGCGGCGTCGAGCGTGCCGCGCACCACCTTGTAGCGCACCCCGGGGAGATCCTTGACACGACCGCCTCGCACCAGCACGACGGAGTGCTCTTGCAGGTTGTGGCCCTCACCGGGAATGTAGGCGGTCACCTCGATCGAGCCGGCGATGCGCACACGCGCGACCTTGCGCAGGGCTGAGTTGGGCTTCTTGGGGGTAGTCGTATACACGCGCGTGCACACGCCGCGCCGCTGGGGAGCGGCGACCTTCTTCTTGCGTCCCTTACCGGACTTCAGACCGGGGGTCGCGAGCTTTTTCTTGGGGGCTACGCGCCCCTTGCGCACGAGTTGCGAGGTGGTGGGCATTCGGGGCGGAATCCTAGCAGCGTCCGGGCCGCGACGGCTCGAGGCGCACTGGAAGCCCGCTGCGCGGACGCGTGCTCACGCTTTCATGGGCGAGCGAACGCTTGCTCACGCGCTGGCGCGCAGACCGACAGAGCGCATGGGAGCCGGCATCAGGGCGGCCGCGACGAGCACCAGTACAAACGCGAGCGACTGAAAGACGATCCCGACGGCGCTCCCGGGCATGGGATCTCCGAACACGAGGATCCCTCCTGCGACGCCTGCGATGTTGGCGGCAGTACCCGTCACAGCGATCACCGGTACGGCGTCGCCGTCCTGAAGTCCGCGCGCCGAAGCGTAGAACGCCACTATGGACGCGAGCACCGCCACGATGAGCCATGGGCTGAGCAACACGCCGAGCGCCCCGTGAGCGCCCACGATGCCGGTGAGAGCCTTGATGGCGATGTCAGACACACCGAAGAGCATGCCCGCGGCAGCCCCGAGCATCATTCCATGATGCTCTGCGGGCCCTCCGATACGGGGGCCCATGATGAGCAAGCCGCCGAGACCGAACAGACCGGCCTCGAACGAGATCATGGCGGCGCCGGAGAAGTGCGAGTGCGCGCCGTGCATCGCTGGAAGCGTGATGCCGAGCAGGACAAGACCCGCCGCCGTAAGCCACAGCCCGAGCCACTGACGTGGACCGACCTGGAAGCCGAACATGCGATCGGCCATCACGGCGATCAGCACCACACCGCCGGCGAGCGCCACCTGGACCACGGACATCGGGGCGACGGCAAGCGCGGCGACGTGGAGCGCCCATGAGCCGGCCGCCACGAGCATTCCGAGGGCAAACCACTTCGAGGAGAACAGTATGCGACCGGAGCGCAGGGGATGTCGCACATCGACCTTGCCCACCGCATTGGCGCCCCGGTACTTGTAGAAGAAGCCGAGGTTGGCCACGAATGCGCATGCGAGCGCGAGGAGTATGCCCAGATAGAGAGTCATGGTTGAGAGCCCGACGGAATGATCCATCGACAGCGCGCGCGGGATGCTTTACTGCATCGACGCGACTCAGGCAGATTACCGGTCGAGACCTCTGTGGGAGCTAAAGAAGATCCATATCTAACAGAGATCCAACCGAACAGGCCGCTGTTGCTGGTTGACATAGATGGCGTGATCTCGCTGTTCGGGTTCGAGCCGGGCGCACATCCGGCGGGTTCGTTCCGTTCGATCGACGGCATACCCCACTTCCTTTCGTCCAGCGCGGCCGAGCTCCTGCTCGCACTCGCCAGTGTGTTCGAGCCGGTGTGGGCCAGCGGATGGGAGGAGAAGGCCAACGAATACCTCCCCCACCTGCTCGGCCTCCCCGAGCTACCCCATCTGAGCTTCGATCGCCGTGTGCGCGGGACCCGACGCACAAACGCCCACTGGAAGCTCGAATCGATCGATGCGTATGCCGAGAACCGGCCACTTGCGTGGATCGACGACGCCTTCAACGAGGCCTGTCATGAGTGGGCGAGCGCCCGCCCGGTTCCCACCCTGCTCGTACAGACGACGCCCGCGAGCGGCCTTACGCGGCGGGAGGCGGAGATCCTGGAGGGGTGGGCACGGGCGCTGGCAGAGGAACAGGGCTCACGCTGAAGGAGACCGAGCCGGGGAGCGATAGCGGATCGGAGACAACCACGGGCAGACTGCCACCGCTCGCACACAAGGCGCGTAGCGCCGTCTTGTTGCGAGCGGATGAGAGAGCCACGGGAAGCGACCACTCGCCTTCAGGGCCGGTAACGGCCTGGGCGACGGTGCGCTCCTCGACGGCTTCGCCCTTGCGCGCGAGGGTGCGGAGCTGGATCGCGATCGGTGCGCTTGCCACCGGGGGCCCGCTCAGGAGCCGCAAGCTGCCGGCGAGCGAAGTTGGCGCGCCGGGCGCCTCAGCTGCCTGTGCCTGCAGCGTGAGCCGAGCCGGTGTGCCGGCGAGAGGCGCCGCGGCCTGGCGCACTTCCTGGAGCTGGCCGTATAGAGCATTGCCGGGACAGTCGGTGGAGTCGCCGTCGCGATGGCCGGCCACTCGCGGCAGTGACACCGGGCTGTTGGCGGGATAGCGACTGTATGCGGCGCCGCCACGGGTGACGCGCACCGTGACGCGCCCTTCCAGCGGCGCGCCGTGCAAGGACAGCTTCCATGCGAGCAGGTGCTCGAGCGCGGCCCGCGCAGCCGCCGATATGCGTTGCGAGCCGTAGGTTCCGAGGATCGCGATGCCGGTCGAGTAGGCGTTGTAGCCGCCCGCGTGAGCGCCGGTCACCGGCTCGTCGATGCCACCGGCGCGTGCCTCGAAGATGCGCCCGAAGCGGTCGATCGCGAAGTTGTAGCCGATGTCGTTCCAGCCGTGGGCGTAGCGATGGAACGCATAGATCGAGCGCAGCATCGCGGGAACTTCGGCGGCGGAGTAGCCGTCGGGATTCTCGGTGTGGTGCACGAACGCGAGCTGCACGGTTCCGTATTGGGGCGCGACCCTGGGGTGGGCGCCGCCCTGGGCCCAGGCGCGGCGGGCAACGATCGGCGGCTGGCCCGGGCCCGCCTGTAGTCCGGAGTCAACCAGCGGTAGACCCGAGAGCGTTGCCGAGGAGCCGCTCTCCAGTAGCCGAGCGAGGGCCGCGCGCGGACGCAGAGCGCCACTGGCGCCGGCTGTCGCCATAGCGGCGATCAGCGATCTGCGGGTGATCGCGCCTGTGTCCACTGTGCACATATTCGCCAACAACACGCGCAGGCCGCGCAGAGAACGGCGAGGGTCGGTGAGAATGCTCTCAATCGGCCGCCCCACGCGCGCGTGGGGCACGCCGCATCGGAGTATCGCCCATCCCCATCAAATGGAGCGGGGGG
>JBARJU010000178.1:0-1706 GCA_049800435.1 Solirubrobacteraceae bacterium
ACTCTCCCGGGCACGAATCGCTGACCTCGATGATTCCGAGGGCCACGGTGCTGCTGCGCGCCGGTCTCGGCCCAGTAACCGTTCACGGGGTGGGGGGCAGGAGAGAGGGTGCGGGATGACCTCGGAAGGCGGCCTCGACTGCGGCGGTGAGGAAAGAGAGCACGTGACGCTCCTGCTTGCGAAGGGTGTGGACGGCGGTCATAAGGCGCACGGCGAAGCGGTCGCCGCGGTCGCTCTGTGACCCGAAACACTTCTTTCGCCAGAGAACGAAGGCGCGCAGTTCGCTTTCACCGTGATTGTTCGTCGGCTCGACCCCGCTCCTGTCGATGAAAGTCCAGAGCGCCTGGCGGTGCGCGAGGATGTCGGCGCAGCTTCCGCTCACGCCGCGAAGACGCAATTCGACGCCTCGTTGGAGAAGGTTCTCAACGCACGTCCGAAGCAGCATGGTGTCGCGGCGAAACGCCGCGCGCGAGAGGGTTCCATCCCGCACGCGATGCCACTGGTGGAAGAGCAGGTGGCCGAAGAACAGGAGGTGCTCGCCCAACTTGGCCACCTCGGGCTGCTTGTCCTCAGTGAAGGCGACGAACTTTCGGAGCAGGTGGGCCCAGCAGATCTGGCGCATGTGCATCGCCCAGAATGCAAACTGGGGAGCGCGATCGCTGACGAGGATGCCGCGCGCCTTCGTGAGCACTTCGCGCAGATGGTCCCTGGTTCCGTCGAGCGTGATCGCGAACATGGTGACCATCGTCGTCGCGATGGTCCAGAGCGAGCGAGCCTTCCCCGATTGGCGCCACCCCGTGGCATCGACGTGCTTCACCGGGGCGCCGAGCGCGTGCTCCAGCGCCGCTTCCACGGGCGCAGCCAGCGCGTCCCCGACCCGTGCCTCGGACTCGCTCAGCGTGCCGAGGGCGATACGAACGCCGAGAAGGTCGCTGAGCAACACCCTCGCCGAGCGACGGCTCATGTGGAACGCGCCCGTCAAGAGCGCGATGAGCGCGGTGAGGCGGGGACCACACATCCCGCGCGGCACCCCGTCCGGCAGCTTGGCGCGCGTCACATGTCCGCACGCGCAGCGGACGGCGTGGCACCGATGCTCCATCACGTCCGGTTTTGCGACAGGGGCCTCGATGATCTGGTGGCGCCAGGGATCGCCGCACGGTTCCCGGGGCAAGTCCTGCTCGCACGCGTCGCACGTCTCGGGGAAGTGGTCCTCGGTCGCCGTCACCGCCTCCGGGGCAAGGAGTTCGCGTCGGTGACCCTTGTGCCCAGGCTGGCCGCCACGCTGCTTCCCGCTCGGCTTGGGCTTTGAGCGCTTCTCGCGCTCCTTCGGCGGATCGGACGACGGCGGCTTCCCAGAGTTCGAGGAGTTCTGCGCGAGCCTTGCCTCCAATTCGGCAACACGAACTGAGAGGCGCTTGATCGTCTCCTGCTGCTCGGCGATGACTCGACGCTGCTCGGCGAGTATGACCTCCAAGCTGGCGATCTGGTCGTCCCGCGGGTCAGCCACACCGACGTTTGATCATGTTCCGGCCCTGCGCGTCTAGACAAATTACATATGATCACATATGATCACGTATGGCACCGACCGCCAGATCAACCAGCCCCCCGTGAACGGTTGCCTGAAGGGCGCCGCCGAGGCCCGAGTTCGGCTCGACGCGCTTGTTGGCGACGATGTCCTCGATCCACGCCCGAAGGCGAGCCATCAC
>JBARJU010000179.1:0-6691 GCA_049800435.1 Solirubrobacteraceae bacterium
AGCGCGGCTCGACCCAGCGCGGCTCGACCCAGCGCGGCTCGACCCAGCGCGGCTCGAACCCGCGCGGGTCACCCCCGCGTCACTCGCCTGCGCGTAAGTCGCTCGCCCGCGGCTCGATCGGGCACGAATCGACCGAGTCGACGAGGGAATCTGCGCAACCGGGTCCGCCAAGCACCTCCGAGGCCGCGTGGCCCAGTGCGCAAGCGCCACCCACAGGCGGCGAGTTCGATTTCGAGGCGAGGAGACGGTGAGCCCTCCGCCACGTGCCACGGTCGCTGTCGCATCGCGGTCGATGTGGCGGATACGGCTGGGACGTTCGCTACCGCGTTACCTGCTCCAAGCGCTCGCCGTCGTGGGCCTTCTCGCAAGCGCGCGCTTTGCGATCGCTCCTCCGCGCCCGGTCATACAGCGCATGTCGGCCCCGAGCGCCTCGCTTCGCGACCTGGGAGCCGAGGGCTTCGCATCGTTGTTCGCTCGGCGCTACCTGACATGGGACTCACGCGATCTCGAAGCGCACGGTCTCGCGTTGACGCCGTTTGTCGGCACCTGGATGGAAGCCGACGGCGGCCTGCAACTACCGACCGGCGGCGAGCAGACGGTTCAGTGGACCGAAGTCGTCCAAGCGCGCACGATGGCACCCGCCGAACACATGTACACGGTCGCCGCCCAGACCGACTCGGCCGGTCTGCTCTACCTGACGGTGAACGTCAAGCGCAAGTCCGACGGGAAGCTGACGCTCGCCGGCTATCCCGCTTTCGTCGGGGCGCCGGCATCGACGCAGGCGGAGTCTCCAAGTCGGTTGCGAGAAGTAGAAGAACCGGCGCTTCAGACGGTCCTCAAGCGGGCGCTGGGCAACTATCTCGCGCGCGCCGAATCGGACCTTGCAGCCGATCTGACCGCAAGCGCGCGCGTCTCGCTGCCGGGTCTGACGCTCGCGCTGCAGTCGATCCACAGCCTCGACTGGTCTGTGGACGGACGCTCGGTGCTCGCGGTCGTGCAAGCCCAGGACCAGCGCGGCGCTCAGTACACGCTCGGCTACGAACTCGACGTCGTCTCAGAGGCAGGGCGCTGGGAGATATCGGCGATCCAGATGAACCCCGACCAGTAGACAAAACGACCAAGGAGAACACGATGAAGACGCTCAACAATCCACTCTGTACGCGAGCTTCGAGAGGCCTCGCCGTGCTGCTTCTCGCCACCGCGCCCTACGCGATGGCGCCGGCCGGCGCGGCTGCGTCGCCCACACGGCCGAACGTGGGCGCCACCGCACTCGGCGGCCTGAGCGTGGCGGCCGTCGCACCGTCCGGGGGAAAAGCCGCCTCGCTTGAATCGGCGGCCAAGAAGGCGGGCGAAACCGGGCGCAAGATCGCGATGAGCCTGATCGCGCTGGGCTTTGCGATCGCGTCGATCGTGCTTGCGTTTCGTCGCGACTTCAAGGAGGCCGCCGGCGTGTTCGGGGTCGGGCTGGTCGCGATCCTGCTCGCCACTCCGGCAGGGGTGAATGTGTTGCATGACACGGTCAACTCGCTGTTTGGCGCTTCCTGAACGTACTCCGAGGAGCACTACGGCGAGCAAAAAGTCATGGAGATCCGCTCCTACAGGACGGTGTTCGACCTCGAGCGGCGCATCTATCGCGTCGACCGGCTGAGGCTCAATCCGGGCGGGGTTCCATTGCGAGGGATCGTGTACTTCCTGGCGATCCTCGCGGTGGCGCTGATCGCGAGCTCGGTCCCGCTGCTCGGGTCGCTCATGAGAACGCTGCCGTGGTACATGCGCGATCTTGGTCTGCCCGGCGCTGGAGCGGCCATGCTGAGCATGATCCGCATCGAGGGGCGGCCGTTTCATCTCGCGGCGCGCTCGCTTGCGAGGTGTGCGCTCGGGCCGCGTCACCTCTCCGGAGCGCGCCCATGCAGGGCGGGCGACTGCTCCAGGGTAGGGCAGCGCTGGTATCCGCCGCCGATCCTCTCGTTCCCTGACGGCTCCGATGCCCGCTTGCGGCGTATGCGCTACACCGGTCCCGGAACGGTGCTCGTGGCCGCGGCCCATCGGCGAACGGAGTGGAGGGTCGGGCAAGTCGGGCGTCTTCTACGCCGCTCCGACATGACCTTGAGCGGCCTCGCGGGCCGCCGGGCGCCCGCCCGCGGTCAGGTCATCGCTCTGCGTCGGGGCGCTCGCTTGCGGGTGCGTTGAGGTGCGGCCTCCGATCTCGTTCGTCTATGGCAACTGCGTCTTTGGGGCGAGCTTGAGCGACGCGTGGGCTGCATTCGCGGTGTCGAGCTCGTCATATGAGTGGCTCTCCGAGGAGGGCAAGCGTGCGCGTCTGCTCGCGCTGCTCGGCGCCATCGACGCGGTCGAAGCGGATGTACAGATCCTGCGCGTTGCGCGGCACTGGGACTTGAGCGGGTATCTGGGCGACTTGGATGCTGCGCACCGCGGGCCCCATGTGCGCGCGAGCGCTCGCTATGCCCGGGAGCATGCACATCACCTGGCCGAAGTCGGGGGCGCGCAACCGTCGGTATTCCTGCTCGTCAGCCTGCGCGACCCCGAGCGCGACGTCGCCTCCTATGTGTCTCGCGCCGCCGAGCGCCACCCGCGCGAGTGGCTGCAGTCCCTGCGCGGTGCACTGTCCGTACGCGATGGGCGTGTGCTGAGGGCCTCGGCGCTAGAGAGCGCGCGCGTGCGCGCCGATCAGGCTCATGCTCGTCTAGAGGACTTCCTGCCGGTTCGCCCCGCCCGCGGAGTCGAGCTTCAGTGGCTGATCCGACGCGCGTTCTGTCGTGGGCTCGGCGAGCCACAGATCGACGAGTTGCACGAGCCGCGAGCGCTCGTATTCGAACGTAACGGCGAGGCGCTGCTGGCTCCGCTCGAGGGCGACGTGATGCGTTGGATGGACGGATACGTCGAACATCGCGGTCGGGCGCTGCGGGTCGAGTCCGAGCTTGGCGTGAGTTGGCAGGCGCAGCTTGTGTTGGGTGCGCTGCCGGAGCATGCCTCATTCCCTGGGGCCCGCGTCGAGTTGATGTTCGCGCCGGCGGAAAGCCTGCCGTTCGGCATCGATCTGTCGCTGAACGCTCGCTTCTTGCCCAACGAGCTTGCCCTTCGCATAGCTCGGCGCCGGGTTCAGGATGCCGATCAGATCGTGCGAGCCGAGTCCGACGGTGACCAGGGAGTCTCCGATCTCGGCTACCAGCGCACCCAGGAGGCTCGCGATCTGCTGGCCTATCTGCAGGCCTCCAGTCGCCCGCCTCTGCTGCGGGCGACGCTCGCGCTCGCGGTCGGCGCCACCAGCGAGCACGAGCTCTCAGAGCGCGTGGAGGTGTGCAGGCGGGCCTATGGGGAGATTCGCTTGCATCGTCCCCTCGGCGATCAGCTGGAGCTCTTCTTGCAGCAGCTTCCCGCCCAGCGAACGCGCGTGGCCGGCTACGACGACACGCTCACACTCGAGCAGGCCGCCGCGATGATGCCCACCGCGACGCACGCTGTGGGATCGCGCAGGGGCTACTACCTGGGCTACACCCTCTCGGGGTCGCGTCAGCCGGTTCGCTTCAACCTGCGCGAGGGCTCTGAGAGCGATCGCAACACCACCATCCTGAGCGTGGGGGCGCTCGGGTCGGGCAAGACGACGCTCGCTCAAAAGCTCAAGTACGAGGCATTCCTCCAGGGCGCGCGTGTGATCGACTGCGACCCCAAGGGCGACCATCGCTTTCACCTGCTGGAGGAGGTCGCCCCGCACGCCGAGACGATCGCGCTGCGTCCGGACCCGGCGCTGCGCGGGATGCTCGATCCGTTGCGCGTGGCGCCCGAGCACCTGCGCCCGGACGCGACCGTCTCGTTTCTGTGCGACCTGCTCCCGGGCCGGGCCGAGCCGGCCTGGGAGACGGCCGTGGTGGCAGGTGTCGATCGCGTGATCGGGCGCTCCCGCGAGCCGACCTGCTTGGAGGTGGTGCGTGCGCTCGCCGACGGCGACGAGGTGGATGTTCAGGTGTCAAAGACGCTTGAGATCTACGCCCGCTCGGGGCTCACCCAGCTGGGCTTCGCCGACGCTGCGGTAAAGCTCGCCCCGGTCGGTCACCGCCAGGTGACATACATACCGATCCGTGACCTGCCGGGCCCCGAGCCGGGGACTCCGCGCTCGGAGTACACGCAAGCTGAGCGCGTCGGTCAGCAGATCGTGCGGCTGATCGCGATGTTCGCGATGCACCTGATGTCAAGCGAGCGCGAGCGCCTGAAGCTGTTCTCCTTCGACGAGGGATGGCGTCTGCTGGGCGACCCGGTCGGGCGCACACTGCTCGCCTCGCTTCAGCGCATGGGGCGCTCGGAGCTGGCGGTGCCGATCATCAGCACCCAGCTTGTCACCGATGCGCTTGTCGGAGAGCGCGAATCGCTCGAGAACCTGCTTGGGGCGACGTTCGTGTTCGGGATGCGCTCGGAGGCGGAGGCCGCTCGCGCGCTCACCCTGCTGGGGCTCGACCCCGAGGATCGTCGTGCGCGTGAGCGACTGCTCGAATTCGAGGCCGGTCGCTGCCTCTTTCGCGACCATCGCGGGCGTGTGGAGGCGATCCAGGTCGAGGTTGTGGCGCCGTCGCTGTTGCGGGCTTTCTCGACAACCCCGGAGCAGAACGCTTCGTGAGCCTCGGGCGGCGCTTGGCTCGACCGCCGGCGGCGATCGTCTCGATCGTCCGGGCCTGCTCGACGGCGGCCGTCTTTGCGACGTTGGCGGTGTGCTCGGGATTGGCGGTTGGGATATCGGCCGTGCCGGTGGGGCAGGCGCGGGGGGCGACGATCGTGACCTACAACGCGGGTGCGCCTAGCTCGGTCCCCGCGAGTCACGGGAAGCCATCGCCTCACCGCGCGCCGCGCGGGCGGAGTGGTCCGTCCGCGCCATCGCCCAAAGGTGTGCCCCACGCCCCGAGCGGGCCGATCCTCACCTCGGGGGGCTTGGTGGGTGAAGAAGCGTCGGCGTCCGCCCCATCCAGCGGAGGCGATCCGCTGACCGGCAACGGCTTGGACAGTCCCCTCTGCCGCAGGCCTGGAGGCCTCTCGGCCGCGCAGCAGCGCAGCTGTCAAACCGACGATTTCGTGGCGGCGCCCGATCCCACAAACAATTACGCGTTTGACGTGAACATCGACACCGGCGCTACCAAGTGGGGTAACGACATGTCGGCGACGATCGACAACTTTGCCCAGTTTGGATGGATGGCACTGGTGTCGGCGACGCACGGCTTGGTCGTGATGTTCGAGTGGTGCTATTCGCTCGATCTGCTGAGCGATTCTCTGTTGCGCCAGGTCACAGACGGGCTGCGCAATGCTCGATTGACGTTTACCGAGCCGTGGTTGGTAGTCGTATTGGCGATCGCCTCAACGCTCGCCGTGTATCACGGATTGGTGAGGCGCCAGGTCGCGGAAACCATGGGTCAGGTTCTTGCGATGTTGGCGATGATGGTCGGCGGGCTGTGGGTGATCGCCGATCCGGACGGCACCGTCGGGGCGGTCGAGCGGTGGGCGGATCAGGCAGGCCTCGGCACGATGGCGGCCGTTGCGAGTGGAACACCCGGTCACGCCGAGCGCACACTCGCTGACAACATGCAGGTGATTTTCTCAAGCGTGGTGAGCACGCCCTGGTGTTACCTGGAGTTCGGCAATGTGGGGTGGTGCGACAGCGCTCCCCGGTTGGATGGTGGCCTGAAGAGCGCCGGCCTCGCGATTGCCAAGAGTGAGGCAGCGAAGAGCGGATGCCGGAGCACCTGTGCGGCCGGCGCCGGCCCCGGGGCGCGAACGCTCGCCGCGAGCGCGGCGCTGCTGCGCGAAGCGCATACCAACGGGAAGCTGTTTCTCGCGCTGCCCGCAAATGAGGTTGAGCGCAATTCGGTGACACGCGAAGGCATGTTGCTCAACGTTCTGTGCGGAGGTGGCAAATCGGCGGATGCGTGCGGGGGCCCGACGGGGCCACAGGCGGAATTCCGCTCCCAGAAGGGAACAGGGTCGCGCGTCATCGGCCTGTTCGCCATATGGCTGGGCGCTTTGGGAATGCTCCTGTTGTTGGGCTTCCTGGCCCTGCGCTTGTTGGGCGCCGCGCTTATTGGGCTGTTCTTCCTGCTGCTTGCGCCCGCGGCAGTGCTCGCGCCCGCGCTGGGCGACGGCGGGCGCTCGGCTTTTCGCGCTTGGGCACTGAAGCTGATGGGGGCGGTCACAGCGAAGCTCACCTATTCGTTTCTGCTGGGCGTGGTGCTGATGATGATGAGGTTGCTGCTGAGCCTGTCGATCCTGGGGTGGTGGGAGCAGTGGCTGTTGATCTCCGCCTTCTGGTGGGGAGTGTTTCTGAAGCGTCACGAGACGCTCGGGTGGGCTCAGGGGGGCGGGCACGGCCAACATCCGGGCGAGCACCGGTCGATCGCGCGCCGCGTGGGCGGGGGGCTTGAGACGCCGCGCGCGCTGTTGCACCCGGTGCGTGCGATGCGAGACAAGCGCAGGGGGCCCGGGCCAGAGGTGACGCCGCGATCCGTCCCGGGCGTGAAGCAGCACGAGAAAATAGTGTCGCGCGCAGACAGGGAGCTCCCCGCCGGTGGGATCTCAGACGCGGAGGGACCGCACGGCAATGGCGAGGATGGCAGGGGTGGGGGCAGCGGGACGGACGGGCGCGTCGCGGGAGAGCGCAAGCGGTCGCCCGGCGGCGAGCGGGTCGGGCTCAAGC
>JBARJU010000180.1:0-5036 GCA_049800435.1 Solirubrobacteraceae bacterium
CCCATGCGCTCGGCGGTCCCCACGTAGCGCACGGGCTTGGTGGCGATCATGTTCATCGACACCCCACCCCACACGTGGTTGAGCCAGGCCAGGTAGGCGCGGCGCGCGAGCGCGTGTGAGCGCAATCCGAACCCCGCCCTCAGCGCGAGCGCCCTCAGCCGCGACGTGTCGGGCGGGATCGAGAGCTCGGCGTCGCCGAAGAACGAGCGGTAGTGCGGCTCGGCGGTCTCGGTATGCATGCCCGCGCGCGTGGCCTCCCAGCGATAGCGCGCAGCCCAGTGGGCGTGCTCGTAGCCCTCGTACTCCCGCACCCCCTCGTCGTGCACCCCGTGCGGATCGCGCAGGGTCTTCAGCGTCTCGTTGACCATCAACAGGCGTCCGCCAGGTCGCAGCACCCTGAAGATCTCCTCGAAGGTGCGCCGCAGGCCGATGCGATCGTTGTGGTGGAGCACCTGACAGCAGTACACGTAGTCCACGCTGGCAGAGGCGAGCGGGATCGCGTCCATCGAGCCGAGCACCCGCTCGAAGAACACACGTCCATCCTCGATGAACCAGTCGGCCGTGTACAGCCCCTGAAGCTCCACGGTGGCGATGTCCAGGGCGATCGCCCGCAAGCCCCGCTCGGCGAAGTGGTTGGAGGCCCAGCACGTGTTCGAGCCGACATCGACGATCGTCTCGCCCGGCTGGAGCGGGACCGTCGTGAGCAACTGATGCATCGAGCGCGACTGCACATACCAGTAGCCATGCTCTAGATCTGGCAGCTTGCGCACCAGCTCGCGATCCCAGCCGTCGCGGCGCATATCCTCGGCGAACCGCGCCAGCCCGGCGGCCTCGGCGAGCACGTGCGCGGGCGGATCGTGAAGCAGCTCGGGCACGCCACGGTGCACGGCGAGCTCTGTCGCGCAGACGCGGCAACGCAGCAGTCCCTCACGCGCCTCCTGGGCATCGCTCTCAAGTGCATGCAACTCGAGCGTGCCATCGTGGCGACAAGCGGGACAGCGCAGGACCTGAGCAAACTCGGACTTCACGCTCTCACGCCCATGCCGACGTTCTCGAGGACGGATGCTTCCCACACGCTCGTGCACTGCGAGAGCTGGCGTGTCCGGCTACCAACGACTAGTCCGCCACGCTAGCTTGGCCGGGCACAACCCCGCTCGAGACAACCGTCACGCGCGGGCGCGCCACCTCCTCCAGGAACGCCTCGAGCGCGTCGATGCGCCGCTCCCATGCGTACTGCGTGGCCGTCTCGATCCCGGCCCGCCCGACGCGCTCGCGTAGCTGCGCGTCGCCGAGCAGGCGCGCGAGCGCCGCGCTGACCGCGTCGCGATCGGCCTCGGGCATCAGGCAGTTCTCGCCGTCGATGCAGAAGTCGCGATTGCCGTGCGCGTCGGTACACACGACGGCGCCGCCCGTGGCCATCGACTCGAGCGCGGGCAGGCAGAAGCCCTCGTGCGTGGAGGTCTGGATGAACACCGTTGCCTGGCTCAGCAGCTCGCCGACCTGCTCGTCGCTGGGAGCCTCCACGTAGCGCATGCCCTCGTCGTTGGCCAAGTCCGGCTCGATCCCGAACATGCACAGCTCAGGGCGTGGCTCGGGCAAGGCGCGCCATGCCTCGATCGTGAGCGGCAGATTCTTCAGGGGATTGGTGCGCCCGAGCGCGAGCACCATGTCCTCGCGGCGCCGCACGTCGGGGCGCGGGCGAAAGCAGTCCAGGTCGATCCCCGGCGGGATCAAGACGGCGTCGAGCCCGAGCTCGCGCAGGCGCTCGCGGTTCCAACCGGAGATCGTCATGTAGCGGAACTCGGGGCGGTAGGAATCGATCACGGCGTGCCTGACCGACTCGTCGTCGGGGTAGTAGCTCGTCTCGATGTCCTGCACGAAGTACACGGGAATCCCTCGGGTCACGCTCGCGCGCCATACCGGCATCGCCGTGTTCCACCACGTGGCCACCTTGATCGCGTCGATGTCCGCGAGTGCGTTCACCAGCTCGTCGTAGAACTCGAACGAGTGAACCGGCGCGCGCAACTCGAACCACTCGGGAGCATCCCCGAGCGTGTAGAGCGCCACCTCGTGCCCACGGTCGAGCAGGCGATTGAGGTGCTCGAAGATGTCGCGGTGCCCGCCCCCGATGCCGGTGCCCTCGGTGACGTACGCGACACGCAGCTTGCCATCGTCGGCGCGCACGTCGCGCGTGTCGAAGAACGCCCCCCAGCGCTCCCAGAAGAAGCGCTGGGACTCGCGCTCGCGCTCGCCCACGTCGGTGCCGCGCGTTACCGACTCGTGGTGGTAGAGAGAGGCGCCCGGGAAGTACATGACTCGCATCCCCGCCTCCCACGCACGCAGGCACCAGTCGACGTCCTCGTAGGCCATCGGGTAGCGCTCGTCGAGCAGGCCGATCCGGTCGATTGCCGCGCGGCGCACGTACATGCACGCGCCCGTCACCGCCAAGACCGGCCCCGGCAGCGCCGCCGGGCCCCAGTCGGCCGGCTTGAAGCGGTAGCGATGGTCGAACCACTCGGGAGCGCCGAGGTTGCGTGCGGTACCGGCGAACTGGATGCGATCGTCGGGATACAGCAGCCGAGCCCCCACGATCGCCACATCGTCCTCCTGCGAGGCCGCGTACTGCAGGCACGCCAGCCATCCGGCCCGGGCCTCCATGTCGGAGTTGAGCACCACCACGTCGAGTCGCTCATCGGCGGCGCGCAGGCCCCTGTTGACGTTGGCGGCGAACCCGCTGTTGGACTGCCCCTCGACCACCTCGATGCCCTCGATCGCGCGCAGCCGCGCCACGTGCTCAGGGCCGCTGGCGTCGTCGGCCACGACGATACGGGCCATCCCCCGCGGCACGGTCCGCTGGATGCTCGCCACGAGCGTGGCCACCCGCTCGGCGTCGCGGTAGCTCGGGATCACGACGCACACAGGTTCGGCGTGCTCGCCATACCAGGCCAGGGCACGGCGGTACATGTCGTGGCCCATGCGCGAGCGCAGGCTCAGGCGGTTGCGCAGGGGGGTGAAGCGCAGCGGGAACGTGAGCACGCGCAACAGCAGCGTGCGCCAGCCGAGGTAGCGGTAGGTGAGGTAGATGCGCCTGCGCAAGCCCGCGAGCGGTCCCGTGAGCTCGCCGTCGAGCGCGCTCTGGGCGATCGTCTCCGCGCGAGCGATCGGGGGTCGTGCGTCCCCGATGCCCTCGCCGGTCGCACGCGGCGGTCGTGCGTCCTTATCGCCATGCTTGTCGTTCACGTGAGATCGTCCTGTGTCGATGGCTGATCGGTTGGTGTGTCGAGGCCCAGCGGGTCGAAGCCGGCGCGCCCCTCGAGCGAGAGCCGCTCCCGCACGCGTGGGGGGAGCATCCCGGCGCGCGAGCCGAGCAGGGCGCCAGCGATGCGCACCACATGGTGACGGGTGAGCGCCAAGAGCGTCGCTCTGCGTCGCGCGGGCGGGATGGCCTCGGCGATCAGCTCGCTCCGTGCCGCGCCGAGCTCGCCGCGCAGCTTGCGCGCGACGCGTAGGGGCGAGGCGGGCTCACGAAAGCCGTACACCTCGCGCAGTCCGCGCCACTCGTCAAAGCAGCGTCGCAGCTGCTCCGAGGCGGTGTAGTCGTGGGAATGAAGCACCGCCGCCTCGGGCACAAACGCCTTGGCGTAGCCGGCGCGCAGCATGTCGATCGCGAGCACCCGATCCTCGGCGTAGGGAACCTCGCGAAACGGCGCCCGCTCCCACGCCTCGCGCGCGATGCACGCGTTGGCGTCGGTGAAGAACCCACGCCTGCCGATCAGCCGCTCGACGGGCAGCGAGCGCTCGTGCTCGGAGAGCCGCTCCACCGTCGGAGCGCCATCCGGCGAGAGCGAGGCAAACCAGCGCTCCAGTTCGAGTCGCACCGCGACCGAGGCGCCGGGGCGCGGCCGGTAGGGGCCGTAGACGATGCCGACGCCCTCCTGAAGATCGAATCCAGCGAGCAGCTGCTCGAGCCAGCGCTCGTCGGCCGGCTCGGCGTCCTGGGTGAGGAGCGTGACACGTTCTGTGCGTGCCTCGGCGACGAGCAGGTTGCGTGTGCGGCCGTGGTTGAACTGGCTCGGGGGAAGCTCGAGCACGCGCGCGCCGTGCGAGCGCGCAAGGGCGACCGTGTGGTCGTGCGAGCCCGAATCGCAGATCAGCAGCTCGTGCTCAACCGTCTGGCGCGAGAGCGCCGAGAGCACCCCGGCGAGCGTCGATGCGCCGTTGCGAGTGGGAATCGCGACGCTCACGTGCATGTCAGGCACTATTGGGGGTGGGGATCGCAACAGTCACGTGCATGTCAGGCACGATTGGGGGCGGAGATCGCACCGTCACGCGCATGCTCAGATGCCAGTGCGGGTCGGGATCGCCGCCATCACTCAAATCCTCACGCGTAGTAGCGAGCGATCGCGATCGCCTGCGCGTAGAGGTCGTGGCCGATCGCGAGCGTCACGAGGCCGGCCGCGAGCACCGGCCCCCACCTGCGCCCACCGCCGCGCACCGCCAGGACGCCGAGCGCCGCGTACAGGCCGATCGCCGGCAGGAGATAACGGGGCTGCTCGAAGCGCTCCCCGTTTTGGATGTATGCGCGGTAGGACTCCACGCCGATCTCCGCACACAGGCCGGCCAGCGCGAGCACATACACAGCCAACTCGTCGAGGCGCCTGGCGAGCGCGTGGCGGCGGCGCACGATCTCGACCGCGGCCAGTACGAGCACGACCACGGCAATCGCGAGCGCGGCCTTGTACACCCAAGCCGGAAAGCCGTAGTCGAGCCAGCCAAAGCGCCCGACGAGGCCCTTGAACCATGTCTGCCACAGCGGCAGGTCGGCGAACTGGCGATGCATCCCGATCGACGGCAGGAACAGCTGCCATATGTGGCTCAGCTCTTCGCGGAAGTCAAACGCGCGACCGGCCACCGCGCTGTGCACGCTGCCGAGCCCGCCCGGGATCGCGACGCGTTTCCACACCAGGTGGTTGAGCACGACGTATACGACCATCGGCGCCGCCGCCACCGCGCCCGCCACGGCCGCGCCCCTGAGG
>JBARJU010000181.1:0-1794 GCA_049800435.1 Solirubrobacteraceae bacterium
TGCCCGAGCGGTGTCTCGCGCTCGTGACGCCCCGCCACGAGCACTCCGCGCCGAGCCGGCCCGATCGACTCGCGCAACTCGTGTGCCGCGGCATTCGAGTCCGAGGCCTGCGCTCGACGGCCCACGAACGGGGCCCCTGTCGACCGTCCCTCCCGCGCCGGCGCGGGAGCCTCATCGCACACGAGCGGGTCCCGCAGCGCGAAGTTGAGGTGCACCACGCCGGGACGGCCTTCCAGCGCGGTCCAAAAGGCGCGACAGGCAAGCGTCCTCATCCAGCGGATCCGCTCCGCCGTCGCGTCGTGCGTGCCGACCTCGAAGAACCACTTGGCAAAGGCGCCGAAGATCTTGAGCTGGTCGATCGTCTGTCCGGAGCCCAGCTCGCGCAGCTCGGGGGGACGGTCGGCGCTCAGCACGATCAGCGGCACGCGCGCCTCGTATGCCTCTACGACCGCCGGCAGCAACTCGGCCACGGCCGTGCCGGACGTGCACGCGACGGTCACCGGCCGCCCTGAGGCCTTTGCGAGCCCCAGCGCGAAGAATCCGGCGCAACGCTCGTCCACGTGCGAGTGGCAGCGCAGCCGCTCGTCGCGGGCCAGCGACAGCACGAGCGGGGTGCAACGCGAGCCCGGGGAGGTGCACGCGTCTCGCATCCCGCAGCGTGCCAGCTCGTCGACGAACGCACCCAGGAGCTCGTAGGCGCCGGTGGCGGAGGTCATCGGAGGAGGCCGGGGTCGACCGCAAGGACCGGGGATGTCATTCGGAGGGGCCGGGGCCGACCGCAAGGAGGGGGCAGCTCGTAGGATTTGCCTCGTGGCCGAGAGCGCACGTGTGGCTGGAAGCGAGCGCGAGAGCGTTGTGCTGTTGCACGGATTCGGCGGAACATACCGCGCGTGGGACCGGGTTTTGGCGCATCTGCCGGCAGAACGCTATCGCTCGCTGGCGCTCGACCTGCCTGGGCACGGCGAGCTGGCTGACGAGCCTCGGCCGATCTCCTTCGAGGGGTGCGTCGCCAGCGTGCTCGATCGCGCCCCCGAGCGCTTCGTGCTCGTGGGTTACTCGATGGGGGGACGCATCGCCCTGCACGTTGCTCTGGCCGCGCCGGAGCGAGTCGCGCGGCTCGTGCTGATCTCGACGACCGCGGGCATCGAAGATCCGGCCGAGCGTGCCCTCCGGCGCGAGCACGATCGACGCTTGGCGGATGAGATTGAAGGAGACACGATCGAGATGTTCAGCGAGCGGTGGCGGGCTCAGCCGATGTTCGCCGAGGACCCGCGGGGCGTCGATCGGCTTGCGCGCGCGGACCAGGCGCGTAACAGGCCTGAGGGGGTGGCGGCGGCGCTGCGAGGGATCGGCACGGGCGAGATGGCGCCGCTGTGGGAGCGGCTGAGCCAGTTGGGAATGCCGGTCACCGTCGTTGTGGGCGATCGCGACGTGAAGTTCCACGCGCTTGGGAGGCGCATGGCCGAGTCAGTCGCGGATGGGACTCTCGTGTTGGCTCGAGGCGGTCATGTCCTGCCGATCGAGAGCCCGACCGCGATAGTGGACGCGCTCGAGGGTCATTAGCTGGCTCTTGCGCCGCGGCGAGGAAACGACCTCTTCAAGCCGTCAGCCCCTCGAGGTCGGGAGAGACAGGTCGCCAGGCGCCGCTATGTGCACCGACTCTGTCAACAGATCTCATAGCGGCTCGACCCCAAGCCCCGGTCCGTTAGGGACTCGGATCTCACCGCGCACCGGCGCCAGCGGGTCGTCGACCTTCTCGAACATCCCGAGCGTCGCCAGCCCGCACGCGGGCAG
>JBARJU010000182.1:0-1754 GCA_049800435.1 Solirubrobacteraceae bacterium
ACGGCCACGGCCTGGCACTGCACAACGCCTACGAGCCATCAGGGCTCGCTTGAGCCGGATGCGGTGAAAGCCGCAAGTCCGGTTCTTAGGGGAGCCCGGCACAGCAATGTGCCGGGCTTACCCGACACCTCCGGGAGCGCCGACCGAGGATAGGTAGACGCTCGCTTGCGCCGGGATAGTGGAAGTGCTTGGTCCGCCGCGCTCCACGCTCGGGGCTGGTGCAGCGCCGGGCGTGTTCCCCACTCTATGTATGCGATAAACGCCGGGCGGGACTCCGGATCTGAGGGGAGTCCACATCGTCGGCGGCCATGCCAATCAGCCGAACCCAGCGTGCGCGCTGACGCTCGGTCAGGTGAGCCAGAACAATGCCGCGAAGATTACGAGCCCGAGCACGGTGATCGTGCCGAAGATGTCACCGAGCGAGGGCCGGCGGCCCGGTTGGGATCAGCCCGGCAGCGCTGAACACTCCGTTGACGATCCGAAGAAGAGTGGAAGGACACGACACGATGCTGGTCCCTGCTGCGCTGCCGAGCTCTAAATCCGAGCTCATCGAGCAGACCCCGCCGCGACGAGTACAAAGGGTCGGGTGCGTGTCAGCTCAGCCGGCGCCGTGCCTTCTGCACCGACGGTAGCGCGCTCTTGGCCTTGGTCAGTGCCCGTGCGCGCAGATCCACGGACGCGGGTTTCGCGGCGATCGTGATCTCCTCACCGGTCGCGGGGTTGCGCCCTTTACGCGCCTTCGAAGCGGGCTTTACGCGCACCGTCAGTTGCACGAGCCCACCGATCTTTACCTTCTCGGCGTTGGCGATCTCCTCGAGCACGACATCCTCCAGGGCGTCGAGTACGCGCTTGGCCTCGGCCTTGGTGATCTCGGCGCGATCGGCGACAGCGCTGGCGAGTTGTGTCTGGGTCAACGGCACGACCATCTCCTCCTTGTGGGGTTCAGAGCTGCGCAGGGTAGTCATCACCCCGGCGTGATCTGGTCGTCCTTGGGCGAGGTCACGTTTTTGTCGAAGAATGCGCGATCGTTGCCGCAGGGGGTCTTGTAGTGCAACGGGCCTTGCGCGTATGTTCATGCGCAGACGCGGGACTAAGCCGTAAAGAGCGAGGCCATTAGAGGTGTGAGGCCGCGCCACCCAAGTGACGGGAAGGTTCTCGGACCGGGCCGGAGCAGGGCTCCTCAAGCGGCCCGGGACCGCATCTTCTTTGTATGGCGTCCAACTCATGCTCGCGGACTTGACGGCGTCCGCGCGGGCGCCGCGCCTGGTTCGACGGGTCGTGGTGGCATCCGGTAGCTACCAGGACGCCTTGGATGCCGGCACAACCGCACGTCTCTGTGCCGAGCGTGCCGCTCGTTCCTCGTGGTTGGCGGGTACGACGGTTCACGCGATCATCCAGCGGCCTGGCGCTGCCGCCGATTCCTTGATCCTGCCTTCGCTAGCGAGGGCCAGAAGGCGCTCCTCTACGCGGCTCTCGGGCTCGTTGAACGACACGGCCAAGTCAGCCGGGTTCTGAGTCGCGACGATGATCTCGACGCGAGCGGCCTGCTCCCGTCCGTTTCTCAGGCGGCCGAGGATCAGCTCGTCAAGTTCGCCGTCGCTCATATCGCCCGGTCGGCCTGAGCAGCCCACGCCCAGTGGCTCAACCCCCGCCGAGGCGCTAGGATCGTCCCCCCGGCGAGATAGCTCAGTTGGTAGAGCACTCGACTGAAAATCGAGGTGTCGGCGGTTCAAGTCCGCCTCTCGCCATCGCCT
>JBARJU010000183.1:0-24682 GCA_049800435.1 Solirubrobacteraceae bacterium
GCGCTCGTGTTCGCTGTCTATCTGGGCGAGCGCACTCTCGATCGCGCTCACTCGAGCCTCGCTGGCCTGCTCCCGCGCCACCGGATCGTGCTCATCATCGCCGCCGAGCAGCCGATCGAGCGCACCCAGCTCAATCTCTATGCGGCTCGCGCGCTGGGCGACCGTGGCGGCGGTGGCAGCGGCTTGCTCGCCGCGCATCTGCAAGCGCTCTCTGACCGAGCGCGCCTCATAGGCCTTCTTGGCGATCGCGTCATGGCGCTCAGTGCGCTCGGCCAGCGCGCTCTCCGCTCGCCCGCGCCGCTCGACGACCGCGCGCAGACGCGACTCGATCTGCTCGCGAGCGGCCCTCGCGCCCCTCACGCCTTCCTCGGCCTGCGCGAGCTCCTCGCTCCTTGACCTCACAGCCTCGCGCGCAAGCTCATAGCGCGCCTGCAGCATCTGATGCTCCAGGCGCTCGTGCAACTCCGCGGCTTCCGCCTGGCGCTTGAGCGGGCGCAGCCTTGTGCGAGCCTCGCGCTCGATGTCGAGCGCCCGGTCGAGATTCTCCTGCGTGCGCGCGAGCTTCAACTGGGCGCGCCGACGACGCTTGCGGTGCTTGCCAAGGCCGGCCGCCTCCTCGATCAAGAGGCGCCTGTCGCGCGGCTTTGAGGTCACGATCGCCTCCACCCGTCCCTGGGAGATGACCGAGTGGGTCTCCTTGCCAAGGCCCGTGTCGGAGAGCACCTCGATCACGTCCACGAGCCGACAGCGCGCGCCGTTCAGGCGATACTCCCCCTCCCCGGTGCGGTCGAGCCGGCGCACGATCGATATCTCCGCGAGCGGCAGGTCCACAGTGGCGTCTGAATTGTCGAGCACTATCTCCACCTCCGCGCAACTGCGCGCCTGGACGCCGCGACCCCCGCCGAAGATCACATCCTGCATCGACTGGCCCCTCACCGCGAGCGGGGACTGCTCGCCCATCGCCCAGAGCAGCGCGTCGGTCACGTTTGACTTGCCCGACCCGTTGGGCCCCACCACCACGCTCACGCCGGGCCCGAAGTCCAGTTTGGTGCGATCCGGGAATGACTTGAAGCCCTTCAGGGTGAGCGACTTCAGGTGCATGGCACGCTCACAGCCCTTTACGCCTTCGCGAGGCTCTCGAGCGCCTCGCCCGCGGCCTGCTGCTCGGCATGCTTCTTGCTGCGCCCGCGACCCCGGCCGAGTGGATGGCCGTCCACGAGCGCGACCACGACGAAAGTGCGGTCGTGCGGCGGTCCGTGCTCGTCGCACACCTCGTATGCGATCGTCTCGCCACGCCGTGCCAGCTGCTCCTGGAGCGCTGACTTGAAGTCCAGCGGATGCTCCAGCGCGTCCTCCATCTCCGGCGCAAAGGCCTCAACCACGGCCTCGGCGGTGCGCTCGTAGCCGGCGTGCAGATAACAGGCTCCGATAACCGCCTCGATCACCGACGCGAGCACCCGCTCGGTCTCGAGCAGGCTTACGAGCCGGCCCTCGCCGCTCTCCGGTGCGGCCGCTCGCAGGCGATCGCCCACGTGTAGCCGTTCTGCCACCGTGCGGCACGAGGGTCCCGAGACCGCCTGCGCGCGGATCTTGGTGAGCCTACCGGCGCCGAATCGCTCCGCTTCCAGGCGTGGATAGAGGTGTGCGGTAACCGCCAATGCCAACACGCTGTCGCCGAGGAACGCAAGCCGCGTATAGGAGTCGCTGCGCCGCTCGGTCCACGAAGCGTGCGTAAAGACCTGCCTTGCCAACTCCTCCGGCAGTTCGTCGAACAATGATGTCAGCAGCGCAACCCCGCGCTCGCTCTGCTGCTTAAGCATTGTCTGAGTGTGCCACGACGAAATCCACGGCCTGACCGACCGTGAGGATCTCGTTGGCCTGCTCGTCTGAGATCCGCACCCCGTATGTGTCCTCGAGCTCCTGCACGAGCGTGTACAGATCGAGCGAATCGGCGCCCAGATCCTCCTTGAAGTGGGTGCTCTCCCCGATCAGGGCAGGCTCCACATCGAGCTCGTCGGCCAGGTGGGCTTGTATCAGGACGAACACTTCCTCGCGGGTCATTCGCCTGCCAGGCTAGCCGGATCGGCGGACATAGGGGCCCTTCTCAATACTCCCGCGTCCTCGAGCGCCGCGTGCGTGGCGCCCACCACATCCTCGCGAGCCCCCCGCTGGGCGCGCACGATCGCCTGCGCGAAGCCGCGCCTGCCAAAGCGCCCGTGCGGCACTACGGCGAGCCGACGCAATCCCAGCAGGTATGCACCGCCCTGCCCTTCAGGGTCGATTTCGTCGCGAAAGCCCCGCAGCGACGGGCGCAACAGCATCCCCCCGAGCTTGCCCCGCAGCGAGGAGCCCGCGGTGTCTCTGATCGCCCCGAGCATCGTCTGGGAAACACCCTCCATCAGCTTCAGCGCGATGTTGCCGGTGAAGCCGTCCGTGACGATCACATCGGCCACTCCCCTCACGATGTCGCGGCCCTCGATGTTGCCCACCCAGAGCAGATCTCCCTCGCCCAAGCGTGCCTCGAGCTCGGCGCCCGCCTGTACCACCGCTTCGGTGCCGCGCTCTGGCTCCTCGCCGTTTGAAAGCAGGCCGACACGCGGACGCTCGACGCCTAGGACCGCCTTCGCGAATGCCGCCCCCATGAACGCGAACTGCACCAGGTGCTCGCTGCGTGCCTGCACGCTTGCCCCTACGTCGAGCAGCGTCACGGGACGGGCGTGTTGGGGTCCGGGAATGGGAATCGCCAAGGCCAGCGCGGGACGATGGATGCCACGCGCTCGCTTGATGTTGAACAGGCCTGCGGCGAGCACGGCGCCGGTCCCGCCCGCGCACACCAGCGCCTGCGCACGCCCTTCGGCGACTGCTCTTGTCGCCTGCACGATCGACGCCTCGGGGGTCGATCGGACCGCGCGCACGGGATCGGGGCTCTTGGCCACCGACACAGGCGCATCTATGACTTCCACGCACGACCCCAGGTGTGGGAGGGCCTTTATCTCCTCGGCCGGTCCGAACAGGATCACGCGAACACCCTGTCGCGACGCGATCCTCACGCCCTCCGCGACCTCGGCGGCACCCATGTCGGCGCCGTTGGCATCGACGGCGACGATCGCGTCCCCTGCACGAGCGGACCCTCCGCTCACCGCCAGCGGCTCAGTCGTGGTCGTGGTCGTGGCTGTGCGCCTCGGGTGCCACCACCTCACGACCCGCGTAGGTGCCGCACTCCGGGCACACGCGGTGGGGTCTACGCGGGCTGTGACAGCGCGGACACTCATTCAGAGCGGGCGCCTTGATCTTGTGGTTGGCGCGGCGCAGCGCGGTGCGACTATGTGACTGCTTTTTCTTGGGGACCGCCATCGGCGGCACAGGCTACCAGGGCCGACATCGAATAGTCCACAAGGGGACTATTCCGCGTGAGGACTATTCCGCACTGGGACTAGCCGCACTGGGACTAGCCGCACTGGGACTAGCCGCGTGGGGACTATTCCGCGTGAGGACTATTCCGCACTGGGACTAGCCGCGTAGGGACTATTCCGCGTGAGGACTATTCCGCACTGGGACTAGCCGCGTAGGGACTATTCCGCGTGAGGACTATCCCACGTGAGGACTAGCCGCGTGAGGACTACGGGCCCGACTATTCGAGCTTGAGCTCGCCCAGCTTTGCCCAACGCGGGTCGGGTGCGCGCTCGTGCGCGTGCTCGGGACCTGCCTCGTTCAGGTCGGCCGCACACACCGGGCACAGCCCCGCACAGTCTTCGCGACACAGCACCTGCGTCGGCAGCGCCAACACGAGCGCGTCGCGCGCCCAGCCCGCCAGGTCAAGCGTCTCCTCCTCGAGGTACGGGCTCGACAGCTCATCCCCCCCACCGGGCCTGTCCACCTCGCGCGAGTCCACCTCGACCTGAGGCGCGGCGTCCTTCAGGCAGCGCATGCATGCCCCCGCAATGCTCGCCCGCAAGCGCAGCCTGAGCGCATACCCGTTGCCGAGCATGCGCGATACGTCCAGCCTCCCCTCCACCGCCGCCGGGCGCACCTCGTATGGCTCGCCTCCGAGCGTCAGCGGCTCGACGTGCACAGCCATCTCGAAGCTGCGCCCCTCGCCGGCGCCCAGGCGCAGGCTGCCCAGATCCAGATCGTGCGTGGTCGCGCTCATGCCTTCAGAGTAGGGCTCCTTCGGCCGGCATACGGTGGATCGGAGGGTCGGAGGGTCGGAGGGTCGGTTGGGGGCGGTTGGGGGCGGTTGTCCAAAAAACGCTTTGCCCCACGCGCGCGCGTGGGGCGCCCCTTTTTCAAGACCCCTCAGCCGTCCGCCTGCAACTCGCGCTTGAGCACCTTGCCGGTCGCATTGCGAGGAAGCTCCTCTACAAACACGACCTCGCGCGGCACCTTGTAGCGCGCCAGGTTGTGCTTCACGTACTCCTTCACGGTCCGCTCGTCCAGGCCGGAACTCTCGCGCGCGACGACAAACGCCTTCAGGCGCTGGCCGAACTCGGCGTCATCCACACCGATCACAGCCGCCTCCTCGATCCCCTCATGGTCGGCGAGCAGGTCCTCGACCTCGCGCGGGAACACGTTCTCTCCGCCCGAGACGATCATCTCGTCGTCGCGCCCGTCCACGAACAGCCGCCCCCCGGCGTCCATGCGACCTACGTCGCCGGTACTCATGAGGCCCCCGACGATCTCCTTGCCCCCGCCGCCCGTATAGCCGTCGAAGACCATCTCGTTCGCGACGAATATGCGTCCGTTCTCGCCCTGGGGAACCTCGCGTCCCTGCTCGTCGAGCAACTTCACCACCGTCCCCATAGGCGGCTTGCCGGCGGTCCCCGGTGCGGCCCGCAGGTCGGCGGGCGTCGCGATCGTCGCCCACGCCACCTCGGTGGACCCATACAGGTTGTAGAGCACGTCCCCGAACACGTCCATCACGCGCGTTGCAAGCTCCCCCGGCAGCGCCGAGCCGCTTGCGGCGATGATCTTGAGCGTACGCGTGTCGCAGCTCTTGATCGTCTCGAGCCCCAGCTCCAGGATGCGTTGCAACATCACGGGCACCACCGCGAGCGTGCTCGCCCGGTGCTCGGCCACCGCCCGCAGGGTCTCCTCGGGGTCAAAGCGCCTGCGCAGCACAAGCGTCGATGAGAGCGGCAGCGCGAGCGTGAAGTGAGCAAAGCCCCACGAGTGGAACATCGGCGCCGCGATCACCGTCGTCTCGCGTGCTCTGAGTGGGATCTTCGAGAACAGCGCCGCCGCCGGCTCCAGCGAATCGGGCTGTTTGCGGGCCGCCCCCTTCGGCGTGCCGGTCGTACCGGAGGTCAGGATCACGACCTTGCCGCTCTCCGCGGGCGGCTCATGGTCCCTGGTGCTCCCCCTCGCGATCAAGTCGTCGATCAGCGGGTCCCGGGGAGTGCTGCCGGGCTCGCTCCACGCCACGAAGCGCTTGCGGCCCTCGCCGCCCTCGCTCACGAGGTTCGAGAAGTCCTCGTCGTAGACGAGCCCCGCCGGATCCTCGCGCCGTATCACGTCGGCGATCTGCGGCCCAGCGAATGCCGTGTTCAGGTACAGCGCGCTCGCCCCAAGCTTCGAGCACGCCACCGTGGCCTCGACGAAGCCTCGGTGGTTGCGACACATGATCGCCACCCCGTCGCCTTCAGAGATACCGGCCGCCCGCATTTCGCCCGCAAGCGCGTTTGTGCGTCGGTGCACCTCCTCGAAGGTGAGCGTGCCGCGCTCGTCCACAAGCGCCGCCCTGTCGGGGAAGCGTGCGGCGGAGCCGATGTAGGCGGCGGCCGGCGTCGGTCCCCAGCGCTTGAGCGCCACGACCGACTTGACCGCCCGGTCCGGGCGCACGGGCGCGATCATGCCGGTCCCGAGCAGAACCTTCGCGACCTCCAGTCGATGCTTCAGGGACAAGCTCACCGCGCGCACCCTACTCAAAACGATGTTCTCGCACATGCGGGATCGTCTTGATTGCTGTTCCAGTCGGCGCATGCGCCGACTGGCCGGACCGTACATGTACGGTCCGGGGCCATGCCGCATGCGGCATGGCCTTCCCCGAATAGACCTTTACGAGACTTCCGCGGGCTCGTCCTTGCCCTGCAGGCGCTCCCTGCCCCGCTGCACCGCGGCGATGAACTTCGACAGGTTGACCTCGAGCGTGCCCAGAATCTCATCGGCATAGTCCTCGGCTCCAAGCCTGATCTCGCGCTCGCGTGCCCGCGCGTCCTCGACGATGTCCTCGGCGGCGCGCTCGGCCTGCTTGGTGACCTCCTCCTCGCCCACCAGCTGCTCCTGGCGCTCGCGTGCGTCCCCGACGATCCGCTCGGCCTCCTTCTTGGCCTCCGCGAGCATCTCCTGGCGCTCCTTCACGATCCAGCGCGCCTGCTTGATCTCCTCAGGGATCGTCGCCCGCATCTGGTCGAGGATGTCGTAGATCTCCTCCTTGTCGACCCTCACCTGGTCGGTCAGGGGCACCGGCTTGGCGTTGTGAACCAAGTCGTCGAGCTTGTCGATCAGCACCAGCACATCCATCAGCGGTCACCTCCATAGGGCGCCGCGCGCCACGACGTATCAGCAGGGTTGTCTCTCAAGGTAGGTCTCACGTCAACCAAAGTTCGTCAGCGCTGCAACTCTTCCTGCAAGCGCTCTGCCACCCGCAGGGGCACAAGATCGTCGATTCGCCCACCGAACGTGGCGAGCTCCTTGACACCGCTCGAGGACAGGAAGCTGTATTGCGGGCTTGCCATTAGATACACCGACTCTATCTCGGGATCCTGCCTACGGTTGAGCTGGTTCATCTCGAACTCGTACTCGAAGTCCGAGATCGCGCGCAAGCCCTTGACGATCGTCTTCGCTCCGACGCGTCTGGCGAAGTCGACGACGAGCGTATTGAACGGTTCCGCGCGCACGCCCGTAAGGCCTGAGAGGGCGCCTTCGATGAACTCCATCCGCTCGTCGATCCCGAACAGCGTCTTCTCCTTGCGCACAGAACGGTTCACGACCGCCACCACCACCTCGTCGTACAGTTGCGCCGCGCGACGGATCACATCCAGGTGACCGTTTGTTATCGGGTCATAGGAGCCCGGACACACGGCTATCGACTTGTCAACGCTCATCGCTGTCCTCTGTGAGGTGATGGTGGATTGTGATCGTGGTGTCGCCGTAGTGCCTGTGCTGCACCACCTCCATCGGGAGCTCGGCCGGCGTTCGCCGATCGCTCTCGACCACGACGCGCGCGTCGGAGGCGAGCAGCGCCGGCAACAGCACCGACAACTCGGCTCCTATCTCACGTGTCTGCCCGTATGGAGGGTCGACGAACACCAGATCGTACGTTTCGCCGGCTCCGCGTGCGGCGCGCAAGCTCGCAAGAGCATCCCCGACCCGCACCTCCGCCTCGGGAGCGGCGAGCTCAAGCGAGGAGAGATTGGCCCGCAACGCCTGGATAGCAGCCCGATCGCGCTCTACAAAAACGACCCTCTCGGCGCCTCTGGAGAGCGCCTCTATGCCGAGCGCGCCCGTCCCCGCGAACAGGTCGAGTGCGACGCTTCCCTCGAGGTCCCCGAGCATTGAGAAGAGCGCCTCCCGCACGCGATCGGACGTCGGGCGCGTCGTCGCGCGCCCCTGCGGCGCCTCCAGTCGCCGGCCGCCCAGGCGCCCGGCGATCACTCTCATGGCCGGCCCCGCAACGGGTGCCTGGACCGAGACCGTTGGGCCCTCATGCCGGTATCGGCCGCAACGCCTCCGCGCCGAACGCGTGCTCGAGCGCCCCTCCAAGCAGGGCGTGCAACGGACCGTCGAGCCCGGGATCGAGAGCGAGGATTTCGCGCGCTCGCGCGCGCGCCCGCTCAAGCAACTCGGCGTCTTGGGGCAGGCTCGCGAACTTGAACTGACCGAGCCCCGATTGCCTCGTACCGATGAGCTCGCCCTCCTTGCGCAAGCGCAGATCGATCTCAGCAAGCCTAAAACCGTCGGAGTGCTCTGCCAGCGCTCGCAGCCGCGGCGAGCCCGGCGGGCCGGCGAGCAGGCAGGCCGAACTGTGTTCGCCGCGCCCCACGCGCCCGCGCAGCTGGTGTAGCTGGGAGATCCCGAAGCGCTCGGCGTTCTCCACGAGCATCACCGTCGCATTGGACACATCCACGCCCACCTCGATCACGGTCGTCGCCACGAGCACTTCAGCCTCCCCGGAGCCGAACGCCTGCATCGCCTGCTGCTTCTCGCGCGGGCGCATCTGACCGTGAAGCAGCGCGAGGGTGCGCCCGGCCAACTCTCCCTGGCTCAGGCGCTCGAACTCGGCTGTCACCGCCCGCAACTCGCTCGCGTCCGGCCCCTCTTCGGTGCTCTGAGCAGGCACGCCGCCGGGATCGTCGCCCTCCTCCACAAGCGGACACACGACGTATGCCTGACGACCGCCATCCAGCTGCTCGCACAGAAAGCGGTATGCGTCCGCTCTGCTCTCCGCTCCGGAGACGATCCGCGTATCGATCGCCTTGCGCTCGCGCGGCAACTCCCGCAGCACGCTTCGATCGAGGTCCCCGTGGCGTGCCAGCGCCAACGTCCTCGGGATCGGAGTCGCCGTCATGTGCAGGGTATGAGGCGCACGCTCGGACTCGCGAGCTCCGGAGTCCTCCAATGAGCGCACCGGTTGCTTGTCCCCAAGCGCCGCGCGCTGGCGCACCCCAAAGCGATGCTGCTCGTCGACCACCGCCACCGCAAGCTCGCGGAAGCGCACATCGGGCTCGATCAGGGCGTGCGTGCCCACAATCAGCGAGAGCTCCCCGCTTGCGAGCTTGCCCAGCGTGTCGGCGCGCCTGCTCGCCGCCGTCGAGCCGGTCAAGAGCGCCACCGTCACCGACTCGCGGCCGAGCAGCCGCTGCACCGTCGCGAAGTGCTGTTCGGCGAGCGTCTCGGTCGGCGCCATCAGGGCGGCCTGGGCGCCGTGCTCGACGGCGCGCAGCATTGCGTGCAGCGCGACAACCGTCTTGCCGCTGCCCACCTCACCCATCAACAGCCGCTGCATCGGACGCTCCCCTTCGAGCTCCCCTGAGATCGTCTGGATCGCCTTGCGCTGATCGCCTGTCAACTCGAACGGGAGGCTCTCCCCCAGCCAGCGCGCGCTCAGACCCGGCGCGTCGCGCAACCCCCGCGCCCGTGCCTGTGTCGCCCGCCGCTCGCGCCGGGTTAGGAACACCAGTTGGGTCAACAACAGCTCCTCAAATGCCAGCCTCCGGCGGGCTTGCATGAGCGCGTCCCCGGGGCCTCCGAAGTGCATCGCGGCGAGCGCCGCCGCACGCTCGGGCAATCGCTCGGCGAAGCGAATGCATGCCGCGAGCGGCTCGAGCACATCGCCGAGAGCATGCCTGTGCTCGCCTACGAACGTGAGGATCTGGGTGGAGCTGACACCCTCGGCGGCCGGATAGTGCGCAACCGACCGCGGCTCGCCCGAGCCACTCTGGGCGCCGACATCGGAGCCGATGGCGTGATGGGAGACCTTGAAGCGCCCGCCCCCGTCGGCCTTGCCGTGCAGCACCAGGCGCGTGCCCACCGGATAGCGACTTACCAGCCACGGCTGATTGAAGAAGGTCGCGCGCATCGAGCCCGTCGCATCGAACACGCTCGCCTCGACCAGGCCGCGCATGCCGCGCCTTCGCACCGCCCTCCCGGCTATCGAACGGACCTCCACGGCCACTGTCGCCTGCTCGTCCGCGCGTAGATCGGCCACCCTGCGCGTCTCGCGATGGTCGCGAGGCATGTGCTCCATCAGATCGCCGACCGTGCCAAGCCCGAGCGTCGCCATTCCATCAGCCATCTTGCCCGCCTTCAACTCGAGTGAGGCTTGCAGACGCGAGGGTCGTGGCCAGCGCACGGGCGCACCGAGCATCTCCTCCCAGGCCAGATCGCGTGCTCCGGCGAACGCGCGCCCGCCTTCGCGTGTGTCCCGCATGGGGTCATGATCCCGCGCGGTGTCGCGATTCGGCGCTGAGTCGCGATCCGGCGCGAGGGTGGCTATTGCATGCGGCATCTCCTATCGAGCATGATGACCCGCCGGCCGGTCGCCTCGGGGCGTAAACGGGGAGCCGAGCTCCGCAGAGCGCGACTCAGGGGCGAGCGCAGCCTGTGCGCGGCCTACTCGGCGGCCAACAGCCACCAATAGGCGGGCTGGCCGCCCTCGCGCAGCTCGAGCTCGACCTCTCCGTTCATCATCGTCCCGATCTCCTCCAACTCGAGCGGCGCGTGAGCGCCCGCGAGCACACTGACGAGCTCGGCGTCGGTTGCGAGCGCCCGCAGCACGGCGAGCAGCGTCTTGCCCGGCTCGCCCCAGGCGACCACCTCATCTTCGACGAAGCCAACGGCATCCCCCTCGCCGAAGCGGCCCTGAGCGTCGGCGCGGGCCGCCTGCGCCACCGCGCCCGTGCGCAGCGCCTCAAGCGCTTCACGCATCGCCCGGGCGTTCTCGCGGACACCTCGATCCCCCTCGAGGGCAACGGCCACCGCGAGACCAGCCTGCTGACTGGTGACCGGCACGACCAGCACTTGCTTGTCCGAGAGCTCGGCGGCGCGCTCGGCGGCCATCACCACGTTCGCGCTCCCGGGGAGCACGACGACCTCCTCGGCCGGCACCTCATGTATCCCCGCCAGCAGTTCGTAGGTTGAGGGGTTCAGCGTGGTCCCGCCGTCAATTGTGTGCACGCCAAGCTCGCGATACATGCGAGTGAGTCCGGCTCCATTGACCACAGCGAGCGCCCCACAGCGCACGCGCGGGCGGACGGGGATCTTGTCTGCGAGGGCCCCGTGGCCCTCCGTGAGGACCCCAATCCCATTGACCCAGCTTGCGCCGGCGAGCCGCTGCTCACGCTCGGCGACCTGCACGCGCATGTCGGCAACGTCGAGATGGGACACTTCTCCCGCCCCGCTGAGGAGCGCCGTGGCGCGCTCGGGCTCGTCGGTGTGAATATGCACCTTGAGCGTCGTGGGGTCGCCCACCACGAGCACCGAGTCGCCAAGCTCTTCGAGCGCAGCGGTAAAGCGCGAGGGGATCAGGCCGTTGCCGGTAACGGCGAAGTTGGTGCAGTAACGGTAGGTGCTCGAGTCGTGCTCGGGATGGGTGATCTCGGCGGGCGCGTAGTGCTCGACCTCGGGCGGGGCCTCGTCGCGCAGCGCTGCCACGACCCCGGCGAAGATCACCGTCAAGGCGTGACCGCCGGCATCGACGACGCCCGCCTCACGCAGCGCCGCAAGCATCTCGGGTCCGCGCTTGACCGACTCGGTCCCGGCAGCGACCGCGCGCTCCAGCGTCCTTGCGATCGCGAGGTCCTGCTCGCGCGGCTCGGTCGCCGGCCCGAGCCGACCGCCGTCCTGACTGTGCGCCACGTCGGCCATGATGCCGTGGGCCATCTCGCGCGCCACGGTCAGGATCGTGCCCTCGGCCGGCTCGCGCACCGACGTGTAGGCGCGGTCCGCGGCTTTCGCGAGCGCCGCCCCGATCAGCGTCGCGTCGATCAACTGGCCCGGACGACTGACGAGCTCCTCGGCGGCGCCCCGGATCAACTGGGAGAGGATCACCCCCGAGTTGCCCCTCGCGCCGAGCAGCGCGGCACGAGCGACCGACTGCACGATCTCATCGCGTCCGATCTCATCGATCGTCCTCGAGGAGTCGCTCCCCTGAAGCCGGTCGAGCTCCTCGAGCACAGCCCTGAGCGTCAAGACCATGTTGTCGCCCGTATCGCCGTCGGCTACGGGGAACACATTCAGGTCGTTCACTTCCTCGCGCCTCGACTCCAGGTGCGCGAGCGCGCCAGCCACGGCGGCTCTGAAGCGGATCAGGTTGGTGTCAGTCAACAGCTCGAAAGACCTTCTTGATCCAACTACTGTGCCCGCAACTTCTTGCCGACAAGCTACATACCATCACAACGGCCGGTCGCGACACATGACGCGCCTGTAGGGTCGAGAGGCAAGTCAGGCAAGATCGACGTTCCCACCCACCCCGCGAAGTGTGCTCTGCACACGAACGACCGAGGACGCAGCATGACGCCACTGGCCGATTCGGGAATGCGAGCGTAGCGAGTGTCTCCCGGTCCGGCTGGCCCTACAGGGCCTTTGTGACCTTGCCGGCCTTCAGGCAACGGGTGCACACGTAGACCCTACGGGGCGCCTTGCCCACGAGGATCTTCACCTTCTGAAGGTTTGGATCGAAGCGCCGCTTGGTGGCGACCATCGAGTGACTGCGACTATTGCCGAACGCGGGACCCTTCCCGCAGCTGTGACATACCTTGGCCATGAGGACCGGCAGTGTAGCTGACGGAGCAACGAACGTTGATCGGTGACGTCTGTGCGGGATGTTTACTTCACCGGCAGGCCATCGTGTCAGAGCGATCGTACCCGGGCGTCGCCCAGCAGCCGCTCACGCAGCCCTACCATCTGCAGCACGGCTTCGGCAGCATGACGTCCCTGGTCGCGCTTTCCCCCGCCCGAGCGCGCGAGCGCCTGCTCCATCGTCTCGCAGGTGAGCACGCCAAACGAGCACGGAACGCCAGTGCTCAGCGCCACATGCTGGATGCCACGGGCAGCCTCAGCGCACACGTAGTCGTAGTGGCTGGTCTCGCCGCGGATAACCGCACCCAGGCAGGCCACACCCGCGAAACGGCCCGACTGTGCCGCATAGCTAGCCGCCAGGGGCAACTCGAACGCTCCGGGCACGTCGAAGACCTCGACGTCGGCCCCTGCGTGCGCGAAGGCCTCGCGGGCGCCCCCCTCCAGGCGCTGGGCGAGCTCCCCGTAGAAGCGGCCGATCACGATCGCGTACCTCACCTGCCGCGCTCGCGATCCTGCTCACGCTCGGCGTGCAAGAGCTCCGCGTCGAGGTTGAGCCCCTGGTGGTGGAGGATGTGGCCCATGCGCTGAGCCTTGGTGCGCAAGTATGCCTCGTTGTGCTCGTTGGGGGCATGCTCGATCGGGATCTGCGCGCTGACCGATAGGCCATAGCCCTCGAGACCCTTGATCTTCTTCGGATTGTTGGTGAGGATTCGGATCGAGCTGAGGCCGAGATCCACAAGGATCTGCGCCCCGATCCCGTAGTCACGCAGGTCCGCCGGCAGGCCGAGGCGCTCGTTGGCTTCGACGGTGTCAAGGCCATCCTCCTGGAGGCGATAGGCGCGAAGCTTGTTGAGCAGGCCGATGCCCCTGCCCTCCTGAGCCAGGTACAGCAGCACTCCCTGGCCCTCGCGCTCGATCATCGACAGGGCAGAGGCGAGTTGCTCCCCGCAATCGCAGCGCAGCGAGTGGAACACATCGCCGGTGAGGCACTCCGAGTGCACTCGCACGAGCACGTCATCGTGGCCGGCGACCTCGCCCTTGACGAGCGCGACGTGGTGCTTGTCATCCACCAGCGAGCGATAGCCGACGGCCTCGAAATCGCCGAACGCCGTCGGTAGGCGTGTAGAGACGATTCGCTCGACGAGCTTGTCATGGCGTCGGCGGTACGCGATCAACTCGGCGACCGTGATCATCTTCAGCCCGTGGCGAGCGCAATAGTCGACCAGATCCGGTACGCGCGCCATGGTGCCGTCGTCGTTCATGACCTCGCAGATCACCCCTGCCGGATTCAATCCCGCGAGTCGTGCGAGATCCACGGCCGCCTCGGTCTGCCCGGCCCGCTCGAGCACGCCTCCGGCACGACTCTTCAGCGGGAACACATGTCCCGGCTGGACGAGGTCCCGCGGTGCGCTCTCGGGATCGATCGCCACCTGAATCGTGTGAGCACGATCGTGCGCCGAGATGCCCGTGGTAACGCCCTCGCGCGCCTCCACCGACACCGTGAACGGCGTTTGGAACGACGACTCGTTCTTGGCTGCCATCAGATCGAGCCCAAGCTCGTCGCAACGCTCCGAGGTCAGCGACAGGCAGATCAGGCCGCGCCCCTCCTTGGCCATGAAGTTTATGGCCTCGGGCGTTGCGAACTGCGCGGCCATGGTCAGGTCGCCCTCGTTCTCTCGATCCTCGTCGTCGCACACGACCACCATCTTGCCCTGTCTTATCTGATCGATCGCCTCCTCGACGGTGGCGAACGGGCTGCCCCCACGCACGCGGGTGGGCGTCGTTTTCGCTGGGGTTGCTGCCTCGGACTGGCTCATACGCTGGCCTCCATCAGTCGAGCTACGTGCTTGGCGAGGATGTCCACCTCGATATTGACCCGATCCCCAACCCGCGCCTCCCCGAGACTCGTGCGACCCAAAGTCTCCGGTATCAACGACACCGAGAAGCCCCCGTCGCGAAGCTCGCTGACGGTGAGACTCACGCCATCGAGCGCCACCGAGCCCTTCTCCACGAGATAGCGCGCCAAGTCTCCGGCCCCCCCGGCTTCGATCGCGATGTCGAGCACGCGCGCAAAGCCCTCCTCGCGCGCCCCCTCGATGGTGCCGGTGCCATCGACATGACCCTGAACGATATGCCCGCCGAGTCGCCCGTCGGCGCGCAGGGCAAGCTCGAGGTTCACCGGCGAGCCGACCGCGAGACCCTCAAGCGACGAGCGCCTCAGCGTCTCCGCCATCGCCTGTGCACGAAACCCCCCGCGGTTCACGGCGGTGGCGGTGAGACACACGCCGTTGACCGCCACCGAGTCGCCCTCGGCGATTTCGCCCGCGAGTCGCGTCGCAATCTCGATCGTGGCGCCATCCGCAGAGCGCTCGACGTCGCCCACCTTGCCGAGGTCGGCTATCAGGCCGGTGAACATTGCTTCACCTCATCCCTCTCAACCGATTCACACACCTGTCCACTCTCTGACAGGAAAATAGCCCCCGATTCCCGCAACTTGCGGCATTTTCATCAGCCCGTGCGGGCCCGCAGCGCGGGCACGGGGACTAGCCGCTGATGGGTGCGCAGGGCAAGCCGGGCCAGGACGCAGCGAACGCGGTGTGCTTCGCGCATAGGTGAGCGAGGACGGCGCCCGGCGCCGCCATGCGTGCCCATCGGCTACCACTCGCGGAGGCGGGCCGATATCAACAGGTCCTCGCCGACGCGATCGCAGTCGAAGGAGAGCGCGCGCAATGCCTCGGAGATGCGCTCCACGCCTTCGCCCTCGAGGGGATCGCGCGCCGTGCGCCCACCGAGCAGGATCGGCGCAAGGAACAGGCGGATCTCGTCGATCTCGCCCGCATCGAGGAAGGCGCCGGCGAGATGCGGGCCGCCCTCCAACAGCACCGAGGCGATACCGCTCGCGCCAAGCTGATCGAGCGCCGAGCGCACCCGTGCGGGCTCGTTCTCCCCGGTGGCGACCAGCACCTGCGCACCGGCGGCTTCGAGCGCATCGGTGTCCGAGCGCGCCGCCGCACGCGAGACGCACACCGTCAGCGGAACCAGGTCGGCGGCGCTCACGAGCTGCGAGGAGATCGGCAGGCGCGCAAGCGAGTCGAACACGACCCGGCGCGGCTGGCGAGGACGCTCGGCGGGGACACCTTCGGGTCGGGCGGTCAGCTGCGGATCGTCGGCCAGCGCCGTCCCGATCCCCACGACCACGGCATCGACCGAGGCGCGCCAGGTGTGCGCGCGCAGACGGCTTTCCTCCCCGCTGATCCACTGGGAGTCTCCGGCTCGCGTGGCGACCTTGCCGTCGAGCGTCATCGCCGACTTGAACAGCACCCACGGACGGCCCACCCGCGCGTGCTTGCGAAACGGCTGATTGAGCAGTCGCGCCCGCGCCGCCAGTTCCCCGTCGGCGACGAGCACTTCCACACCCTCGTCGCGCAATATCCCCAAGCCGCGCCCCGATGCCTTCTCGGTGGGATCGTCCGAGGCCACCACAACGCGTGAAATGCCGGCCCGCATGATCGCGTCCGTACAGGGCGGTGTGTTGCCCTCATGACAGCACGGCTCGAGCGAGACGTACAGGGTTGCCCCCGTGAGGTCGGTCGACCCGCATGCCTCGATCGCGTTGACCTCGGCGTGGGCAGCGCCGTAGCGCTCGTGCCAGCCCTCGCCCAGGATCTCCCCGTCGCGCGTCACAATCGCTCCCACGAGCGGGTTGGGCTTCACCTCGCCGGCGCCCTGCTGGGCGAGCTCGATCGCTCGCCTCAGATGGGCTCGGTCGGTATCGGTGGCGATCGTCATGCGCTCATCCAGGATAGGGACTCTGGCCCGGCGCCCCACCTGCGCAGCGCCCGCCCAGTAGGCGATAGACGGTCATCTCGGGGCCCGGTCGGCGATAGGCGAGCGGGTAGTAGTCGAATGTCCAATCGAAGTTGAACCCAGGGCGATTGCCACCCGGCGAGTACGGCGAGACGTGGTAGGCGACTTGTCCTTGCGTGCCAAGCGCGCGGTAATAGTCGATCGCGAGCGGCGCCGCGCGCGGGTTCGCAAGGGCCCGCCCGGACTCGGTCGAGCCGCTCACCACCCAGCAGTAGCCCTGGCGCTCGTACCAGCCGACCAGAGCCGGGCTCAGAGTGGCCTCGTAGTCCTCGAGCGCGACCGTGTGACTCGTCTGAGGCGCGAGCTTGCCGTCGGGGGCGATCACCGATTCAAGCGCCGGGTACTTGTGCCAGCGCTTGGCCTGTCTTGTGCCTACGCCTTCCTCGATCCAGGAGCCGAGCACGACCGGCTCGAGCACGATCCGCGTGCCGCGTGGGACGTGCGCCACCATCCAGCTTCGCGTGAGGTTGCGCGTGTCGGCGCGCGCGAGCACGATGTCGTTGTGCAGGCTGTAGAGCAGACCCTGGGCGAGCAGCAGGGTCGCCACCAGGCCCCCCGCAAGAATCGACACAAGCGTGCCCCTCGCACGCACATGGGGCCCCCCGTTTCGGAGAACCCGTCCCACCCTGCCGGGGGGCCCGTTTCGGAGAACCCGTCCCGCGCCGCCAATTCGAGTGCCCGCCGCCCGCGCGTGAGGCACGCTCCTCTCGCGAGCGACATCCTCCGTCCTGTCAATCCGACGAGCCCACCCGTCCGCGCGCGATGCCAGCTCGACTCCGAAGTAGGCGGCCAAGAGGCACGCGATCGGGAAGATCGGCAAGAGCCAGCGGCCGAAGTAGCGGTCCTGGAGGCCCATGAACGCGAGGAACAGGATCACGCCCGGCACGAGCAGCCAGCCGGCCGATCGACGATCGCCCGGCAAGGCACGACGCCAGATCGCGATCGCCCCGCCAAGCGCGGCGAGTGCAGGCACCCACCCTAGTCCCCACGTGAACGACCACAGGTAATAGAGAAGTCCCCCCTGTCTTGGAGCGCCCAGCTTGCCCTGGGCTTCCCCGGAGAGGCTCGACTGGTGCACGAGTTCGGAGCGAAAGCGGTGGAAGTCCAGCAGCGCGTAGGGATTTACGAGCAGGAAGCCGCCGAGCGCACAGGCCCCGGCGATTGTCACCCCGACAAGCGCACCGCGCCCACGTGCAGGCGCCGCAGAGAGGTAGTGCGCGGCGACGGCCGCCGCGAGCGGCACGATAGCGATGCCGGCCGTGTACTTGCTGGCGCAGGCGAGCCCGAGGCCGATCCCGGCGAGAGCGTAGTCGCGCCGGCGTCCATAGCGCATGACGCCAGCGCTGCCGAAGAGCGAGAGCGTGAGCGGTAGGAGGGTGGCGGCGTCGTTTAGCGCGAAGTGCCCGTAGAAGACGGGCAGGAACGCGACCGCCTCGAGCGCCGCGGCAAGCAGCCCGACGCGCCGGTCGAAGAGGCGGGCGCCGAGCAGGTAGAGCATCCACACGGCGCCCGTGCCCAACAGCGCGACTGTGACTCGCGCCACCAGGAAGACATGATCGGGGTGCAGTTCGTATTCGCGCAGGACACCGTGGCCGCCCCCGAACCACACGGCGAATACAAGGTGCAGGACATACGTGAGCGCCGGCGGGTTGACGAAGTAGTGGGGGTCGAGGCCGTGCGAGAACATCTCGACCGCCTTGGGGACGAAATGGCCGGCCTCGTCGATGTTGTAGACGTAGGGCAGACCCTGACGCACGCCCCATAGGCGCAGGCCAAGCGCAGCACCGAGCACGAGGGCAAGGAGCATCCAGGCCCACAGCCGGGGCATCTCCGATGTGCCTGTCCTCACGCTGTCGCTCTCCCGAGCGCACCCCTTGCACGCCCCCGTCGTGTTGGGCACGCCTCCTGGCTCTCTCGACACCCCGGCCGCAAGCGAGGAGGGCTCGCCGGGTTCAACAGTCGGCATAGACCGCGTAGTAGCGGCTCGTGTAGACGCGCCTGAAGCCACGCAGGGGAACCTGGTCGCGCGGGTCGTCGCCGACGTCGACGATCGCCTCGACGAAGACGGCTTCGCCAAGCGGGTAGATCGCGACGCTTCCGCGACGTATGCGATGCTCGAGCCGGTGGGAGCCCTTGCGCACGTCGGCTGTGGCCTGGCTGCGGGCGACGATGTCGCGCTGGCCGGTGCTGCCAAGGATCCAGCGCGCGTCGGGGATCAGCTTGTTGTTCGGTAGCGAGAGCAGCGGACAGCGCCTCAGTTGCGCCCTTACCGCGGGGCTGTGCAGCGCCGCGACGAGCCCCTCGTGGAAGTCCTCGTGGTAGGCGAGCGTCGTGCGCAAGCTGCCCAGGCTGAGCGTTGTCGCCGCGGAGACCCCTCCATAGATAACGAGCAGCGCCGCGCCTGCCATCCATACTCGCCGCAAGGCCGTGCCTTGCCGCAGCATCGACCAGCCGCCGACCGCCACAGCGCAGAACAGCAGCATCGTGACGGCCGAGCCGATCATGTAGCGGTCGACCACGGAGGAGCCCGCGAAGCCCTCGGCTACGAACACGAACAGCAGACTCGCCAGCAGCACCAGCAAGACGAGCACACGTCGCGGGGCAAGCCAGATCGCGATCAGGGCGCCGGCGATGCTTCCGAGCACGACCGGCAACTTGTCGATCCGCACCGCGTAGGACCAGGTCGAGGAGAGCACTTCGGAGAAGCTCTGGGTGCGCCTCAATTCGGCGGCGAGACCCGAGGTCGAATGAAGCGAGTAGAGCGGGTTGCCGGTCACGGCCGCATCTACCCCCAGCCACAGGACAGGGGCGATCGCTGCGAGCCCGAGATAGCGCAGGCGCGTACCGTTGTCGGCGGGCCACGCGCACCACAGCCAATAGATGCCGCTGAGAAGCCAGGCGTCGGGCCGCAGCAGGCCTGCCGCGGCAAGCAACGCGAACACGAGCGGGCCGCGCCGGGGACGCTCTATCTCAACCGCGGCAGCCCACACGACGAGCGCGACATAGGAGATGTCGAGGTAGCCCTGCGCGGCGAGGTTCTCGATGAAGAAGCGGCTCAGGACGAGGAGCCCCGCGACCGCCCCGACCACGGGCCCGAAGCACAGCCTCCCAGCGCGGTAGACACCGGCGACGAGCGCCACGAACGAGCCGATCGAGGCGAACACCATCAGGCGCGCGCCGCCCTGCCCGAAGATCGCGCAGAAAGCCCCGAAGGCGATCGCCAACGGATGCTCGGTGGGCCCACGGTAGACGTGGAAGTCGGGCGTGTGCAGGTGCAGCAGGTCGCGGCCCCACAACAGCGCGTAGAAGGAGTCATAAGTTGGGTAGGTGGGGTAGGCGAAGTAGCCGATCAGCGCCAGCGCGCACATGGCGGCAAAGGCGAGCTTCGCCCATGCCGAGGCCGGCATGGCACGCAGTCTCTGGAGCCCGACAGGTGCCCGCCCGGCGCGGGTCAGCGTTGCGCTTGCCATCGGCCGTAGAGCCTATCTGTGGGCAGCGCCAACGCGGGCGCGGTCGACCCCACGCGTGCGCGTGGGTCGCGGGGATCGGAGACACACAAGACACGCCGGGCCGACGGGATAGGCTTTCGCTGTGAAGCTCATCATCCAGATCCCCTGCTTCAACGAGGCCGAGCAACTACCGGGGACGCTTGCCGACCTCCCGCGTGAGGTGGAGGGATTCGAGACCGTGGAGTGGTTGATCGTCGACGACGGCTCGACCGACGCGACGATCGCGGTGGCAAGAGCACACGGGATCGACCACATTGTGCGACTCACGAACAACAAGGGCCTCGCGGCCGGCTTCCAGGCCGGGCTGGACGCATGCTTGAAGCTCGGGGCCGATGTCGTCGTGAACACCGACGCCGACAACCAGTACTACGGCGCCGACATCGTGAAGCTGGTTCGGCCGATCCTGCAAGGCAACGCCGACATGGTGGTGGGCGACCGCGAGGTGACCAACATCGAGCACTTCTCGCCGGTGAAGAAGGGCCTGCAGCGCCTCGGCTCGTGGGTCGTGCGCCAAGCCTCATCGACGAGCGTGCCCGACACAACCTCCGGCTTCAGAGCCTATAACCGCGAGGCCGCGATCCAAATCCTGGTGGTCTCGAAATTCACCTACACCCTGGAGACGATCATCCAGGCGGGCAAGCACCTGGTCGCGATCGACCACGTCCCGATCCGCACGAACCCGAAGACGCGCGAGTCGCGCCTGTTCCCCTCGATGTGGGCGTATGTGCGAAGAAACTCGATCTCGATCTTTCGCATCTATGCGCAGTACGAGCCACTGCGCGTGTTCTGGAGCCTGGCGGCGCTGATCGGGCTCGTCTCGCTCGGGGTGTGGATCCGCTTCGTCGTCGCATACGCCGAAGGCAACGGAAAGGGACACGTTCAATCGCTGATCCTGGGCGCGGTGCTGTTCATCGCGGCGGTCGTGCTGTGGGCGCTGGGGGTGATCGGCGACTTGCTGGCCGCCCAGCGGGTGATGACGCAGAAGACCTTCGAGCGGGTGCGCCGCATCGAGCTGCAGCTAGGGGTGGAGCCCTCTCACTACGAATCGAATCCCGCCCACCCGGCGCCGGGGGCCGGCCAACCGGCACAGGCACTTGGCGCGACGGTAACGGGCGATGCACGCGGCGCGGCGGCAAAGGACAAGGCGCGGGGCGAGGAGACCGTGAGGGTATGAGCACAGGCGTCACGGTCTCCAAGGACGGGGTGGTCACCGGCAACACCTACGACAAGTACGGCTCCTCAAACCCGCTCGTGAGACGAATGATGGACGGGTTCGAGCGCACGCTCGACGAGTTGTTCGAGGCCGCAAGCCCCACCTCGCTACTCGACGTGGGCTGTGGAGAGGGTGTGCTCGTCCACGAGTGGGCGCAGAGGCTCGGGCAGGCCCGTGTCGTTGGGATAGATCTCGAGGAGCCCTCGATCCAGGCCGGCTGGGCCGAGCGCCAGGCGCCGAACCTCGACTACCGGGTGATGCGTGCCGAGAACCTGCCGTTCGCCGAGAACGAGTTCGACCTCGTGTGCGCGATCGAGGTGCTCGAGCATGTGCCAGACCCAGAGCACACGCTGTCGGAGATGGCCCGCTGCGGGCAGAGCCGCCTGCTCGTGTCGGTACCTCGTGAGCCCCTGTGGCGGATGCTAAACATGGCGCGCGGCGCCTACTGGGGGCAGTTGGGCAACACCCCGGGGCACCTCAACCACTGGTCCAAGCGGTCGTTTGTGAAGCTACTCTCGGGCTACGGGCACGTCGTGGAGACACGCTCGCCGTTCCCCTGGACGATGCTGCTTGTCCACCTCTGAGAGGCGCTCCTATGGGAGCGGGGCGCGACTGCTGTCGATCGGCATCGCCAGTACCGGTGTCCTGACGTTCGCGTACTTCTCGATCGCAAGCCACGTGCTCTCAGAAGAGGCAGCCAAGCGCGTGGACCTGTTGTGGTCGATCATGTTCGTGATCATCTCGGTGATCTACAGGCCGATCGAACAGCTGTTGAGCCGCACGATCGCCGACCGCAGAGCGCGCGGGCACGTACAGCACTCCGTGCGCGTCCCGATCGCGATCCAGGCCGGGTTCGCGCTCGCCTTTCTCGTGGTCGCGCTCGCGCTGAGGGAAGAGCTGATCGACAACGTGTTCGGGCACTACTCGGCGATGTACTACGTGCTGGTGGTGGGCACGCTCGCATACGCGGCCAGCTACTTCGCGCGCGGCTGGCTGGCCGGTCACGAGTACTTCGGCCTGTTCGGCGGACTTGTGCTGATGGAGTCGCTGTCGCGCCTGTGCTTCGCGCTGGCGGCGGCGCTTGGCATCACGAGCGGGCAGACGGCGGTGGCGCTCGGCATAGCCGCGGCGCCGTTCGTCTCGCTGGTGGTGGTGCCCGCCGCGTTTGCCAAGACTGAGGCCCACCCACCCAAGCCGCGCGGAGCGCCGGAGATGGAGGAGCTCGACTCCGCACTGGCGGGGCCGGGCACCGAGGGCGTCGAGGAGGCGGTCGCCGCGGACGAGCTCTCGCTGCGACGCGGCTCAGGCTTCGCGTTTGCCGTATCGGGCGTGATGCTCTCGGAGCAGACGCTCCTGAACGCGGCGGTGCTAACCGTGGACATCACCTCGGTGAATGTGGCGCTCGCGGGGATCGTGTTCAACGTGCTGTTGATCGCGCGCGCGCCGCTCCAGTTGTTCCAGGCGATCCAAACCTCGCTGCTGCCGCACCTGACGGGCCTCGAGGCAACCGAGGGCCATGCGGCTTTCGCGCGCGCGATCAGGGTGACAGTGCTGGCGATCGCGGCCTTCGCCGCGGCCGTCGCGCTCGGCCTGCTCGCGATCGGGCCACCGGTGATGAAAGCGCTGTTCGGCCAGTCCTTCGAATACGGTCGAGTGGGCCTCGCGCTGATCGGGCTTGGCATGGGCATGCACCTCGCCTCGGGGGCGCTCAACCAGGCGGCGCTTGCGCGCAACCAGGCGCGCACCGCGGCCACGTGCTGGATTGTGGCGGCGATTGTGTTCCTCGCCTGGATGCTGACGCCGCTGGTGAGCGAAGAACTACTGCGCACCGAGATCGGCTACCTCGGCGCGACGAGCCTGCTCGCGCTGATGCTGGGCGTGGTCTACAGGCACGGCACGCCCGCGCCTCAAAACGCCGCGACGGCCTCGGCGATCGCAAGATAGGACCCCGCTGGATCGGGCGAGCCGAACACGGCCGAGCCGGCGACGAAGAGGTTTGCGCCCGCCGTGCGGCAGCGTGGCGCGGTGTGCGGGTCGATCCCACCGTCGACCTCCAGAGCTACTCCGTCACCGAGGATGTGGCGCAAACGTGTGACCTTCTCGAGCGTGTGCTCGATCAGCGGCTGTCCCGCCCAGCCGGGGTTGATGGTCATGCACAGCGCGAGATCGATCGCGCCGTTCAGCTCGGCAAGCGCGCCGACGGGAGTGGCCGGGTTGATCGCCACCCCGACGCACGCGCCCCGCTCGCGCACGAGCGCGGCGGCGTAAGCAGCGTGCGGGGTCGCCTCAGCGTGGAACGTGATCGAGTGGGCGCCCGCCTCGACGAACTCCTCGACATGGCGCTCGGGACGCTCGATCATGAGGTGCACGTCGAGGATCGCGCCGGCCCGCTCGACCTGCTCGCGCAGGGCGGAGACGACAAGCGGGCCGATCGTGATCGGCGGGACGAAGTGGCCGTCCATGACGTCGACGTGGATCACGCGAGCGCCCGCGTCGAGCACCTCGGCCACCTGCTCGCCGAGACGCGCGAAGTCCGCGGACAGAATCGAGGGCGCGACTCGCACCTCGCGCAGGAGATCTACGGTCGTCACGCTCAGATCCTCTCAGACACCAAGCTCATATGGGCATCAGCATGGAGTCGCCGCAGCTGTTGCACTTCAGAATGGCTGTCGAGGACATGCGCACGATCGTGGAATGCTCGCCGCAAGTCGGGCACACAGACGAAAGCTCGAAGCGGTGCATGCAGTACACGCAGCGGTAGCGCCCGGGCAGATTCGTCGGGCGCAGCCACGGCTCGGCGCAGTTCGGGCACAGCGGCCCGAGATTGACCGATTCGCTGGCCGGGGTGGTATTGCCGTCCTCCATACTCAGAGCCTACCCGCGCGGGGCTACCCTATTCGCCGCAGTCGCGCGATGAAGAAGCCGGCCGTATGGTCGCGGTGGGGCATCGTCAGCAGAACCTTGGACGCGTGTGGATGGGTATGGATTTGCTGTTCGTTGCAGAGGTCTTCGAGCGCGAAGTCGGGATTCCCGGCGAGGAACCGCTCGATCTGAAGCTCGTTCTCGACGGAGGAGATCGTGCACGTGGAATAGACCAGCACGCCACCCGGACGGAGCGCGTGCGCACCCGCCTGGAGGATCGCGGCCTGGGTCTGTGCCACCTGGGAGACCTGCTCGGGAGTCGCCCGCCAGCGCAGGTCGGGGCGCGCTTGCAGAGTGCCGAGCCCCGAGCAGGGCGGGTCGACGAGCACCCGGTCGAACAGGTCCCCCTCGCCTCGCGCAAGCGCTGCGTCCGAGACCTCGACGCGCACGCTCCGTGCCTGCAGGCGTTGCGCGGTCTGGCGCAACTCGGCGGCCCGCTTGGGATTGCGCTCGACCGCAACGATCTCACCCTCGTCGCCCATGAGCGCCGCCAGGTGCGTGCTCTTGCCGCCCGGCGCGGCGCACAGGTCGAGGATGCGCTCCCCGGGCTGGGGGTCGAGAGCGCGTGCAACGAGCATCGCGGCGCGCGACTGCGCGAGGATTTCACCCGAGCCCCAAGCACCCGAGCCGTGCAGGTCGAAGGGCCCATCGAGCACGAGCGCCTCGGGCAACCCGGGGTCTGTGTGGGTGGCGACAACGAGCTCACGCGCGACGCGGGCGGGGTCGGCACAGAGCGTGTTGACCCGTAGCGCCAGCTCCCCGGGTTCGTTGTCGGCCGCCATCAGCGCGAGCGCGTCGCGCGGGCCGAGCTCCTCCCACCACAGTCGCGCGATCCACTCGGGGTGAGAGTGGGCGATCGCCGCCCGCTCGGGCG
>JBARJU010000184.1:0-5369 GCA_049800435.1 Solirubrobacteraceae bacterium
GTCCAGAACGGCGCGCGTGCACGGTGCCCTCACCGTCTCTCCCGCCAAGCGCTCGCGCAGCACGGCAAGGTCCTCGCCCGTGTCGACGTCGAGCAGCAGCGAGGGCGGTTGCTCGACACGGCACGCGACGCCGGCATCTCGGGCGAGCTGTTCATGGCGGGCACGGCTGTCCGGCCCGAAGCTGGGGTAGACCGCGTCCGGGGGCACGAGCAGCAGGCCGTTGGTGCCGCTGCCATGGCGGTCGGGCACGATCGCCACTTCCGATTTCGCGGTGCCCCGCGCGCGCGTGGGGGACACGTCTGCGTGGGCCCCGACGTCTGCGCGGGCACCGCCATTACCACCGGTCATACCAGCCTCCAGCAACTCCGCGAGCTCGTCCGGGTCGAGCGTTGGGCAGTCGCCCGGCACGCACAGCGCCCGCTCGAAGCCCTCTTGCAGCGCGCGCGCGAGGCCGAGGGATGCGGCTGCGCTTTGGCCCTCCTCCGCCGCGTCCTCGACGACGATTGCGCCGATGTGGCGGGCGGCTGCGGCCACCGTCGGCTCGCACGTGACGACAATCGTGGCGTCGATCGCGGAGCATTCGCGCAGTGCGCTGAGCACGTCGCCCACCATCGCGCGTGCCAGGTCCGCGCGCAGTGAGTCGGCGACGCTCTCACCGAGCCGCTGCTTGGCCAGCGGGAAGCGCTTGACGGGGAGGATCGCGGCGGTGCGCATGTCGGCCAGAGGCTACCCGGCGAGCGTCTGAGCGAACGCAAGCACCTGCTCGGCGACGCGCACTCTCGCCGTGGCGTCGCCCATCGCCGTGTCGATCTCAAGCGTCGCGAGGCCCGCCACGGGCTCGTCGGCGACGATCCCGTCGAGCAGGCCGGGATAGTGGGTCTCGTAGAAGACGGCCACGCCCGCGGCGCTCACCGGCTGCTCGTAAGCCGCCAGGAATGCCGCGGTGGGTCCCTTCACGATCTCGCCTCCCACCACTGGGCTCACGCACACCACCGGCGCGGAGAGCGTCGTGAGCGCCTCGCCAAGCACGCGCAGGATCGGCCAGATCGAGATCACCGGGTTGCTTGGTCCCACGATCACGGCCCTTGCGTCGGCGAGCGCGGCCAGCACCTCCGGTGTCGGGCAGGCCCCGTCCGTGCGGAACTCGACCTCACGCACCGTCCCCTGGGCGCGCTCGCGGATCATGAAGCGCTGGAAGTCTCGCCAGCCGGCGTCGGTTCGCACCCATGTGCGCAACGGCTCGTCGCACATCGGCAGCACGCGTGCCCTCACACCGATCGCCTCGTTCAGTCGCGCGAGTGTCTCTGTGGGTCGCAGTCCCTCGTCCTCCAGTGCCCGCCGGCGCAGACACCACGCAAGGTCGCGGTCGCCGAGGTTGAACCACGCATCCGTGCCAAGCGCCCGCAGTGCGTCCATAACCGCGAACGTGTCCCCGTCGATGCCCCATCCACGCTCATCGATCTCATCGGCCAGCCAGAACGACACGAGGTCGGGGTCGGGGGAGACGTGGGCGCCGTAGATGTCGATGTCATCGCCCGTGTTGGCGATCACCACGAGCTCCTCGGGCTCGAGCACGTCGAGCATGCCGCGCGCGAGCTTCGCCCCGCCGGTGCCGCCGGCGAGCACCACGACGCTGGAGCCGGCTACTCCCACCGATCGTCCGGCAGGCCCGTGATCCTGATGCCCGCATGCGTTTTGTGCTTGGCGTTGATCGAGATCATCAGGGCTGTGAGCGACTCGGCGATGCGCGCCATCTCAAGGCGCCCGCAGTCCACACAGCGCAGTCCCCCGATCCGCTCGATGAGCAGCGCGGCGCGACGCTTGTCCTCGCGCGAGTCGCCGCACACAAGCACGTCCTGAGCCAGGTCGTGGTCGAGATCGGCGAGCGATGCGGCGGAGACGGTATGTAGCGCCGAGACCACTTTCACGCCCTCGGGCACCATCTCCTGCGCGGCTTGCGCCGCCGAGCCCTGCCACACGCCGAGCATGCGCGTCGCGCCCCCGCTGACCGCGGCGGCAAGCGGCACGGTCGCGTCGATCAACAGCTGCCCGTCCCTTAGCGATTGCTTGACGTTTTTGAGCGTCTCGGACTGGCTGCGGAAGGGGACGCTCAGGATCACCGTCTCCACAGCCTCCACCGCCTGCGCGTTCTCGGCGCCGGTGAACCCACCATTGGGTACCGCCTCGCGCGCCCGTCCCGCCGCCTCGATTGCACGTCCTGGATCGCGCGAGCCGATCACGATCGGGACACCGGCCCGTCCGAGCCGCACGGCCAAACCGAAGCCGAGCGCGCCCGACGCTCCGACGATCGCGACGGGATCTGGGGAGGAGGGCTCCACGGTGGCGGAGTATAGGCTTAGGGCTTACGGGCCCTAATGTGGGCTGTCTCCGGGTGGCGCGCCCGTCGATGCGATGTGAACCTCAAAGGGGCGGGTGGAGATATCAAATTTACGTGAACTACTATAGTGACTACTATATGTAGCTGTTATGGTAGATCGACAAAAAAAGGTATACCTATGCCTATGAGATTGGACGAAGGGCCCCGCCTGTGAGGCTCGACGGCAAGATCGCGCTCGTCACCGGTGGAGCGTCGGGAATCGGCGCAGCCACCGCCCGCCGGCTCGCCGCCGAAGGGGCGCGCGTGGCGATCGGCGACGTCAACGAGGCCGGCGCGCGCGAGATCGCGGGAGAGCTCGACGGTTTCGGCTGCGCGCTCGACGTCACCGACACGACGTCGGTGCGCGCCGCGGTCGCCGCGATCGAAGAGCAACTCGGCCCGGTGAGCGTGCTCGTCAACAACGCCGGCACCGACCTCTTCTCCTACTTCGTCAACTCCGACGAGGGCCTGTGGGACTTCGTGCTCGGCGTCAACCTGCGCGGCGTGCTCGCCGTCACCCACGCCGTGCTCCCCGGCATGCAGGAGCGCCGCCAGGGCTCGATCGTAAATGTCTCGAGCGAGGCGGGCCGCGTCGGCTCGCAGGGCTCATCCGTCTACTCGGCCGCCAAGGCGGGCGTGATCGGCTTCACCAAGGCGATCGCTCGCGAGTCCGCCCGCTACCGCGTGCGCTGCAACGCGGTAGCCCCCGGTCCGATCGAGACCCCATTGCTCAACGCGGCGCCACAACTGCTCGGCGAGCTGGGGGAGAGGCTCAAGCAGGGCATGGTCAACCAGACCGTCCTGCGCCGCTCCGGCGAGCCGGAGGAGGTGGCCGCCGCGATCGTCTTCCTCGCCTCCGAGGACGCCTCATATGTGACCGGTCAGACGCTGAACGTCAGCGGTGGCCTGTCGATGTGGTGATGCTGCCGGAGTCGGTGCTCGTCAGGGAGGTGGGCCCGCGCGACGGCTTTCAGAACGAGCCGGAGACGATCGCCACAGAGCGCAAGATCGAGCTGATCGACATGCTCGCCCGTACCGGCCTGCGGCGCCTTGAGGTGACCAGCTTCGTGCGTGCCGATACGATCCCTCAGCTCGCCGACGCTGCCGAGGTGCTTGCCGGTATCGAGATCCCGAGTGAGGTCGCCGTCAGTGTGCTCATCCCCAACGAGCGCGGCCTTGAAAATGCGCTCGAGCTGCGTGAGGGGCTCGATGGCGGGCGGCCTGCGTTCGACGAGATCAACGTCTTCCTTTCCGCCTCAGAAACCCACAATCGCAAGAACGTCAACCGCACGGTCGAGGAGTCGTTGGCATCTCTTGAAAAAGTGCTGCCCCATGCGCGCGCGCGGGGACTGCGCTGTGAGGCGGTCATCTCCACGTCCTTCGGGTGCCCCTACGAGGGTCGTGTGCCACCCGAGCGGGTCCTCGAGATCGCGCGGCGCCTGCGTGACGCAGGCGCTCAGGAGATCGGCTTCGGCGACACCACCGGCATGGCCAACCCGGTTCAGGTTGGCGACTTCTTCAAACTTGCCCGGGAGCAGCTGGGGGGGAGCGACGGTGGAGGCGCGCCCCGCGCATCATCATCCATCCCGAACCCCGGGGTCCAGCTCACCGCCCACTTCCACAACACTCGCGGCCAGGGGCTCGCCAACGTGCTTGCCGCGCTCCAGGCCGGAATTACGAGCTTCGAGTCGAGCATCGGGGAGCTCGGCGGATGCCCCGTCCCCGCCGGCGCTACCGGCAACATCGCCACCGAGGACCTCGTCTCGATGCTGCATGAGATGAGGGTCTCCACGGGCATCGACCTGGACGCCCTGCTCGCCTGTTCGCGCCGCGTGCAGGAGGTGATCGGTCGCCCGCTCGGCTCCCACACGCTCGTGGCCGGGCCCATCGACTGGCGCTAGTTTGGCGCGGCGGCCATCTCGGCCTGACGCGCCTGCTCGCGGATCATCGCCACGCAGTACTCCTGCACCGCCACCTCCATCTCGAGCGTCTGCGCGAGCGCCGGCCTCGCCGAGGCGTCGATAACGCGCTTGGCCCTGCCCACGGCGACGTGCGAGTTGGCGAGCAGTTCGCCCACGAGCGCCTCGGTGGCCTCGTCGAGATCCTCAGGCGCCACCACCCTGTTGACGAGGCCGATGCGCTCGGCCTCGGCCGCGTCGATCGTGCGTCCGGTCATGATCATCTCCTTGGCGCGCCCCAGTCCCACCACGGCGGGCAGCCTCGTCGAGCCCCCCACGTCGGGGATGATCCCGAACTTCACCTCCGGCAAGCCCAGCTGCGCGTCGCTGGAGGCGATCCGCAGGTCGCAGCCGAGCGCCACCTCGAGCGCTCCGCCGACGCACGTCCTGTGGATCTGGCAGACAACGGGCTTGGTCATCTCTTCGCACAGGTTGGGGCAGTCGAGGAATACCTGACGGAAGGGCCGCAGCCTGCCGGGCTCCCCGGAGGATTCAGCCAGCTCGGGGAGGTCCACTCCCGCGGAGAACACGGGCCCTTCGCCGCGCAGGACCACGCAGTGGACAGAGCCCTCGACGGCTGCCTCCCGCAGTGCGCTCGCGAGCGCCCGCAGCAGCTCCTGGCTCATCGCGTTGCGCTTCTCCGCACGGTTGAGCACCACATGGCGGACCGGGCCGCGGTCTTCGGTGATAACGATGCTCATGCTCGGGCTCCGATCGGTTGTTGGGGAGAGTTGCTTGCTTACCTACTCGCTTGCTTAGCGCAAACGAGCGCCGGTGACTCGGCTCAAGTCGAGCACGGCCCATGTGAACTACATTCTCAAGGATGGCCGATCCTGGGCAGATACGCGTATCCGACGCCGACCGCGAGCGGCTCGTCGAGGAGCTCCACGAGCACACCGTCGCCGGCAGACTCACCGCCGAGGAGTACGAGCAGCGCCTGGAGGCGGTCTATGCGGCGCGCACGCGTGCCGACCTCGACGCCCTGCGCACCGACCTGCCGGTCAGCACCGTCGCCGCGCGCCTCGCCCTGGTTG
>JBARJU010000185.1:0-5033 GCA_049800435.1 Solirubrobacteraceae bacterium
CCCCTGAGCCGCCCGAAGCTCGCGGCCGCACCTGCGCCGGCCCCGCCGGCGGAGCCCCTCGACGAGGTCTGGCCCTTCTCCACGAGCACGCCCGCGACGAATCCACCAGCGGTCAGGAGCATCGCCATCAGCGCGCCCGAAATCGGGGTGAGCAGGCGCCGGCGCGGCCGACTGGGTAGCTCCTGCGGTTCCTCTATCCACACGCCGTCGTCCTCGACCGGCTCGTAGTCGGGCGGCTCATCGACCGTCGTGGCCTGCGCGGGTGACACATCGGTTGTGGGGTTCTCGTTGGACATGAGGGGCTCCTCGTTGGGGAAGGGTGGCTCACTCAAAGCGCAGCGCTTCGATCGGTCTGAGGGTCGCGGCGCGTGCGGCGGGGTAGGTGCCGAAGAACAAGCCGGAGAGCCCCGCCGCGCCGAAGGCGAGAAAGATCGAATACGTGGCGATTTCCGGTTGGACGCCGGCGATCTTGAATTGGCTGCCGACGATGCCGACCAGCACGCCGGTCAGGCCACCGAACAGCGAGACGAGCAGGGCCTCGGTGAGGAACTGCGTCAGGATGTCGCTGCGTCTGGCGCCGATCGCCTTGCGAATGCCGATCTCGCGAGTGCGCTCGGTGACGGACACGAGCATGATGTTCATCACGCCGATCCCGCCAACGAGCAGGGAGATCGCGGCGACCTCGCCGAGAAGCGTGGTGAACACGCTGCTGGTCGAGCTCGACGCTTCGAGCAGCGATCCCTGGTTGAGGACCCGGAAGCCCGGTTCTGAGGTGTTCTTGATCTTGTGGCGTTCCTCGAGGATCTGGGTGACCTCCCCTTCGGCGGCGTTGAGCGTGGACCGCGAGTTGCCCTCGACGGTGATCGAGTCGATCGATCCGTAGCCGGTGAGCGAGTCCTGCACGGTGCTGATCGGGGCCATCGCGACGTCGTCCTCGTTGGTCGCGCCGTTGGATCCCTTGGAGGCCAGGACGCCGACGACCTGGAAGTTGCTGCCGTTCACCTTGATGTTCTGACCGAGGGGGCTCGCCCCGGCGAAGAGTTCCTGCTCGACGGTCTGCCCGATGACGGCAACCCGCTGGTGCGTGCTCACATCGGCAGAGGCGAAGGTCGCGCCTTCCTGGACCTTGTAGCTGTGGGCCGTCAGGTAGGAGGGCGTGGTGCCCACGAACGAGGACGGTTCGTAGCTCGAGCTGTTGTAGACGAGTCTCACGCCGCCGGCGTTCACGACCGGCGAGGCGCTCTTCACGTCCGGGGCCTGGTTGGAATTCTGGAGGGCTTCGGCGTCCTGCTTGGTCAGCGAGATGCTCGTCGAGCTGCTCACGCGCGCGCCTCCGCGGAAGCCGCCGGTCATCACGACAAGCACGTTCGTGCCGAGGCTGTCGATGCTCGCCTGCACCGCCTTGGAGGAGCCGTTGCCAACCGCGATCAGAACGATCACCGAGGCGACACCGATCGTCATCCCGAGGATCGTCAGGCCCGAGCGCAGCTTGTTGGTGGTGATCCCGCCCCATGCGATGCGCAGCGTCTCGAAGCCGATCATGGTTGCCTGCTCACGGTGCTCGCGGCGCCGGAATGCGCGGACTTCTGACCGTGAGGCGCGGGTGGCGGATCGTGCCGGGCGTGTGAGCGGTCGTCCTGGACGATCTCCCCGTCGCTGAGCCTGATCGTCCTCTTGCTCTGCGCGGCCACGTCGGGCTCATGGGTGATCAGCACCACCGTGCGTCCTTCGGCGTTCAGTCGCGAGAAGACCGCGAGAACGTCCTCGGTGGAGTGCGAGTCGAGGTTGCCCGTTGGCTCATCCGCGAGGATCAGCGACGGGTTCGTCACGATCGCCCTGGCGACGGCGACCCGCTGCTGCTGGCCGCCGGATAGCTCCGACGGCTCGTGGCGCAGGCGATCGGTCATTCCCACGGCGCCGAGTGCCTCCTCGGCGCGACGGCGGCGCTCTGCCCGCCCCACGCCCGCGTAGGCGAGCGGCAGCTCCACGTTGGCGACGGCGCTGGTCCGCGGTACGAGGTTGAAGCTCTGGAAAATGAAGCCGATCTTGCGGTTGCGCAGGTCCGAGAGATCGTCCTGGTCCATCGCGCTGACGTCCATGCCGTCGATGAGATAACGACCGCTCGTGGGAATGTCCAGGCAACCGAGGATGTTCATCAGCGTGCTCTTGCCGCTGCCCGAGCTGCCCATCACGGCCACGAAATCTCCACGATCGATGCGCAGCGAGACGTTGCGAAGCGCACGTACCTTGATCTGGCCCAGGTCATAGACCTTCGTGACCTCGTGCACCTGGATGACCGGCATCTGACGGCGGTCGTTCTCCGTAGAGAAACCGCCGGTGGGCAGGCGGGCGACCACCGGGCGCTCGCGTGGCGTGCGCATCCGGGCCAACGGGCCGATCGAGCCGAACCGCCTTCTCGGTCTCGTCATCCGCCGCCCCTGCCGCCGCCTGGGAATCCGCTCCCGCCGAAACTCCCGCCGCCGAGGGCGCCGCCGCTACGTCCTCCGAGTCTCGAGGTGATGCTGGTACTGCTGGTACTGCCGCTGGTGGTCGCGATCGGCAGCACGATTTCTTCTCCCGCCTTCAGTCCGCTGAGGACGATCGTCGAGCTGTTTCCCGCCAGACCGGCGATCACCGCCTGGCGGACCCGCTTGCCCCCCCGCACGACGGTGACCGCTCTGCCGGAGATCGCGCTGGTCGGAACGTTGATGCCTTCCTGTTGTTTTACGACGACTTCCGCCGAGGCGCTCATTCCCGGCTTCAGCGCGGATGCCGCCTGGTCGAGCTGGAATGTCACGGGGTAGCTCACCACGCCGCTGTTGCTCGTGGAGAGCGTCGCGACGCTCACGACATGAGCAGCGAGCTTGAGTCCTTCGAGCGCTTCGACCGTCACCGTGGCCGGCTGGCCGACGTGCACGTGAACGATTTCGGACTCGCTCAGCGGCACCACGAGCTGCATCGTGCCTAGATCGCTGAGGACCGCGAACGCCGAGCTGGATGACGAGGAGCTACCGGAGCTGCTGCCGCTCGACGAGCGACCGCTCGAAGTTGCGGCGCCCGTGCCCGCGGTACTGCCGGCGCCCGTGCCCGCGGTGCTACCGGCGGCCGTACTCGAGGAGCTCGCCGACGTCGAGGCCTTGCTCGTGCCGCCGCCGGACACGCTTTCCCCGACTTCGCCCGAGAGCGAGACGATCGTGCCGTTGTCCGGCGCGTAGAGCCTGGTGTTAGCCACCGACTGTTCGTCGCTCTGCACCGCGAGCCTGGCGCTCTTCACCGACGCTCTCGCCGAGGCGAGGTTCGCTTCCCGGGTGGCCGCGCTCTGTTTGGATTTTTCGGAGGTCGTCATGGAGGAGCTCGATTTGGTCGTGCTCGGGGTCTTGCCGGTGCTCGTGCTCGGGGTCTTGCCGGTGCTCGTGCTCGGCGTCTTGTCCGTCGATGTCGGCGTGGTGGGAGAGGTGGACGTCGTTGGCGTGGTCCGCGCGGGAGTCGTGGCCGGCGGCGCGGCCGTTGTCGTGATCACGCTCGCGGTCGTCGCGACGGCTGTCGACGCCGTCGGTTTTCCGCCGGCGGCGGAGCTCCCACCGCTCTGCCCCGAGGACGTTTCACCGCCGTTTTCTTCCTCCTGTGAGAGCGTCGCTTCGGCCGCCCGCAGGGATGCCTTGGCCTGTTCGAGAGTCACTTCGGCGCTCTGGGGGTTCAGTTCCGCGAGCAACTTGCCCGAGGTCACGTACTCACCCTGGGTGACGTAGATCCGTTGCACCGTTCCCGCGGTCTTGAAACCGAGGTTGAGCTGGGTGGCGGCCTGGATGTTGCCGCTGCCCGAGACGGTCGACTGGACGACTCCGCTGCGCACCGTGACGACGCGCGTCTGCACGCTGGCTGCCTGTTCGGGCGGGCCGACGAGCACGGCTGCAAGCACGATGAGCGCCAGGGCGCCGGCGCCGAGGGCGGCTGTGAGCCACTGCGGTGTGCGTTGTCGGGCGGATGTCATACGCAACCGAGGATCGCCGCAGCAACCAAGAACTTCGTAAGAAGTCGACCCAGCGCCCTCTTATGCGTTTCTTCGCCGCCGCTGGCAGCCTACCCTTGAGAGCGATGCGCGCGGAAACATCGCAATGAGTGCAACCGAGACGCTCCACCGGGCGTCGGTTGGCGTCCAGCCCCGAATCCTGGTCGTCGACGATAAGCCCGCCGTGCGCCAGGCACTGGCGCGCGCGCTCGCGCTGGAGCGATACGAGATCGCGCTCGCAGCCGACGGCGAGCAGGCGCTCGATCTGCTCCGAGAGGGGAGCTATGAAGCGGTCCTGCTCGACATCATGATGCCGGGCATGAGCGGCCTCGAGATGTGCAGGCGGATGCGAAGCAGCGGCAATCGCACGCCGGTGCTGATGCTGACCGCACGCGACGCGATCGATGACCGCGTCGCCGGCCTGGACGCGGGCGCCGACGACTACCTCGCCAAGCCCTTTGCGCTTCGCGAGCTGATGGCACGCGTGCGCGCGCTGCTGCGCCGCGGCGGTGGCGAAGGCGAGGATCTGCGGCCGCTCGCCTACGCGGACCTCACGCTCGACCCGGTCAGCTATGAGGTCCGCCGGGGGACTCGCGAGCTGATGCTCACGCGCACGGAGTTCCGTTTGCTCGAGCTGTTCCTACGCCACCCCCGTCAGGTGCTAACGCGCTCGACGATCTTCGAGCACATATGGGGCTATGACTTCGGACCGAGCTCCAACTCGCTGGGCGTCTACGTCGGCTACCTGCGCCGCAAGACCCAGGCGGGCGGCGAGCCGTGCCTGCTGCACACCGTGCGTGGCGTCGGCTACGTGCTGCGAGAGCGATGACGTTCCGGCACAGGATCACGCTGGTGGCGACCGCGGCGGTGGCCGTTGCGGTGCTAATCGCCTCTGCGCTGACCTACCTGTTCGTCGCCGACCAGCTGCACCGCCAGGTCGACAACTCGCTGCGCGACACGGCCCTCGGGCTGCAGCGCGGGATCTCGGCCGCCGGAGAGCAGGGGCGCGGCGTCCCGCTTGGGG
>JBARJU010000186.1:0-12698 GCA_049800435.1 Solirubrobacteraceae bacterium
GTGCGGGCGAGAGCCACACGCACCGCCTCCGCGCTTGAGAGCTCGCGCTGTGTCATCTCGGCGCAGCGCTCCGCGCCGGTGCGCTCGAGCGCACGCAGCGCACGCGTGCGGGCCGCCGCGGGGGAGACCCAGCGCGAGAGCAGGCCCACCATCGCGTGATCGAGGGCGCTCTGCCCGTCGGCGAAGCGCAGCGTCTTCTGGCAGTAGCCGATCCCGCTCCCGAGCAGGCGCTCGCCGCCGGTGGCCAGATCGTGGCCGTCGAAGCGCACCACACCCGCGTCCGTGGGCTCGATCCCGGCGGCGACGCGCAGCAGCGTGGAGCGCCCGGAGCGTCGCATGCCCCACACGACCACGAGCTCGCCGGGGTCGGCCCGCAGCGAGACCCCGCGCAAGACCACCCGCTGGCCGGACTCGTTGGCGTAGCGCTTGTGGACGCCCTCCAGCTCGAGCAGGCTCATGCTCGCCGCGCCACGCCTCTCCGCTTCTTGAGTTCCTGGCGCGCGTATTCGATCCATTCGAGCTTGGCTCCCACGGCGAGGCGGTTCTCCTCCTCGATCAGCCGGCGCAGCAGCGCCGAGGCGCCCTCTGAAGAGGACAGGCTGTCGGACGCGGCGTCATGCGCGTGGGCGATCGGGGTGCCCATCCCCTCTGAAAGCCATGCCTGCTCGTAGCCGGCCATTACCTCGAGCACCTGCTCGGGCTCGTTCGTCAGCGCGGCGAGTGCCAGCACGAACAGCTGGTTGCGGCGGCGGTCCTCGCCGACCTGGCCGAGGAGCCACTCCCGGTACTCCTTCACCCCGAGGGCGGTGGCCCGGTAGTGGGGCTTGGGCTGGCGGCCCTCGCGGGTTCCGGCAATCTCTTCGATCATCGATCTGCCGCTGAGCGCCCCGAGCGCGGTGTAGATGTGACCGATGTTGCTGAGCGGAAGCACCGCTCCATACCTGCGCTCGAAGCGTTGCGCCAGGTTGTAAGCATAGCTCGGTCGCTCGATAATCAGGCCCAACAGCGCCCAGTTGACCGGCGAGCGCATCGGCGCGGGCGTCGCCTCGTGGAGTCCCACTCCGCCCTCAGACCGCCTCCCCGCCCTCATGCTCATAACGTAACCGACCCGCGAGTTGGATGCAAGGGAAAGACGCGCGCCATCGCGGTCATAGGCAGCGCAGACAACCACATGGTTCAATCCTTACAAGGCTTGTAATGTTTTAACTCTCGTAATAGACGAGGGCGCGATGCTCCCGCGACGATGCTCCCGCGACATCACAAAGCTTAGAACGTTTTAAGCCTTGGCTTGTGCGGCCGGGGCCGGACTCGGATACTCGGCGAGCGTGGAGCAGGCGAGTGCATTGGGTATGTGCCCGGTGTCCTCGGCGTCGGCCGTGGTTGTTTTCTTGGTTCTTGGGAGGGGATGGTTTGATGGGTGTCCGCGGGTTGACGTTGACGTTGGGGTTGCTGATTGCGCTATTGGTGCTTGTGCTTGGCGGTGGCCAAGCCTATGCCGACACGGGTGTGGGCGACGTATGCGGGATGCTGGGCTCCCCGGCGTTTTGCACAGCCGAAAAGTTCAATACACCGATCGGTGTGGCGGTCGATAACTCCAAAGAACCGTCTAACGGAGACGTGTATGTCGCTGACTTCAGCAATAAACGTGTTGTCGAGTTCGATTCCGCTGGGAACGAATTGTCGGTGATCGAACCGGCTGGTGGGTTTGGGAGCCCGATTTTCGACGCTGTGGACCCTAAAGACGGGGACCTGTACGTGGCCGATTTCTCGGCTGGTACGGTCGACAAGTTCGATCCTGAAGGCAAACTCGTCGCGGGGTTCGCGACCGGTGGCGTGCTGTCCGGTTTCAGCTCGCCGACTGGTGTTGGGGTGGATCCCTCTAACGGGCATCTGTTCGTGGGGCAACGGGGGAGCAACATGGTCAGCGAGTACACCTCGTCGGGCACCGCCGTGGGGACTTTTCCGGTGTCGATCGAAAAAAACCTGGACAGTATCGCGGTCGATGGGGCAGGTAATGTTTTTGTCGTCGACGAGCAGTCGAGGTTGCTCGAGTATCCGGCGTCCAACCGATCCGAACCGGTTGTGCTGGACACCAATGCTCCGTTCGCGATAACGATAGACCCTGTCTCGAAAGACTTCTATGTGGTCGAGAACCGTGGCGAAGGTTGGCTGGTAGCGCAGTACGGTTCTGGCTTCACGCCGCTCCGCACGTTCGGCGGGGGCGCTTTCAGCGGTTCGGGCTCAGCCGGCCTGGACGTGAACTCAACCACTCACGGCGTATACGTCTCTGATATCGGAGCGAACCTCGGTCTGATCTTCGAAGAAGGACCCACACCCGAAGCTCCCGTCACCAAGCCGGCTCTGGAAGTCACCGCGACGACAGCCACGCTGAACGGCGAACTGGAACCCAAAGGCTCAGAGCTCGGCTTCTACTTCTCCTATAACGTCGGTTCGGACTGCGCCGGACCGGGGAGCATAACGACACCCTTGAATAACAACGGCGGTCCTGCGACGGGAGGGGCGCCGGTGGTGGAGTCAACACCGGTCACGGGGCTGCAGCCCAGCCAGCTCTACACGTTCTGCCTGTTTGCGAGTAACGCGTTCGGGGTCACCGAAGGGACAGCGGAATCCTTCACGACGCTCGGGTCCAAACCTTCGATCGACGGTGAGAGTAGCTCCGGAGTGCATTCCTCCGGCGTGACTTTGGAAGCGCAGGTGAATCCGAACAACCAGGCAACCAAATATTCGTTCCTTTACGCCACTAACGAAGCGCTGACGGGTGCGATCACGATCGAAGGCGAAAGCATCCTCGAAGGTTACGGGGATCAACCCATTTCCACGACGATCACGGGTACGTTGCATGCCAACGCGACGTACTACTACGTGGTTATCGCCGAAAACGCGACCGGCCCAACCGAAGGGTCGGTGCAGTCCTTTACGACCGGTCCGCCAGCGCTGATCGACAGCGAGTCTGTCTCCAATGTGACGGACACGAGCGCGACGCTAAACGCGCAGATCAATCCGTTGGGCACCGACACCACCGCGTACTTCCAGTACGGCACGGTGAGTTGTACCAGCAGTCCGGCTTCGTGCACCGACGTGCCGCTCCCGCCTGGCAAGGATATCGGCTCGGCGGAAAGCGACCAGGCTGCGAGCGTTCAACTCCAAGGCCTCGCGCCCGCCACGACATACTACTATCGGGTTGTCGCGAGCAACGTGACTGGTCCCCCCGTCGAAGGGTCCGACCAGACACTCACGACACAGCCGCCCGCGGGAGCCACGACGATGCTCGATGGGCGGGCGTACGAGTTGGTCTCACCGCCCGACAAAGAAGGCGCGCTGATCGTCAACATCGACGGGTATCCGGGACCGACGGGCGGAGGTGTCATCCAGTCCGAAGCCGACGGTAACTCGTTTACCTATATCTCTAACAGCGCATTCGATAAACCGATTTCCGCGCTTGAGGGTAGTCAGTATGTCGCGATGCGTGCGGCGGGGATTTGGGGCAACACGAACGTGGCTCCTCCCGCACGCACCGAAACCGGAGGCCTTCTCAATTCGGGGGGCCCTTATAGAGCGATCTCCTCGAGCCTGTCGAGGGGCTTGCTGCGGAACGGTGACGCAGGTTACCAAGGCGCCATACAGACGCTCCTTGATCCCAACGAGTCTCCTGGATACATCAATCTCGTCATGCATGAAGACCTCAAGGCTCCTGGTCCGGGTGTCTTTCAGGCTGCGTTGCTGGGTTCGATGCCTGAACCAGAAATTACGAACGGCGAAATCGAATTCGAGTGGTCCAACCCAGAACTTACCCATATCGTCCTTTCGACATATTTGGCGCTCACCCCTGAAGCGACCACTGAAGGAAAAAAGCACAATCTGTACGAGTGGACGCCCGGAGACTCGGCTCATCCGTTGCAGCTCATCAACATCTTGCCGGGAGAAGAAAAGGGTACTCCGGGGGCGGTACTGGGCGAAGCGAACATCTTTGGTGTGGGTGGTATCAACCCGATCTCGAACGACGGATCGCGCGTGTATTTTACATTTGAACGGAAGCTTTACCTTCGCGAAAACGGTACGACTGTCCAGGTGGATGCCAGGCAGGGTGGGTCAGAAGAAGGTGGTGGCGAATTCAAGTTCGCCAGCAGCGATGGCACCCGGGCGTTCTTCACCTCTTCCCAACGACTGACGCCGGACGCCGGCTTTGCCAACCAGCGGCAACTATACATGTTCGAAAGCGCTGATCACCAACTGACGGCTCTGGCTCCCAACTGCGGAATAATGGGGGTGCTCGGTGGAAGCGAAGACGGCTCGTACCTGTATTTCGTTTCGGGTGGCGGTGGCGCCGAATGCGAATCGCCGGGAATAAATCTCTATGTCTGGCATAATGGCACGACGGCGGTGGTCGCGCCCCTCAACACCTCGGACGAACAGGGCGGCGCAGCCGGAGAAGAAGAATACCGCTTCCGACCCGCCGACTGGGCAGACCAAATCGCAGAGCGCACAGCGAGAGTGTCTCCCGACGGCAAGCACGTGGTGTTCCTGTCGAGTGGGGAGGTGGACGTATATGACGCTCCATCGGAAGACCTCACGTGCGTCTCCTGCGATCCGACAGGGGAGCATTCGTCGGGACCGTCGTGGATACCCGGAGGGACGAATTACGAGTTGGGCCACGCGGTCTACCAGTCTCGGGTGCTCTCGGACGACGAAGACGGACGTGCACGCGTGTTCTTCGACTCCCCCAACCAGCTAGTGCCACAGGACACAAATGGCCAGCGCGATGTGTATGAGTGGGAGGAGTTCGGGCGAGGCGACTGCAAGCAACCAAAGGGCTGTATCGGGCTGATCTCGAGCGGCACGAGCACCGAAGAATCGATGTTCATGGACGCGAGCGCCAGCGGCTACGACGTGTTCTTCCTCACAGGGGTGAAACTAACCGAACAGGATCAGGACAACGTCAACGACGTGTATGACGCTCGCGCTCCGCACCTGCCAGGCGAAGCCGTCGGTGCGCCGGCGACGGTGCCGGCGCCGCCGCCGTGTAACAACGGGGACTCGTGCAAGCCGCCCGCCTCTGTGCAACCGACGATCTATGGGCCCCCCGCGAGCGCGACGTTCAGTGGCCCCGCGGGACCAGTCCAGTCCCCTAAGATCGCTGTCAAGACCAAGAAGACCAAGAAGACCAAGAAGACCAAGAAGAAGAAGCACAAGAAGAGGAGAGGCGGAGCGAAGGGTCGGGGCGGTGCGCACGGGAGGAACGGGCGCAAGGCGAACAATGGCTCGTCCCGTCGGACCGGGCGCTAGGAGGGGATGGTCATATGCGTATCAAGCTGACAGCAGGTTGGACGAGTCTTCTGGTCGCGTGTATAGCGATGATATTGACGTCATCCGCGCGGGCGGAGTTTGGCTTTCTGCCTGGAAAGGCGGGGTTCAACGTCACGATGACAAATGCGGACGGTACTCCCGATCTACAGGCGGGCTCTCACCCCTTCGATTTCACGACGGCCTTCCTCTTCAACACGACGGTCGGGGTCGCGGCGTCGGGGAAAGTTAAAATGTTCCCGGACGAAGAACTGAAGGACATCGCTGTAGAACTGCCCGCTGGGTTCGTGGGCAACGCTACCGCCATGCCACAGTGCAGTCAGCGCCTGTTTCACCTGTCGCCTCCCTTTGGCACGTACGACAAGACGAGCTGTCCCGCGTCCACGGTGGTCGGGCTCGAGGGCATTGGCATCGGCATCGAAAACGGGGAAGTGGAGTTCGCCTATGTGAACGTCTACAATCTTGTTCCACCGGTGGGGACGCCTGCGCAGTTTGGATTCAACTACGCGAATATCCCGGTCACGCTCACGCCTTCGGTCCGCACCGGCCGCGACTACGGGCTGACCGTGAAAAGCGACAACATCCCCCAGGTACTGCCGATCTATGGCGCGATCACCACGTTCTGGGGTGTGCCGGCCGATCCTCGCCACGATGGCGAACGCGGGCACGGATGCCTGTCTCTTGAAGGCGGGTCAACCGGTAATCTGTGTCCGACAGACACCCCGGTTGTGCCGTTGCTGACGCTCCCGACCGCCTGTTCGGGGCCGCTCACGTTCGGGATTCAAGGGGATTCATGGCAGAAGTCTGGTCAGTGGGCGACGTCGAGCTTCCAGAGCGAGGATGGTGAAGGCAACGCCGTTGGTCTGGACGGGTGCAACCAGCTGGCGTTTGGTCCGTCTCTAAAGGTGGTCCCGAATGGGTCGGCGGCAAGCACGCCGACTGGCTTGGATGTCAACCTGAACGTTTCCCGCGAAACGGATCTCAACCCGACCGGTCTTTCACAGGCCGACGTCAAGGACACAACCGTCACCCTTCCCGAGGGGGTCGTGTTGAATCCGTCCGCAGCGGACGGTCTACAAGCATGCTCGGAGGAACAAGCAGGCTTCGAAGGCGTGGATCAGAGCACGGGGAGCGACCTGTTCTCCCCCGGCGTGGTGTCTTGTCCGGAGGCCTCGAAGGTCGCGACGGTGCGGATCAAGACGCCGCTGTTGCCCAACCCGATCGAAGGTGCCGTCTACCTCGCCGCGCAGGAATCAAACCCGTTCAAATCGCTCGTCGCGCTGTATCTGGTCGCCGAAGACCCCAAGGTGGGGGTGCGCATCAAGATAGCCGGGGAAGTCAAGCTCGACCACGAAACGGGACGGCTGCTCACGACGTTCCTGAACACCCCCCCGTTGCCTTTCGAAGAACTCAAACTGGAGTTCTTCGGGACCGATCGCGCGCCGTTGGGAACCCCCGCGTTCTGTGGTACGTACTCGACCGAAGCGTCGATAGCGCCATGGTCCGGGAACCCGACGGTGAGCCTGCTCGCGCCTTTCGACATCGCAACCGGGCCGGCCGGTAGCGCGTGCGCCGCTCCCCTCCCGTTCTCGCCGGCCCTCACGGCGGGCTCCACGAACATCCAGGCGGGTGGCTTGACGCCGTTCACGCTCACTATGAGCCGCGAAGACGGCAACCAGACGCTCAGCACGATCAAACTGCACATGCCGCCCGGACTGCTGGGGATGCTCTCCTCGGTCACGTTGTGCGCGGAAGAACAAGCCGCCGCGGGGCTGTGCGGGCCCGAAAGCCTGATCGGGCACACGATTGTCAGCGTCGGGCTCGGCAACGACCCGTACTCCGTCACTGGCGGGCGGGTCTACATCACGGGCCCATACAAGGGCGCTTCCTACGGCCTGTCGATCGTCAACCCCGCGAAGGCGGGACCCTTCGACCTGGAGAACAAGACGCCATGCGACTGCGTGGTTGTACGTGGGAAGATCGAAGTGGACCCGACGACCGCCGCGTTGACGGTGACAAGCGACCCGCTACCCACGATCCTGGATGGAATACCGCTTCAGATCAAGCACGTGAACGTCACGATCGACCGCTCAGGGTTCACGTTCAACCCGACAAACTGCCAGCCGTTGCAATTGACTGGCACCTTGTCCTCGACACTGGGCGCGAGTCAAGGATTGAGCGTCCCGTTTCAGGTCACGAACTGCGCGACACTCGGCTTTGAACCGCAGTTCAGAGCCTCGACTTCCGCAAAGACGTCAAGGTCCACCGGTGCGAGTCTCGCCGTTAGGTTGAGCTATCCCAAGGGAGCGTTCGGATCTCAAGCGAACATTGCGAAGGTCAAGGTCGATCTACCCAGGCAGTTGCCATCGAGGCTCACCACATTGCAGAAGGCCTGCACGGACAAGGTCTTCAGTACGAATCCGGCGGCTTGCCCAGCGCCCTCCCGCGTGGGGACCGCGATGGTGACCACGCCGGTCCTGCCTGTGCCGCTGAACGGTCCGGTCTACTTCGTCTCCCACGGGTCGGCGAAGTTCCCCGAATTGATCATTGTGCTCTCGGGCTACGGCGTCACCGTGCAGCTGCACGGGGAAACGTTCATCTCCAAGAGCGGTGTCACCAGCACGACCTTCCGGACAGTGCCAGACGTGCCGTTCGAAAACTTCGAGTTGAAGCTGCCGCAGGGTCCTTATTCGGCGTTGACCAATAACGGCAGCCCGTGCAAGCGCAAGCTTTTGATGCCGACGGCTATGACCGCCCAGAACGGGCTGGTGATCCATCAGTCCACGAATATCGCGGTCAATGGCTGCCCGAAGGCCAAGAAGGCCAAAGCGAGGAGCAAGGCCAAGCATGACAAGAAGAAATAGCGGACGGGGGCTCCCCGGGGGCTCACCCCTCTCCCGGTACCCCGGGGCAGCCCCCATCCGATCGACGGAAGCATGTCTTTCGCTGCTGGTCGATCGAGAAGCCGGTGAGCGTCTGGTCGGGTGGGCAAACAGACGTCAGTGATGTCAGGCCCACGTTGACCTGCACCCGGCGGTCGTCCCGGATCAGCGCGCCGCGACGCGTGCTGGCTCGACACCGACCGGCGCGCTCTCCGTCGCCTCGCCCGCTGGGGCGTGGAAGCCGACGAAATCCTTGGAGCGCACGAGCGCAAAGCCGGCGATTGCGCCCAAGAAGGCGATCGCCGCCGCGATCTCGAGGATGTTGTCGAGTGCTCCCGTGAACGCCACACGGTAGGTGTGGTGGGCGAGCGCGCCGTGCGCGATGTCGTGCTGGAAGACCGCGCCGAGCGCGGCGATCCCCGTCGCGATACCCACCTGTCTGGCCGTGTTGTTGGCCCCCGAGGCCATTCCGCTGCGTGCGGGCGGCACCACGCCGATCGCGGCGGAGGCAAGCGGAGGGTTGACGAGTCCGATGCCGATGCCCTGCAGCATGAAGCCGGGGATCAACGCGGTCCAACCGGAGGTGGCGCTTGCGGCGGTCATCGCGAGCAGGCCGGAGCCGACGAACAGCATCCCGACGCCAAGCAGTAGCCGGATCGGTACGCGCACACTCAGGCGCCCCGCGACCGGGGCTACGAAGAAGGAGAGCAGCGTGATCGGCAGGAAGCGCAGGCCGGCCTGAAGTGGCGAGTAGTGGAGCACCTCCTGGACGTAGAGGGTCAGGTACAGGAACATCGAGAACGCCGAGGCCGCCATTGTGAAGGCGACGATGTTCGCGCCCGCGAACGCGGGCCGGCGGAACAGCGAGAGGTCGAGCATCGGGCGCTCCTGGCGGATCTCCGCGAACAGGAACAGTGCGAACAGCACGGCCGCGCCCGTAAGCAGAGCGACGATCTGGGTCGAGCCCCAGCCCGTGTCGTTGCCGCGCACAAGGGCGAACACGAGCATGAACAGCGACCCAGAGAACGTCACGAGCCCCGCCCAGTCCACGCGGGTGGCTCCTGGATCGCTTGACTCCACCACCTTGGCGAGCGTCACGAGCACGGCGATCATTCCGATCGGGACGTTGACGAAGAAGATCCACTCCCAGCCGATACCAGAGGTGATGACGCCGCCGACGAGCGGGCCGACCGCGACGGCGGCGCCGGTCACCGCCCCGAAGACGCCGAAGGCGGTGCCGCGGTCGCGTCCGTGGAAGGCTTGGGCGATCAGTGCGAGTGAGGTGGCGTACATGAGCGCGCCGCCGATCCCCTGGACGCCACGCGCGAGGTTGAGCATGAGCGCGCTGGAGGAGAGTCCGCATACCATCGAGGCGCCGGTGAAGACGACGAGGCCGATCACGAACAGCCGGCGGCGGCCCAGCAGATCTGCGAGTGCGCCGCCGGTGAGCAGGAAGGCGGCGAGTGTGAGCGAGTAGGCGTCCACCACCCACTGCAAGTCCTGGAAGCTCGAGTGAAGCGAGCGCTGGATGTCGGGCAGCGCGACGTTCACGACGGTGATGTCGAGCAAGAGCATGAAGATCGCCACGCACACCGCGATCAATGTCCACCACTTGCGCTCCATCATCCGACCGTAGCGACCGTCGAGCCGTCTTGCGGAGAGTGCTCTGAGCCGGCGGCGGCGTGCTCGCGTAGCTTGCGGCGCACTCGCTTACGAGTCTCGCAAAGCTCCGCGCGAAGCTTTGCCAGCTCGCGGGCGCGGTGCTCGACGAGCTCCAGTTGGCGGTCTATGTGGCCGAGCGCCTCGCGCAGCAGCTCACGGCGCCGCTGCGGGTCGACGTCGTCGCGACGCAACTCGGCTCGTACCGCCGCGCGGGCCTCCTCGGCGGTGAGCAGGTCCTTGAGCTCGTCGAGCGTCACGCCGAGCAGCTCCTTCAGGCGCATCACCTCGCGCACGCGCTCGACCTCCTCGTGGGTGTACAGTCGGTGCCCCCCGGAGGGCCGCTCGGGCGCGTCGGGGAGCAGACCGATCTCCTCGTAGTAGCGGATCGTGCGCGGGGTGGTGCCCGCGAGCTTGGCGACATCGCCGATCCGCAGGCTTGTGTCAGGCGTGCTCATAGGACAGCGCCTCGACGGTGTGCTCGCGTGGTTGGACGGTGGCTTGGCGTGGGCGCAACAGGCACACGAATGCTCCGATCGCAGAGGTCGCGACGAGCACCCATAGGGCGACGTGCATGTTCGAGATGAACGGGTCGAGCTTCTGCGTGGACAGGCCGCGGGTGAGGCCGGAGAAGACGGCGAACAGCGTGGCCTTCGGCACAGCCGAGGTTACGACCGCGAGCACGAACGCGATCGACAGGACCGCGCCGGTGTTCTGCAGGAGCGTGCGGGCGCCCGCGGCCACACCGCGGCGCTGCGCCGGCACTGTGCCCATCATGGCGGCGGTGTTGGGGCTGTTGAACATGCCCGAGCCGATCCCCACGAGCGCGAGCCAGATCATGCTCTGCCAGTAGGGAGAGTGGACCTCAAGCGTTGTCATCGCGGCGAGACCGACACCGCTGACGAGCATTCCCAGCGCCGCGAGCCCTCGCGAGCCGTGACGGTCGGCATAGATGCCGGACAGGGGAGAGGCGACGAGCATCCCGAGCGCGAGCGGCATCAGCTTGATGCCGGCCTCGATCGGGTCGTTGGACTGGGCGCCCTGGTAGTAGAACACGAACAGGAACATCAGCGCGAAGCGGGAGAGCCCGTTGATGAACGCCGCGGCGCTCGCGGCGGCGAACAGGCGGTTGTTGAAGATCTCCAGGTCCAGCATCGGGGCGCGCGTGCGGTGCTCGATCAAGACCCACAGCGGCAGCAAGACCGCGGCGCACGCGAGCCCGATCACCACGACGGGGTTGCCCCAGCCGGAGAGCCCTCCCTTGGAGACGCCGAGCACGAGGCCTGTGAGACCGACGATGAAGGTGAGTGTGCCGAGCGTGTCAAAGCCCCTCACCTCGTCGGGCCGTGAGAGCTCGCGCAGGACCAGGGCGCCCCAGGCGGCGCCGGCGAGCGCGAGCGGGACGTTGAACCAGAAGACCCAGTGCCAGGAGATCTCGACGAGCGCGCCGCCGAGCACCGGGCCGAGCACGAGCCCGACGGCGGCGACCATCGTGTTGGCGCCCATCGCGAGGCCGAGCTGGCCCTTTGGAAAGGCGTCGGTGACGAGGGCGGCGGCGTTGGCGAACAGGAAAGCCGAGCCGATTCCCTGTAGGACGCGCCAGCAGATGAGCATCGTGGCGCCACTGGAGAAACCGGCGCCAAGGGAGGCGAGCGCGAACACGAGAAAGCCGCCGACGTAGGCGCGCTTGCGCCCGAACAGGTCGCTCAGGCGCCCGGCCATCAGGACTAGCACGGTGGCGGCGATCAGGTAAGCGAGGATCACCCACACGAGCGCGAGCAGGCTCGTGTGCAGCGAGCGCTCGAGCGCCGGCAGCGCGATGATCAGCGTGCCCGAGTTGGTGGCGGCGAGCAGCATCCCAAGGCTCGTGCAGGAGAGCGCCCACCACTTGTAGTTCTCATGATCGGCGTGGACGCCGAAGCGGGTGGGGGAACTTGACGTGAACGTAAGGATCAGGATAGCAGTGGCTCACGAGATGCCGTTAGGGGCGAGCCCGCGCGGACGCCGAGCCGGACAGGCGACCGCCCCGGACGGGGGTGGTCGCTCAGCGCGATTGCCGTTCCGCGCGGGGTACGTCTCGCACGTGCTGGCCGATCGGCGATCCCGACGATCGCCGATCGGTGGCTCACCTTTGCTGCTAGAACGACATGGATGAGCGAGCCTGAGACGCAGAAGTCAGAGCAGCAGTGGCGCGAGGAGCTCACGCCCGAGCAGTACGAGGTGCTGCGCCGCGCGGGCACCGAGGCGCCGTTCACGGGCGAGTACGTGTACAACAAGGACTCCGGCATGTATCGCTGTGCCGGCTGCGGCAGCGACCTGTTCGCCTCGGACACGAAGTTCGAGTCCGGCACGGGCTGGCCGAGCTTCACCGAGCCCGCGCTCGCCGAGGCGGTCGAGCTGCGCCCTGACAACAGCCTGTTGACGAGGCGCACCGAGGTTGTGTGCCGTCGCTGTGGCGGGCACCTGGGCCACGTGTTCGACGACGGGCCGGGCCCCGATGGCCAGCGCTTCTGCATCAACTCGGCCGCGCTCGCCTTCGAGCCGGGGCCGGCTGAGGTCGACGGCGAGTAGCACCGTCCACCTCACGACCGATCCGCAACGCTCCGCCGCATCGCCAAGCAACGCTCGGCACAGTCGCCCCGCGGCGCTCGGCCGTGTCGCGCGCTCTCATCCCTAAACTGGGCCGCACGATGGTCATGATCGACCAGAACAAGCGCCTGTCGGAGCCGCTGCGCTGGACACGGGCGGGACGCGCCGCCGTGATCGCGGCCGGCGCGCTGATGGTGGCAGCCCTGGCAACCGTGGCCGTGATCGCCTCGACGAGCGGCTCCGCTC
>JBARJU010000187.1:0-9698 GCA_049800435.1 Solirubrobacteraceae bacterium
CGCCGTGGAGATCAGGCTCGGCCATCGCCTCGACCACGCGGCCTGGCTGATGGCGCTCGGGTTGATCGCGCTGGTGCTCGCGCGCCAGGTGCTGATGGTGCTCGAGCTGCTCGCCCCCAGCCGCCACACGCAAGCCGGCCTGATGCAGAGGCTCACATATGCGGCTCTGGGTGGCGCGGGCGCCGAGGAGGAACCGGTCTCCGGCTATCGGGCTGGCGGCTATGAGCCCCTTTGACCTGAGTGCAGGGCAGTCCAGCCGCGTGGGGTTCGCGCCCGCGAGCGGCTCATCGGAGGTCACGTGGATTCGTCCTGACAGGCCGACCCACCTGCCGCCCCCGATGCCGAAGTCAGCAGCCGGAGAGCGCACCGAGCGGGCGAACGCCCTGATCGTGGTCGCGCTGACGCTCGCCTGCACCGCCCTAGCCGTCTTCGACCTGTTCCTGCTGGCGGTAGGCTCCTAATGCAGGCCCATTCACGCTCTACCCGATGTGCGCGCGCTCTTATGAGCTGACCGCTGGCTCTGTCCGCCCCATGCGGGACTCGCAAGGCCCCGGTATCTATGCTGAAGCTGCGGCAAACGATCTCGATCCGGGGCCTTCGGATTCCGGTCTCCGCCTACTGCAATGCCCAGGCGCGACGTACCGCCGGCGCAGGCCCCGACCTCGACCCGCTTCTTCTTTCGCGTGAAGGCAGGCGCCTCGCGTGGCGTCTCGAGGATGCCTGCTTCGGACGAACACGAGCACTGACGCTCGCCGACCCGGAGCGTGCTGTATTGCTCCGCGAAAACAGTCGCCTGGCTGCCGTCAGCCGACGCGCCTGGACCTCGTCCAGAGGGAGAGCAAGCGCATGCACAGCGCAAACCGCTGCTCCGCTGGCAATGCGGTAGAGAGCCGGCCAAAAGTCCATGTATCGGTATGCGCGTCCATACCTCGGCGCGCACAGCTGGCGGATCGTGTGCGAATGAACCCGACATCCGCTCTTGCCTCAACCACGCCGAGGAGCTCTTGACCCCTGCCGCACCAAGCGCGGGCGCGGCGCGCGTCAGATGTGGGGATCACTTGGACCTGCGCCCCGGGGGCGTGTCGATGGCGTCGGCAGTCAGCGAAAGAGGGTCCATTCCACGGGTTTCCCGGCCACCTCCTCAGTGGGCGCTACGGATAACCGTGCCACGTTTCGGGCGTAGCGTCGAAGGCGTGGACTTGATCGTCATTCTACTGGTCATTCTCATCGTCTTGGCGTTGGTTGGGAGCATCGCCGTAAGTCCGCTGCTGTGGGTGCTCGTCATTATCCTCGTGCTCTTCGCGGTTCGGGGTCGAGGCCGCTACTACGGACGGCGAGGGTGATGGCTCGCTCTAGAACCATCTGTGGATCGCGGCGACAGGTTGCGCAACGTCCGCCGGCAGTCGCCGTGACCGTCTACGTCTTTGGCTTGGTTCCTCGCCGCTAGGGCGACGTGTCCCGGCCACAACCCACTACAACCCCAGGAGGCCCCGTTATGGGCGAGAAAACCGACAAGATCAGTGGCCGCGCGAAGCAGGCCGTCGGCGCCGTTACCGGCGACGAGGAGACCAAGCGCGAAGGGCAGCGCCAAGAGGACAAGGGCAAACTCAAGGGCAAGCTCGACTCAGTCATCGGCAAAGCGGAGCACGCGCTTGAGGACCTGAAGGACAAGGTCAACCGGAGCTGAATGACCGTGCGCACTCGCGGAGATTGACGCCCGTTCGCGCCTGCCGCTGTTCTCGCCGGAGCGCTACCGCGTGTAGTCTGGTTGGCAATGGATGGCCGGCCGCCGTTCGACACAGGCCAGGTGCTCCGTGACGCAGCGCGAGAAAGGTTAGGGGATAGTCAGCTCTTATGACCGTTGGAACATCGCTGTTCTTGATCGCGGTCGGCGCCATCCTGCGCTATGCGGTGACCGCCACCGTCTCGGGCGTCTCGCTTGCGACCGTCGGGTTGATCCTGATGATCGTTGGCGTCGTGGGATTGGTGATATCTCTCTACTACATACGCGTTTGGAGGCCCCGAGGCAGGTAGCCAGCGAGCCCGCGAACTTGTGTAGCGAATCAAGATCGACGCCCTGCTAGGACATGACCGGAGACCAGGAGGAGTAAGACGATGACCGAGCACCAGCAAGATGCCGAGCCGGACGTCGCCCCCCAGAACCAGCAAGATGCCGAGCCGGAGGTCGCTGAGCACCAAGAGGAGGCCGAGTGGAACGTCGCCGAGTGGCACGGCAGGATGCTGGTAGACCGCAACGGCGAGAGGATCGGCAAGCTCCAAGACGTCTACGTCGACGTCGAGACCGACGAGCCGCAGTTCGCGACCGTTAAGGAGGGCTTCATCGGCCGCCACTTGACCTTTGTGCCACTCGGTGGAATCAAGGTCGGGCCCGAGAGCCTCGAAGCGGCTGTCTCCAGGCAGCAGGTCCAAGACGCGCCCAACATCGAGCAACACGGCGAGGAGCTCTCCCAGGCGGACGAGTCAAGCCTCTACCACCACTACGAGCTCAACTACACGCCGCCCAAGACCGAGAGTGGACGCCGGCTCGCCCGCCGCTGACGCGCCGTCAGCAAGCAGAACGCTTCTGGAGTGCACACGGCTTGACGGACACCTTGATCTGACCTCGGTTTAGCGGAGTCGTGTTTCTGGAATCCTCCGGCGTTTAGCGAGGAGGAAGCAATGCAAGACCGAGCGAGCGTGGACACAGCGTCCGTGCCCACTACCGAGTTGGACGATTTGGAGCGGTTGGGGAGGCTGTCCGCGAGACTCCTGGTTTCTGACAGGAAAATAGAGTTCAGGCTGCCACCGCTTCCTGCAGCGTGACGGTGTGTCCGAGCGCTTCGAGCTGGGTGACGAGGCGTTTGGTGGTGCGTGCTGGGTCGCGGCGTTGGTAGTAGTCGCCGCCGAGGTCGGCGTAAAGCTCTCCGGTGCTGAGCATGTGCCAGGCGGCGCAGATGATGGAGTGCTTGACGGCGCCGAGGGCCTTCTTGTGGCCGCGGCGTGGTCGTAGCCGCTGGTATTGCGCGGCGAGGTAGGTGTCTTTGCTGCGCACGGCGGCCAGCGCGGACTCCTCCAGCGTCCAGTCCAGCCACTTCGATCCCTTGCGGGTCTTCCCGGAGCGTCGCTTGCCGGCGGACTGGTCGTTGCCGGGGCACTGTCCTGCCCAGGACGCCAGGTGCTTGGCCGTCGGGAACACGCTCATGTCGGTCCCGATCTCCGCGATGATGACCTCCGCGCCACGCCGTTGAACACCGGGGATCGTGCATAGCAGCTCAACGGCTGGCGCGAAAGGGCGGATCTGCTCTTCGATCGCGTCGGAGAGCCGGTCGATCTGCCCATCGAGGAAATCGATGTGGTCGAGGATCGCACCGATCCACAGGGCGTGCAGCTCGTCGAAGCGGCCCTCAAGAGCCTCCCGCAACGAGGGGAGCTTGGCGCGCAGCCGGCCCTTGGCGAGATCGGCCAGCACGATGGGGTCGGTGGTGCCTTCGATCAGCGCGCTGAGCATCGCACGGCCCGACGCGCCGAGGATGTCGCTCGCGACGCAGTCCAGCTTGATCCCGGTGTCCTCCAATGCCTTATGCAAACGGTTGGCCTCCCGAGCGCGCTCCTGGATCTGGGTCTTGCGATACCGCGTGAGGTTCCGCAACGCGCGGATCGGCTTCGGCGGCACGAAGCTCGCCCGCAACAAGCCAGCCTCCGCGAGCTGGCACAACCACGCAGCATCAGACACATCGGTCTTGCGGCCCGGGACCTGCTTAACGTGCCGCGCGTTGACGAGCACCAGATCGAAGGCGTCCTCCAAGACCGCCCACACGGGCTTCCAGTAGACACCCGTGGCCTCCATCGTGACCTGCTCCACACGATGAGCCTGGAGCCAGTCACGCAGCGCCAACAGGCCCCGGACCGTCGTACGGAACTCAGCCACATGCTGCTCACGACCACGCCCCTGCTCCGCGGGCACCCGCACGCACGCGGTCACCTGCTCCTTATGCACATCCAGCGCCGCTGGGCGCTGCACGATCGTCTCCATCGCTGCTCCTCTGGGTCGAACAACAGGATCGTCGCCCAGGGGCCTCGAGAACTAGCGAGTCTGACAGGCGTGCTCAAAGCAACAGTCCGGAACACCGGGGAGACCCCGCACACCAAACTATTGTCAGGCTCAAAAGCACCAAGAAGAAGTCGGCGTCGCGGGCGACCCCCACATCATCACCATTTTCATCAGCCCGCGACCGCCCGCCCCGCGGGCAGCACAACTATTGGCGAATGCAGCGGTGGGCGCTTGCGCTGGGGGGGCTTGGTTCGCGCGAATCGGTAGCGCGGACTTGCGCCCCGGGTTGCGCAGGCCACATACCCTGTCCCTTCGGACCTGCGGGCGGAAGCCTGTCGTTTTAGGCTTCGCGGAGGTCGATCTTGTCGGCGATGATCTGGAAGTCCTTGATGCTGTAGGTCAGCAGCGGTACGCCGTGAACGTTGGCGGTGGCGGCGATCGCGAGGTCCATGGCTCGCCGTCGTGGCGCTCCACCGCGTTGCGCGACGAGGGCGTGGAGCCGTCCGCACTCGCGCGCCGCGGCAGCGTCGAATGGCAGCGCGTCGAAGTGAGCCTCAATGGCGCCGAGACGACGCGTCCGCAGAGCGCGTGTTTCCTCGTCGCGGGCGATGAGCACGCCGAAGTGGAGCTCGGTCAGCGAGACGACGCTGATGGCCGCGTCTTCGTCAGGTCCCTTCTCGGCTGCGATCAGAACCGAGGTATCGAGCAGGACGGCCACTGTCAGGTGGGCCAGGGATCCGTGAGCTGCCCGCCGAGCGCTTTGAGATCCTCCTCGAGCGTGGGGTCGGGAGGCGTCGCCCACAGGTCGGCGAGCCCGGCGCTGGACACCCATTGTCGAGCGCGCACAGGACCCAGCTCGGCGACCGGGCGCCCCGACACGGTAATCGTGAACTGCTCGCCAGCCTCGGCGCGACGCAGCACCTCGCCGACTTGGTTGCGCAGCTCCTTCTGGGGGATGGTCGCCATCCCAGCATGGTAGCAGTAGTGCTACCAACTGCGCTGGATAACGGCGGATAGGTTCGTATAACTGGCGACGCTCGGGCTCCAATGGAGTATCGGCCCGCTCACCAAGAAGGGCCACTGCCGCTAGGATGCGAGGTCCAAGCCGACGTAGCTCAGTTGGTAGAGCACCGCCATGGTAAGCGAGCGGCTTAAGGGCACCGAATCGCTAGTGGTGGAGCCGTTTTGGGCTTGTTTGTGCGGAATACGCTCCTGCCGCTGAGCGGACAGAAGCGGACAACTACGGCAAAAGAATACATCGCGCGGCGGTCACGTCACGGTACGCAAAACGAGAGCCGACGGCCGGATTCGAACCGGCGACCCCGTGCTTACCATGCACGTGCTCTGGCCTACTGAGCTACGTCGGCAATGACGGCTTCCATCGTACTGTGGCGGGGCCGGGGTTGCACCCGGGCACCCGACACCACATGCTATCATCCATGGTACCGAAGTACCGAGTGATCCCATGCTACGTGCACAATCCCCGATCAAGGTTCATGAGGCCACCAAGGAGAAGGTCCGCTACGCCGCGTTGATGGCGGGCCTCAAGCAGGCCGAGCTTGTCGAGCGCGCGGTCGACGAGTACGTCGAGCGTCACCGCGAGGACTTCGCGCAGCGCATGGAGCAGGCGCACCAAGCATTGCTGGGCGGGAAGACCGCGACGCTCGCGTACTCGCTGGGCGTCGAGGAGGCCGATGTCGAGCGGGTCGGCGGGATAGCGTCCGATCAATTCGGCTCGCGCAGACCAAGGCGTGCAACCTCGAACCAGGCGAGCTCATCCGAGGGCCAGTCCGCACGAGGCTCCCACAGCTCAGCCTCCGCGGCCGCCAGTACCAAGCCGAAGAGCACGTCCCGCAGGCGCTCCTCGACGAAGCGCCCGTCGGCTGCCTGAGTCGCGATCGCAACCCAGACCTCCTCGCCAGGCGCGGTGACGTGCAGACGAGCGTCGATCAGCCCGCCAAATGAGACAGAGATATCGCGGTCTCGATGATCGAAGGCTTCGGCGACGCGTGCGGCGCTGTCCCTCAGGACGAGCCGCAAGCGTCTCGTCCGGCACGCCCTGGGCTTCCGCTTCGCCCAGCGCGAGCGGACGTTTGCCGGCCCTCGGTCGGCGCGCTCGCGTATCGTCCGGAGCGGGCGCGAGCGCAGACCCTTGTCTCGTGCTCGCTTGCGGGATAAGGCAGCAGTCTGGGCCAGTCAGGTGCCGATCAAACGCCGGCAGGCGCGGTCCGCTCCGAGCCGGCGGCTAGCGTGGTCTGCCGGAGCGCGTCAGGCCTCGAGCTCAAGCTTCAACTCGCACCTGTCCACGGAAGCGCGGGCGCCCGGGGTCTCGGAGGCGTCCATCGCGCTGAACACGCGGGCACCGGCGCTCATGTCCTCAGCCGTTGCAAACTCCTGGAGAACCACCGCGGTGCCCTGTGCCTCGTCGAACAACACCTTCAAGCCCGTGGCGGGAACTCCGGGAGGTGGCCCGTCGGACTCTTTGATGCGCGCCAGTAGCCCCTCCATCCGCTCAGCATTCACGTCTGTGAACCGCACGACCCTTACATACATGGGGAATCTCCTCGTGTTCGGTGGGAGCTAAACATACACCGGAGCAACGCCCACTCTGAGCCGCCCTGGGTTCCACTTGCGGGGACAGGGTGGTCGCGGCACGGGGCGGCTTTCGCCGGTAGATTGCGGGGTGGTGCGCCGGGAAGCCTGGTCGGCGAGTCCTCTCATGGAGGGAGATCAGGTGACCTCGAACCAGCTCGACACGTCGAACATAACGTCTGTTGTCAAAGTACTCCGCGAGGTTCCGCTCGGGGCGCTGGGTGGTTTGGGTGCCTGACCTGGGGCTGGGAGCTGCCTTTGTGCTCGCCGCCGCGATCAGTCTCGTTACGAGTTGGGTGCTCGTGGCGAGGCTGGAGCGCGTGGGAGCACGCCTCGGTCTCTCCGAGGCGTTGCTGGGAATGCTCGCGGCGCTGGCGGCCGACGCGCCTGAGATCACGGCCGCGGTCACAGCGCTCGTCCGCCATGACCAGCACGTCGGGGCGGGCGTCGTGATCGGCTCAAACGTCTTCAATCTCGCGGCCCTGCTCGGACTTGCGGGCATCGTCGCCGGCCAGGTTGCGCTACACCGGCGCGTGATCGAGCTGAGCGGCGCGGTCGCGTTGTGGACATGCGCCGTAACGCTCGCTCTTGTGACCGGGGTCTTCTCGCCGCTCGTGGGGCTCCTCGCGATGCTGGCCGTGCTGGCGCCCTACGCGGTGATCCTGGGCGTGCACCACAGTCGATTGGCTTGCCTTCGACTTCCCGCGACATGGACGAGCTGGCTGGTGGCAGCCGTCAGCGAGGAGGAGATGGAGCTCGAGGTCGCGATCCATCCGCATCGCGGGCGCGCTCGTGATGCCCTGATCGCGGCGGGTGCCGTGGTCGTGGTGGTGGGCGCAAGCATCGCGATGGAGCGAACCGCCTCGGACTTGGGGAGCCGTCACGCTGTTCCTGGGATCGTCGTCGGCGCTCTCGTGCTCGCCGCCGTCACGAGCCTTCCGAACGCTGTCGCCGCTGTGTACCTGGCCGCTCGCGGGAGGGGAGCGGCGGTGCTCAGTACGGGTCTGAACAGCAACCTGTTCAACATCCTCGCCGGGCTTTTGATCCCTACGACGATCCTCGGGTTGGGTGCACCGTCAGGGGAGATGACGTTCGTCGCCGCCTCTTACGCGACGATGACCGTGCTCGTCCTCGTCTGCGCCTATGCCTACCGCGGTCTGCGTCGCAGCACGGGCATCGTGATCGTCGCGGCCTACCTCGTATTCGCGGGGGCGCTCCTCGTGGCCGCGTACTGAGGGACTCCCCTTGCGCGCGAACGGGAGTACCATGAGCGTTAGGTGTGCCGGGAAGACTGGTCGGCTGGCTCATTGTCGACCCCAAAGAGGCCCACATGGCCGACCCGGATGCAGTCCCCCAGCCCGTTGGTGCAGTCCGGCGTCTTCGACGCCGGTCGGACGATGTGGCCACCTCTGGCGGTTGGGTTGTCGCTGGATGCTCGCCGTTCTTGTATGTGTTTGCCGGGATCGGCGCGCGGCTATGTGCGGGCCGGCTCGATGCAGCGCTGGCTAGTAGTGGCGTAGAGCCGACCAGCGATCGCCTGCTAACACGGCGCGCAGCGCAGTTGACCAGCCGGCGCACACGGGAGCGCTTCGCGAATGCGCTGGATGCTTGTGTCGCTCACGCGCGCAGGCCAAAGCCCCGCTCCAGCTTGGCAGTCCCCATCAGTCGCGATGTCCTGTTTGTTCAGGCCGACTTGCGCCGCCTCGCACAGGACCTGCGCGGCACCGGCGAGGTCTCCGCACAAGGCATGGCGCGTGTCCGGCGACTGCTGACCGACGGCGCGAGTCCCATGTACATACACGGCTCGTCCGGCATGCTCGCGCACACGGTCGCTGCTGCGGTCGTATGTCTGGGCGATGAACCCCACGGGCCCCCATGAAGCAGACAGAAGGTCGTCATGGCGACTGCGGGCACCATAACCCTCCCGGCGCCGCCCGATGATATCTCTGGAGCCGATCGTTTCTCAGCACAACTTAGACCTAGCGAACCAGGAGGAGCATGATGGACTTGCGCGCAACTCAGCAGCCGCTGAAGGACCGCTACCGAGCAGATCCCGCCACGGCGCAGATCACGCTGCGCGCGAGCGGCAGCCGGGCCGATGCGCCCGTGGCGTGTTCCGTTGACATCGGCCGCACGATCTATGACGCGCAGGCGCACGAGGGCGTCGGCGGTGCAGGCACCGCTGCGTGTTCGGGCGATCTGCTGTTGGGCGCGTTGGCTGCCTGCGCGCAGCTGACCTGTCAGATGGTCGCTGCGGCGATGGGGATCGAAGCCGCCCGAATCGAGGTGTTCGTCGAGGGGGATCTCGATCTTCGCGGCACGCTCGGGCTGGCCCGCGACGTTAGCGCCGGATTCACCGCAATTCGGATCCGGTTCGAGATCGACGCGCCCACTGCAACGGATGATGAGCTCGCCTCACTCCAAACCAAGACCGAGCGCTACTGCACTGTCCTACAGACGCTGACTAGTCCACCACAGATCGAGACCGAGTTCTGCCGCGCATGACACTACTCCTTCCCGGTGCAAAGCGAGCGTACCTCAAGCACTGGAGCCGGCGCCCGCTTGGGACGAACACGAGCACTGACGCTCGCCGACCCGGAGCGTGCTTTATTGCTCCGCGAAAGCAGTCGCCTGGCTGCCGTCGGCCGACGCGCCTGGACCTCGTCCAGAGCGGGCTCGCGGAGAGGTCCGTGGCACGCGCTCGTCTGTCGCGCAAAGCGCTAACTGGTCGTCTACACCCAAGAGTCAAGGAATTTGACTGCTCGGCCGATGCCTGACTAATGGAACACGCCCTCACCGGCCGGCGCTTTCTCGGAGCAGTGAGCGTTGTCGTGCTCGCGACCGGCCTGGTCGGGGCTTGGATCGGACTGCGTGTCGGCGGTTCCCGGGTGACGCTTTGGGTCGACGATGTCGTCACCCCGCTGACAGCGCTGATTGCGTGTGTGCTGTGCTTGCGCGCCCGCGCTAGGCACAGTGGGAGAATGCGTCTGTTCTGGTCGCTGCTCGGCTGCGCGACCGCGTTCTGGACGTTCGCTGAGATCATCTGGGGCTACTA
>JBARJU010000188.1:0-4340 GCA_049800435.1 Solirubrobacteraceae bacterium
CGTTCGCACGCTCCCAAGGCCCCCTCGGTCGCGCCCACCCATCCCGTCCACGCGAAGGGCGCCGCGCGCGCCGGCACGCCCACCGTAACGGTGAACGTGGGCCCGAAGCGCCCGGCGCCCCCCACGATCGCAAGCGTGCTCGCGACGCCCTGCCAGGACACCGAAGCGATCCCCAGCACAGCCAACCTCGAAGCGGTCGAGGCGGCCACGCTGTGCCTCGTCAACCAGGAGCGCGCGCGCCAGGACGAGCTGCCGCTGAGCGTAAACGCACAACTGGGGCACGCCGCCCAGCTGCACAGCCAGGACATGCTTCAAGACGACTACTTCGCCCACATCGCCCCCAGCGGGGAAACGCCATTCGAGCGTGTGAAGGCGAGCGGGTATATCCCCAACTCCGAGGTCGGGTACACCGTCGGGGAGAACCTCGCGTGGGGAACGCTCTACCTGGCCACGCCAAGCTCGATCGTGGCCGCCTGGATCGCCTCGCCCGAGCACCTCGCGAACATCCTCACCGCCGACTATCGCGACACGGCGATCTCAGTCGCCCCGGCCGCCCCCGCCTCGCTGGCGGGCGGACAGGCAGGCGCGACCTACACCCAGGAGTTCGGCGTGATCCAGGGCTAGCCGCCCAAAAGATCGCCCACTATGCGGTCCAATCCCCCCACCCGGGTGTTGGAAGAGCTTGAGACGGTTATCACAAGTTAGACAAGGGTCGGATGCGAGTTGGACATCTGTTCGGTCTGACCGATCGGATATCACATACGTAATGAATGTGTACGACCAAAGGGGCAAGTCGTGTCCGTCCCAACGGGCAGCCCCATGTGGTCCTAAATGGGCAACGCCGAGGAATCGACACAAAGCGCGCGAATAGAACACCTACCGATGACCATCCTCTTGATCTCACTCGTCTGGCTCGCCGCGCTCGCGGCGCTCGTGTACCGGCTCGCTACCCGCCCCGAGCGCGACGCGGCAGGCTGGGAGCGCTCTCCGGGTCTGCTCGAGGACAACCGCTCCTCCTTCGAGGATGCGATCGCGACGCTGCTTCAGTCAAAGCCCGCGACGGCAAAGGACATGCGGGACAGTGCGCAAAAGGATCTTTACGTCCGTCCATAGCGACCAGTTGGCGACGTACAGGTAGTCCATAGCCACCATTTCCCGCAACGACACGCTCGCCGGGCCAAGGATCTGCCAGTGGCCCGTGATGCCCGGATGAAGCGCCAAGCGCCGGCGCGACCAGCCCTCGATCCGCTGGTCCTCGTCGAGGATCAAGGGCCGCGGCCCCACAAGGCTCATCTCGCCGCGCAGCACGTTGAACAGCTGGGGGAGCTCATCGAGGGCGGTCTTGCGCAGAAAGCCCCCGACGCGCGTCACACGGGGATCCTCGGCGATCTTGAAGAGCCCCTCCTGGGCTTCGTTGAGGTCGGCGAGCGTGTGCTTGAGCGCCTCGGCCTCGGGCACCATCGTGCGGAACTTGAACAGCCCGAAGCGTCCCTCGTCGCGCCCGACGCGCAGCTGACGGAAGAACACGGGCCCCCGGCTGTCGAGCTTGATCGCGATCGCGATCGCGATCATGAGCGGCGCGACCGCAAGCAGGCCGAGGGTGGCGCCGATCACGTCAAACGCGCGCTTGACCAGCCACGAGGAGCGCGTCAGGTCAAAGCGGCGCACGCCCATCAGCGTGACACCGTGCAGGTCGTCGAAGACGACCGAGGAGCCAATCACCTGGAGCAGTCGCGGCACGACGCTCACGCGGATGCCGACCGCTTTGAGCGTCCTCACGAGGTCGAGCATCTCGCCCGCTTCTGAGATGCTGGGCGAGACGATCGCGCGGTGCACGTCGAGCGCCTTGGCCAGCTTGCGTATCTCCCGTAGCTTGGAGTGCGAGAACGCGTCGGTCGACCAGGGGGCGATCTCGTGCAGGTCGACGTGAGCGACGATTTCCGCCTTGACGCCCCCGTGGTTGATCATGCGCGAGCGGATCGTCTGTTCGGAGGCTGGGCTGCCGATGAACAGACATCGCTCGACCGGCGCGACCCGCAGCGCCAGGGCTCGCGCACCGCAGCGCCCCACGACAAGCAGCATCGCGAGCATCAGCCACAGGAACAGCACGTCGAGGTGGGTGAGCTGGCCGTAGCCCAGCGGCTTCTCGGCAAGCCAGGCCACGAGCGTGCACAGCGTGGCCACCTGAAAGAGCTTGGGGACCTCATCCAACGTGGTCTTGCGAATCACCGCCTCGTCGCGGTCGTATAGGCCAAAGAGCTTCGCGCCGAGCACCACCAGCGGCAGACCGGCAAGGCAGATGCGAGCGAGGTGGAGGCGCCCGCCTGAGAACTCGATCGCGACGGCGAACGCCGTGACGATCGCAAGCACGTCCGCCGCCAGCAGCATGCGCCGGAAGAGGGCGTCGCGCAAGGTGCTCGCCGCCGGCCCGCGCGTCTCCAGGATCGGGACGAGCCCGCCAAGCCGTCTTCCCAGTCCCCATTGACCCCGTGACTCGGAGTCCAGCGAACTGTTGGGTGCAAGCGGAGCGTTGAGACCGACTAGAGTAGCCGACTGCTCGTCCACCTGACCGCTGATAGCCTCCAACCTTGTCTCCCGTGACGCGTGTTGAATTCAAGTCAGCACGATGACCGTATCCGTCCGAGTCATCAACGACTCGTGCTGAGCACTTCCCTGCCTTATGGGTTCGTTGCCGAGTGTCCCCAGTATCCGTCTTTATCTAGCTGAAGGAGCGCACGCTAGTCGCGCTCGGTGTGAATGTCAAGAGATGCTTTCACTATTCGGATGGGTGGGCGGATGGGTGGGCTGCGCACCAGCTCCGAGGCCCTCAAATCGTGCGCGGGCTGAAGGGTTCCTCGACCCCCAGGGTCCCAGGTCCGGAGAGCTCGAAAGCGCTGTGCAGAGCCTGCACCGCCCGCTCGACTCGATCGCGCGCGATCACACAGGAGATCTTGATCGGCGAGGTGGAGATCATCTCGATGTTGATGCCCTCGGAGGCGAGCACGCTGAAGACCTTCGCGGCCACCCCGGGATGCGAGCGCATGCCGGCGCCGACAATCGAGACCTTGCCCATCTCCTCGTGGGCGCCGAGCCCAGTGAAGACATCGCCTTCGAGCACCTGGAGCGCGGCGCGCGCGGCGCGCAGGTCTTCGCGCGGCACGGTGAATGAGATCTCGGCGCTGCCCCCCGCCGAGGTCGGCTCGTTCTGGACGATCATGTCGACGTTGACGTTGCCGTGGGCCAGTGCCTCGAAGATGCGCGCGGCGGCGCCCGGCGCGTCGGGTACGCCGACGAGCGTGAGACGCGCCTCGGCGGTGGAGTGGGTGACGGCTGTGATGAGTGGCTGCTCCACGGTTTCTCCCTCTGAGAGCACAACGGTACCGGGGCCGTCCTCGAAGGAGGAGCGACAGTGGATGCGAACCCCCTGATTGCGGGCGTACTCGACCGAGCGCAGCTGCAACACGCCCGCGCCTGAGGCGGCCATCTCGAGCATCTCCTCGAAGGACACCGTGCTCAGCTTGCGCGCGTCGGGGACGATCCGTGGGTCGGCGGTGAACACGCCCGCGACATCGGTATAGATCTCGCATTCGCGCGCGCCCAGGGCGGCCGCGACGGCGACCGCCGTCGTGTCCGAGCCACCGCGGCCGAGGGTCGTGACGTCGTCGGCGATGGACACGCCCTGGAAACCCGCTACGAGCACGATGCGGTCCTGCTCAAGGGCGCTGCGCACACGGTCGGCGCGCACGCTGAGGATGCGCGCCCGTGTGTGGGACTCGTCGGTGACGATCCCGGCCTGGGAGCCCGTGAGCGAGATCGCGCGATGGCCGAGGTCGTGGATCGCCATCGCGCACAGCGCGCAGGAGATGCGCTCGCCGGTCGACAGGAGCATGTCCATCTCGCGCGGGTCGGGCGCAGCGGAGACCTCCTCGGCCATCGAGATCAGCTCGTCGGTGGTGGAGCCGCGCGCGGAGAGCACCGCCACCACGCTGAAGCCCCCCTCTCGCTTCTCGACGATCCGCGAGGCGGCGCGCTTGATGCGCCGCGCGTCGGCCACGGAGGTGCCGCCGAACTTCATGACCACGATCTCGGGCACGGTTTGAGGCTACAGAGCGCGGCGTCCGGCCAGGGCCTTGCCGAGCGTGACCTCGTCGGCGTACTCGAGGTCTGAGCCCACCGGCAGGCCGGAGGCCAGGCGCGTGACCGTGAGATGGGGCGCCCTGGCGCGCAATTCCTCGGCGATGTGAAGCGCGGTGGCCTCGCCGGTGGTGGTGGGGTTGGTGGCGAGCACGACCTCGCGCACCGCTGGGGCGCCGGTCGGGGGTGGGGCGCCGGTCGGGGGT
>JBARJU010000189.1:0-5360 GCA_049800435.1 Solirubrobacteraceae bacterium
GACACGCGGTGTCCGCTCGGAGCCCGCGGTCGCCCAGACCCAGCACCCGCGCGACAGCGGCGTCCCGCACCCCTCGCTGCGCCCGAGCCTCGACGAGGAGCCGCGCATCCCGAGTCCGCAGGAGCGCTTGCGCCACGCCTTCTCCTCGGAGATCCCCGAGAGTCTGATGGACCGCCCGGGTGCGGCTGTGTCTGACGCGGCTGCCCCACGCGACGCGCACGTGCGCGAAGACGCGCGCCCGTTCGGCCAGGCGATGCCCGTTGCCCAGCCCACGATCCGCGTTGTGGGGGTTGGCGGCGCCGGCACCAACGCCGTCAACCGCATGGTCGAGGCCGAGGTCGAGGGCGTCGAGTTCCTCGCGATCAACACCGACCTCCAGTCCCTTCAGCAGTCCACCGCCGACATCACCCTCCACATCGGCGCCGAGCTCACGCGTGGCCTGGGGTCGGGCTCGGACGCCAATGTCGGCAGGCAGGCCGCCATGGACGACTACGACCGCGTCAAGGCCCTGCTCAAGGGCTCGGACATGATCTTCATCACGGCGGGAGCCGGCGGCGGCACGGGCACGGGCGCCGCGCCGATCGTCGCGCGCATCGCACGCGAAGTGGGGGCGCTAACGGTCGCGATAGTGACGAAGCCCTTCGGCTTCGAGGGCTCGCGCCGCGCCGAGCAGGCCGACCGCGGCGTGGAGGCGCTCGCGGAGGAGGTGGACACGCTGATCGTGGTCCCCAACAACCGTCTGCTCACGGTCCTCGACAAGGCCACCGCGATGGTGGAGGCGTTCAGGGTCGCCGACGATGTCCTGCGCCAGGGCGTGCAGGGGATCTCCGACCTCGTCACGCTCCCGGGCCTCATCAACCTCGACTTCGCCGACGTGCGCACGATCATGTCCGACGCCGGCAATGCCCTGCTCGGGATCGGCATGGGCGTCGGCGAGAACCGCGCCCCCGAGGCCGCCGCCCAGGCCGTCGCCTCGCCGCTGCTCGAGACCTCGATGGAGGGCGCGCGCTCGATCCTCTTGTCGATCACCGGCGGGCGCGACCTCTCGCTGTGGGAGGTCAACGAGGCGGCCAAGGCTGTCTCAGAGGCCGCCCATCCAGACGCCAACATCATCTTCGGCGCCATGGTCGACGAGAAGCTCGACGACCAGGTGTGGGTGACGGTGGTGGCCACCGGCTATGACTCGTCTGTCCGCCCGCCCTCACGCACCCAGATGCGCGAGCCGGACGGCGAGCCGCGCATCAAGCGCGCGGGACCGTCGGCGCGGGACACCAGGCCCTCGCGCGGGGACAGGCAGTCACGCCGCGGAGGTTTGGCGGTTTCCGACATGGATGTGCCCGAGTTCATCCCCAATTTTTGAGGCGCTTCTGGGAACGGTTGGGGCGGGGCGGGAGCCGCCGATGGCTTGGGCGATCGGCCGAACGCTGGGAGAAGCGGCCGAAGCTTTTGGAGGGGAAGAGATGTTGTGCTCACTTTTTTTGTAATTCACGATGGTTGATACAAACTGTAGTCACAATAGTGAATTGCCAAAAAAGTGCATACAACAACCAACTCCCTTCCCGCCCTACGTAGTCACGTAATCGCTCAGCTGGGGGACGCCGCAAAATCGGCGGTGTGCTATTCGCTGGAGGCATGAGTATGGCGGAGAAGGGTGTTGTGGCGGCTGGGCATCCGCTCACTGCCGAGGCGGGGGCGAAGGTGCTGCGCGAAGGGGGAAACGCAGTGGACGCCGCGATCGCCGCGATGTTGACGTCGTTCGCGGCCGAGCCGCTGCTGACGGGGCTGGGGGCGGGCGGCTACATGATGGTGGCCGGTGGCGGCGAGCGGCCGGTGCTGCTCGACTTCTTTGTGGAGGCCCCCACACGCGCGCGGGATGGGAGCGCGGCCGAGCTCGAGGCAGTGGACGTCTCGTTTGGGGATGCCATGCAGGTTTTCTACATCGGGCCGGCATCGTGCGGCGTGTACGGGACGCCCGCGGGGGTGTGCGAGGCGGCAGCGCGCTGGGGGACGATCGATCTCGCCGAGCTTGCGGCGCCCGCGGCGGCGCTCGCGCGCGAGGGGGTGGTGCTCAACGCCCAGCAGGCCTACATCGTTGAGATCCTCGCCGACCTCCTGCAATCCACTCCGGAGTGCGCCGCGCTGTGGGCGCCCGACGGACGCGTGTTGCGCGAGGGCGAGCTGCTGCGCAACCCCGAGCTCGGCGATGCGCTCGTGCGGCTCGGCCAGGACGGGGCCAGGCCGTTCTACAGCGGGGACATCGCGGGCGCCGTATGCGCCTGGCTGAGCGAGCGGGGCGGGTCGCTCAGCGCACGCGAGCTGAGCGCCTACGGGGCGATCGAGCGCGAGCCCTTGCGCATGCGCTATCGCGATCGCGAGGTGCTCACCAACCCGCCGCCATCCGCGGGGGGCACGCTGCTGGCCTACTCGCTCGGGCTGCTCGACGCACAACCGTCGCCGCCGTCCCTGGAGGCGGTGATCGCCGCGATGGAAGCGGCCCAGGCGGAGCGCACGCCCGAGTTCGTCCAGGGGCTCTCGAGTGAGGGCTTTGACACGTTCTTCCTGTCATCCAGGCTCGGCGCCACCACCCACATCTCGGTGCTCGACTCCCACGGAAGGGCTTGCTCGGTGACCTGCACGAATGGGGAGGGGTCCGGTGTGGTCGTGCCGGGGACCGGCATCCACCTCAACAACGTCATGGGCGAGGAGGACCTCTCGCCGCTCGGCTTCCACACTCATCCGGCGGGGCGGCGCATGCCGAGCATGATGGCGCCCTCGGTGGTCATGCACGGGGGGGATGTCGAGTTGGTGCTCGGCAGCGCGGGCTCCAACAGGATCCGCTCGGCGCTCTTGCAAACGATTGTCGGGGTCGTCGACCGCGACCTGCGCGCGCCTGAGGCGGTGAGCGCCCCGCGGGCGCACTTCGAGGGAGGCATCGTGTATCACGAGCCGGGCCTCGAGCCGGCGGACGTGGCGGACGGGGAGCGCGAGGTCGTGCGCTTTCACGGTCCCAACCTGTTCTTCGGCGGTGTGCAGGCCGTACAGCGCTCCGGCGCGGAGTTGATCGGCGCGGGCGACCCGCGGCGGGGCGGTGTGGCGGTTGTGGCGTGATGCCCGGTGCGCTTGCCTCACGTGCGCGTGAGGGGACGGTTTGCGCGTGTTGCCGCGTGGCGGTGGTGGTGTGAGCTCGAATGTGCTTGCCCCACGCGCGCGTGGGGGGCGCCTGTCGGGCACTGTCCTAGCGGGACTGCTCGTGTGTGTGGCGGCGGGCGCGAGCGGGTGCGGCGGGGTGCTCTCGCCCGACCTGTTCGTCGTCTACCGCACGGGCGCCACCCCGGGCTCAAGGCTCACGATGCTCGTCACCGAAGAAGGGGTCGCGGAATGTAATCCCGATCGCACACATCCCTCGCCACGCCACCTGAGCGACTCGCAGATCATCGAAGCGCGAACGATCCAGGAAGATCTGCACGACCCGGCCTCACGCCATGAATCGTTCCCTGCCGCGCCGGGTTCGGTGCTCGCCTATTACGTACGCGACCAGGATGGGAGCGTGCGCTTCGCCGACAACTCGCGGGGTCAGCCGCCCGTCACGGGCAAGCTTGCCTTCTTTATGCTGAAGGTGGCGCGGGACGTCTGCAAGCTGCCGCAGCAGGGGGCGTGAGAACGCTCAGCCGAAGTGCACCTTGCCATTCGAGCGCGCCCGCAGCTGGGCGCGCTCGCTGAGCTCCAACTGCTTGATCGCGGCGCGGAACAGCATCGTGAGCAGGCGCATGCGGGCGTTCTCCGAGCGCAACTCGAGCAACTCCTGCTTGGCGTCTGTGCCGAAGTCGACGGTTGCGGCCATGTTGTAGGCGGTCATAGCGGCGAGCTCCTGCTCGCCGAGCGTGCGATCGGTGGCCCGATCCACCAGCTCTGCGTACAGCTCGTGGGCCTCTTGGGCGATCTCGCCGTCCGCGGGCTCCTCGCGCTCGGCCAGGAACTCGACAATCCCGGCAGGATAGGCCAGGTCGTCTTGGCGCTCCAGTAGGCGAAACACGCGGGTGCCGCGCACCAGGATCGTGAGGCGCCCGTCGTCTTCGCGCGCGAGCACGCGATCGATCTCGCACGCGCAGCCGACCTGCTTGAGCTCGTCGTCCGAGAGCCACACGATCCCGAACTCGCTCTCGCCATCCATGCACTCCTCGACCATCGTCCGATAGCGCTCCTCGAACACGTGCAGCGGGACGCTCTCGGTGGGAAGCGCCACGATCCCCAGCGGAAACAGGGGAAAGTCCTGGACGGGAACCTCGGCCATCCACCCAGTCTAGGTGTGCGTCGTGGCCGTCCCGGAGGCGAGCCGGGCCGGCGCCGTCCCAGGCGGTCACTACACTTCCGCGGATGGAGAATGAGCTTGTCAAGAGGGTGATGTGGTCGGGCCTGCTCACGGTCGTGGGCGCCGCCGCGAGCATCCTCACCCAGCGCACGGCCGCATACGTGTGGCGACGCTTGTTCGACGAGGAGCCCCCGGAGTGAGCGACGGGCCCCACACCGCCGCGGGCGGCGAAGGGCGACCCCCGGGGCGCGGGACCCCCCATCGCGGGGGGCACCCTGAAGGGCATACCCAGGGGGCACACCCCCCATCGCGGGGGGCAGGCGGCAAGCAGGCAGGCCAGCAGGGCATCGCGGCGGCGATCGCCGAGGTGTCCGAGCGCGCGAGCGTTCTGATCCGCGAGGAGATCGAGCTCGCCAAGACGGAGATCGCCGAGAAGACGACGCGCCTTGCCAAGGGAGCGATCGTGGCGATCGTCGCCGGCGTGTTCTTTCTCACAGCGCTCTTCTTCGTGCTGATCGGGTGTGCCTGGCTGCTCTACTTCGAGTTGCCGATCGGCAACCAGTTCACGTACTTTTGGGGCTTCTTTGCGATGGCATTGATCCTCGTGGTGCTGGGCGCCATCGCCGGGCTGCTCGCCGCGAGGGCCGTCAAAGCGGGCGCGCCGCCCACGCCGGACATGGCCATCGAGGAGGCCCGCAAGATCCGCGAGACGGTGAGCTCCTCATCCGGGGCGCAACCGGCTGCCGTGCCACTGCCGATTCCCGTGCCGGCGCCCGCCGGTAGGCCCCAGTCGCAGAGTGAGACGGCAACAGACAGCAAGCTTGAAGGGGGGACGGATGGCACAACGCTCGGCGACTGAGATCCGCAACTCGATCGAGGCAAATCGCGCGGAGTTGGCGGTGTCGCTCAACAATCTGCACGGCGAGGTGGTGCGCATAACCGACTGGCGCGGGCATCTGGAGCGCCATCAGCGCGAGCTCTCGATCGGCGTGGCGGTGGTGGGCGTGTTGTTGCTCGGGCGCCGTCGGCGCCGCAAACGCCGCGCCTGAGG
>JBARJU010000190.1:0-29626 GCA_049800435.1 Solirubrobacteraceae bacterium
GCGGCGCTGCACGCTCGCGGCGGGCAGCTTCTTGGGGGCGGGGCGCCGGCGCTGCACGCGCGCCTTGCCGCCCTGAGGGGCTACCCGGTGGTGATCAACAAGTGGGCGTCCTGGTGTGTGCCTTGCAAGCAGGAGCTCGGCGCCTTCCAGCGGGTGTCGGCCGAGTACGGGCGGCGGGTGGCGTTCATAGGCCTCGACTCGGCGGACTCCAACCGCGCCGACGCGGCCACGTTCCTGAGGTCGTTTCCGGTGAGCTACCCGAGCTACTACGACAAGAGCGGCCAACTGGGCGAGCAGATCACCGACTCCTCCTTCACGCCCGTGACGGTGTTCATCGCTCGCGACGGCCACCTGTCGTTCATCCGTCAGGGGCAATACCCAAGCGCGGGCAGGTTGCGGCGGGATGTCGAACAGTACGCACTGCGCTCCTGACGATGGGATGGGATTGAGGGTCTGTCTACGTGCGGTGCGAGGGCCGGCCGTGGAACGATGGGCGCCACATGCCTGAGATAAGGGTGGACCCGCTCAGCGGGCACAAGACGATCGTCGCCGGCGAGCGCGCTGAACGCCCGGGCGGCGAGCCGCGCTGTCCGGCGCCGGCGCCTATCGACGTCGAGCGCGACCCGTTTGCCGAGGGTCACGAGGACCGCACACCTCCTGAGCTGTACGCCGTGCGTCCCGATGGCGGTAAGGCGAACGCTCCGGGATGGACCGTAAGGGTGGTGCCGAACCTCTATCCGGCGCTCGGGGACAACGCTCCGCAACCACCGCCGGACGCGCAGCCCGACCTGTTCCGCGCCACCGCCGCGAAGGGGGCGCACGAGGTGATCGTCAACGCGCCCGAGTCGGTCCTGTCGCTCGCCGACCTCCCACCCGAGCGCTTGGTGGGGGCGATGGAGGTGTGGCGCGAGCGGATGCGGGCGCACTCGGACTGCGCCTACGTGCAGCTGATCGTCAACGAGCGGCGCGAGGGGGGAGCATCGCTCGAGCACACCCATTCGCAGCTCTACGCGCTCGACTTCGTCCCGGCGGAGGTGGCTCGCGAGCGCGAGCGCTGCGGCGCCTACGCGACGCGCACGATGGGCCGGGGCCTGCTCGAGGACCTCGTCGCTGAGGAGGTTCGCCGCAACGAGCGGATCGTGGCGGTCGATGAGGAGGCGGTCTTGATGGCGCCCTACGGGTCGCGCCTACCCTTCCAGCTGATGCTCGCTCCGCGCGTCCCGCGCATGCGCTTCGAGGACGACGGGCCGCTCGGGGCGGCCCTGTTGCACGACGGCCTCTCTCACTTGGCGCGCCACTTCGGGTCGAGCCCACCGCTCAACATGTGGGTGAGGACAGCGCCGCGCGGAGCGGAGCACTTCTGCTGGCGGATCGACATCGCGCCGCGCTTGACCCACCTCGCGGGACTCGAGCTCTCGACCGGCGTGAACCTCAACATCGTCGCTCCCGAGCACGCCGCCGCGGTGCTGCGGGCGGCGTGAATCATGCCATCGTCGTCGGTGTTGCGGGAAGCGTGAAGCGGTACTCGGGCGCGGGAGCATATGCGAGGCGGTGGGGAAGGGCGGCCGGGATCGTCGGCGGTGAGCTCACGCGAGCGAACAGGGACCGGAGCGCTGAGAGGTAAGCGCCCCGGGCCCCTGTGTGCTGTGTTTCCTCGCGTGCCACCTGGGAGAGGTTGTGCGTGTACGGCACGCAAGCCTGGTTGAATGTCGCGCTCAGCGCATGAGCAAGGTCACGGCGCTTGAGAGCCTGCTGCCATGCTCGGGGGTGAAAAGGAGCTTGACGTGGACCTTGAGCCTGCGCCCGGGATGGCGGCTCAGGAAGCGTCGCTCGCTGCTCGAGAGGGCAAGCGTGACAGTCACCGTCCCCGCCGCGCCGGCCTTCCCAGTGGCGCGGGAGAGGCCCGCGCGACTCGCCACGAGCACTCCGGCCGAGGGCACATGAACGGTTATCGTCGCCGTATTACCCTTCACGCTGTGAGCGAGAACGCTGATCGCCGCTCGGCAGCCGGTGACGGCGATCCTGGTCGCCTGATGAAGCACGGCGCCGTTTTGGGCGATGAACGTCGTTGGCATCGTGAGGCTCTGAGTGCAGAGGTTCCCGTTGGCCGCCAGAGCCGAGCCCGGTCCCTGCGGGAGGTAGAGCTCGACGCTCGATGTGGGGACGTCCGGGATCTGGTTGAACGTGCTGCTCGTGATCCCCGCTTTGCTTATGAACGTATCCCCGACCAGATCCACGCGCACGCCGTAGCCCTGGAGGACGATGATCAAGTTCGGGAACGCTTCCCCTCCGTGACTGACGAAATACACCGGTCCGGTCAGCTCGACGGGCACGATCGGGGTGATCGCCTTGGCGATGCCGACGACCGAACCCGATGGACACGCCGCCGGATTAGCGTCGAAGGTCGCCGCCGGGCACGCCTTCTGCAGTGTGCTCAAACGCGACGGCAGCTGCCTGGGCAATTCCACTTTGACCTTCGCCACGTTTGCCAGCTTCGCGCCCGTCGGATAAATGACCTTCGCATCCAGGCTAGCCCCATTAGCCCTCGAGGTGTGCCCACTGGTCGAGACCTTGAACTTGGGGTTGAACCCCAGTCCCTGGCAGTTGGTCACCTGGAACGGGCTCGAGACCGTGACTCCCGCGCTTTCCTTGCTTGTGAGTGTCCCGGTGATCGCGAGTTTGTCGCAGTTCGTCGGGTTCACCGTGAAGTTTGGACGATCGACAGTCACATTCACCACCCGCAGCTGCAACGGGATCCCATCGAGCATCGTGGGCAACGGGTCGCTCGTGACCGTCAGCGCCGACGTATGTGAATCGATGTTGATCGCGGCCCTGACGACAACCGTGCCCTTGCCAGTGGTGCCCGAGAGGGTGTAGGGGCCGGCCTTCGCGGGGACGACGATCGACAGGCCGAACGGAGCGCCCCTATAGCCTTCGGTCAAAAACACCTGGCCACCGGTCACGAGGAACGGATCGGCTCCGGGACCGGTCAACACCTGGGTGTGCCCGATCAGGCTCTCGGGAGCACACGTGCCTTCCGCCGCCTGCGGTTCTTTGCAGAGCGGGACGCCGGAGACCGAGCCGATCACGCCGGGTGGCATATGCATCTGCAGGCCGTTGAGGAACTCATCGGAGTCCTGACGCCCGAAGGAGACCGTGAATGGGCTGTATTCCCCGGCTTGAATGTTCGTCGTGCCGGCAACAAACGACGGGCTGAACTGAGGTGCATAGCATCCCGTCGGTTCGAACGGGCTCGTGGGCGACTGGTCCTGGGTGAATGGGCTGCTCCACGCCATCAGATCAACAGTCGTGGTCGCGGTCCCACACGTTCTCGGGTTGGCCAGCGTCGCCCGCGGGCCGCCACCCAACGAGAGCTTTAGGTCGCTGAACGGCAGCTGCGGATTTTCATCGAACGTCACCGACAGCTGGCCGGTCTGCTGATTGACCTGACCCTTGCCTTCGAGCTTCACGATGATCCCCGATTCGCCTTCGGCTATGGCCTCCATGAACAGCCGCACCATCTTCCCGTCCTGAGCGTCCTCGGGCGAGCACGGGCCGCAGTCCGGAGCCGCCAGGAACACCCGACCGGAGAACGGTTCGGGCAGCGCCGGCGCTGTGATCGTGAGCGTCCCAACCTGTGCTTCGCGCGGGCATTCGGAGGGCACACCGGAATGCAAGCCGAACAGGGCATCAGAGCACGCCGTCAAACCCCACGCCGCCGACGGAGATATCGCCGTGCCCATCGGCAGGGTGGTCACGACCTTGCGGATGTTCGGAGTCGCAAGGGCCTCAGGCCTGTTGGACTGATTGACGTGCAGATGGAACGTGTAACCCGCGGGAGCACCAGCTTGCAACGTGTCGGGCAACATGGACGCCGAGGCGACGAACGGCAACTGATCGCAGCCCATCAACGTGCCCACCGGCGAGGTCGCAGGCGCCGTGAATACCCCCGGTTCAACCCACGAATCGACAGACAAAGTCCCCGACAGCGGCGTAGAGCACTGCGTCGGGTTGCTCAGCAACGAGACACGCGAGGACACGGTGTTGGGGCCACCGACCGGCGGTATTTCCTGCACCGGAATGCTACCGGGGCCCTGGTGATCCGCCGGGACACCCCAGATCGTCACGGCCGCACCCAGCACGGGTTGAGCCTCACTCAAGCCACCGGCGGTCACACGAACTCCGTAGTCGCCGTTGGACAGCACACTCGTATCCAATCGCACCTTGATGAGCAGCACGGGGAACGAAAACGCCGCGGGCTCGCCGGGACTCGGCTTGATGTTGTACACGGGCTCGATGACCGGCCCGTTCTCTTCGACATTTCCACTATACGAAAAGGACGATTGAAGCCAAACCGACGCGACTCCCACGATCGTGTCCGACGGACATTCGCCCGGCGAAAAGAGTATCGGCATCTTGCTCAATTCGCATGTCGGCATGCCGACCGTGTTGCCGACCAGACCGCGGGGCAGATCGAATCTGACGTCCTTGGCGTTGTAGACAGGGAACTGCGGAGCCGACGCGTTCATCATATAAGCGGTTGTGACATTCGGGTGCGCGCCCGCCTGCATGGTCGACAGACCCGTAACGACACTCTCCGGGTTCACGCCAAACAGGTTGGGGGCCTGGCTGATCGTGATGGGGCTTTCGACCGAAACGCCTTCGGTGCCACCACCCGACACCCTCGCCCTGTTGACCACACTCGACGCGGCACCTGGTTGCACGTCGACGACCATGAACAACTCGAGCGTGTCACCTGTCGGTACAGGACTCGAATCGGTACACGTCAGAGCGGGCAACGCCGCACAGCTCAACGCGGGGCCATACACGTCCCGGCCGGAGATGGACACGACGGTCAACCCCGCCGGCAGCACATCGTCGATCCTCACCGGACTTCCATCCGAGGACTCACCGACATTCGTGGCGTGCACCAACAGTATCCCGCTGTGTTTTTCACCCGCGGGTAGCCACAGGTGTGTGGGATTCGAGAACGACGTGATCTTCCAGACGGCCCCACCGGCCGCGATCGCCGACGAGGCAACACCGAGCACTACCGCGATCGTCACAGCAACTGCCACAACGGACCTCATCCCAAGACGAGTCATCGCCTGCCCCCTTTCCCGCCGCGCTCAGAAGCCTTCCTCGCCCGCTTTCCCCTCTTCTTTCTCGCCTTCGTCTTCTTTTTCTTTGCGACTGCCTTCTTCTTTACGACCGGTTTGCTTTCAGACGACTGGACGACGTTGCCAAGGCCATCGAACGTCGCGCTCGACGGCTCGCCGAGCAACGAAGGGACGCTTGGTGGACCTTGACAGACCTCGCCCTGGCACGGGACGGCCGATGGCGGCGGATTGTCGCCCGGATGCGGGGATCTCGCGTCATACACGTCGAAGCCGCCTTCGGTGTCGCCGGGCACGAGGCCGACATCGGTGGCAAAGAACACGTCGTCGCCATTCGGGCTGCTATCCAAATACAGCGAGTCCTTGCCGGACGTCGCCGAGGAGATCAAGAACACATTCCCGTTCTCCCACTCATACACGTCTCGTCCCACTTTATAGAATTCGCCACCCAGTTCGATGACCTTTCCGTTTGCATCCTGTGGGACGAGCGGATCGGGAGTATCGAAGAATATCCGGGCGCCATCGCTCGACATCCCCCTAGTGTCAACCACGCCGTTCTTGAGATCGTTCCCAGAGGAGCTACTGACACCCTGGTAGGAGAGGTTCGACATCACGGCGTTCCCCGACGGCGCGACCCCGGTCGGCGGGCACGACGCACAAGCCAGTTCGTTGCTCGCCGCGTCGTAACGGAAGACCTGCATGAAGCCACCGTCGTTGAAGCCTGGTATCCGCGAATTCGTCTCGAAGACGATCACAGATCCATCTGCCGATATATGGGCCGGACCGACGCAAACCCAGTGACACCGCTCGGGTTCCGGAAGCTGCACGATCGGGGTCACCACCCCTCCACCCGGACCGGCGACCCAACGGTCAAGCTCGAACGGAGAGCTCGCGATATTCTCGAACACCAGCGACGAGCCATCTCCCGCCACAGCGGCGATCGACCCTGTCACACCGGGAAGATACGTCAAGAGACCGGTGTTGACGTCGAAATCGTACTCCTTAACCGTGGAATCGGCGGGAGCCGATTCCGTCAGCTGGTCGGTGCTCGCGAAAAAGGCGTGCGAGCCGTCCGACGAGGCAAATACGTACGATGAGTAGCGACCTCCGTAGGAGCCTTCCGTCGGTGGCGTGCCATAGAGGGCGACCGGACCGTCCGGAGCCGGCTGACCCAGCTGCCCCGCAAGCTGCGATTGCGAGACCAGCGTGGTCGTCTGCGAACCGTCGGGAGCGCTCTGACGCACATAAAGCTGCGGGGGTTCGTCGGTACACCCCAGACTGCAGTTGTGGTTCGGGGACGCCAGCGACGAGCGAGGATCGGGGCTCACCAAGAAGACGCGAGAGCCATCGCTTGACACCTCATTGTCGAACTGGTCGGGAACCGGTCCCCTGGTTGATCCTTGTTCAGGAGCTATAGCTGCCGGCACCGCGCCGTACTGGTTTACCGAGCCATCCGGCAGGACGCCCGCCTCGCTCAAAACGCCGTTGCGGTACTCATAGAAGCCCCACGCTGCCCCACCGGTGGAGTGCGGCGCTCGGGCTGCGTCTTCGGGAAGGCCGAGCGTACCCGCATAGGTGAAATAGGCGGTGCTGAGATCCGGAGTACCACCGATCGGCAGCGATTCTTCCTTAGGATCCGGCGGTTCAGCTATTTCCCCGCTTACCGGCATACCCAACCATTCAGGTGGCGCGAGAGGGTCCGGGCCGGAAAGATAGACCGTCGCCGTCCTGCCATAAGGGTAGGCGGGCGAGGGTATGTATGGAGAAGGCACGTAGCCGGCTTCCGAGTTGAACATGGTATGGGAGAGATCGAGCGACGGATCCACCCATCGCGGAGGAACCTGTACATAAGCGATTGAGGTGGCCCCTTCTCCCCCTTCAAGACCGAGAGCCCGAGGGACGGCCGACCGCGTGACCCAGCCCGACCCCGTGCGCCGGGAGACGAAATACGTGTCCAGACCGCTGTTCGCTTCGCCCAGAGGTCCTTGTCCTGAATAGAACACGGAGTTTCCGTCCGCCGAGGAGACGGACTCGCCGAAATATTCTGTGATTCCGCCACTCCGTGGAATCCCGCGAGCCCCGGCTTCGCCCGCGTGCTTGTTCGACGGAGAGACCTCCTCGTAGACACGACCATCCGGGAGACCTGAAGCGCTGGAGTATCTGGTCGGAACGACGGTAGCATACGCACCCGCACCCGACGCAAAGACCGTAACGGAGCAAGCGGCAGCCACCGCCGTGAGCGTCGCAAACAGCGCCGCTCGACCCGGGCGTATCGGCACACATGCCACAGGCACAAGACCCAGACTAGGCAGAACCCCTCGCATCAGCATGACTCCCTCCTCGAATTGACCGGCTCGCCCACCACGGTCTCAAGCACCGACACTCGCTGAACCTCCGAAGCCTGTTCCCGCGCCAATCCGTCGTCGATAACGCAGTCGTTTCGTGTGACGCTCACGCTCCTCACCGCCCCGCTACCTCTTCTTCCTCTTAGTCGGCCCGTACCGACCCTTTGCGGCTCTTTCGCACGCAGTCCGCTTGTTCGTCGGCTTCTTCTTGCACGCTCTCAGCGCGTTTGCCAACTTCTGCCCCCGGCTCAGCCTCTTGGTCGTGGCTTTGCCCGTGCTTCTTTCTTCGACGGGAAGGCTAATCGCGGGAACTGTGAGAAACGGCAGCGGTGCGGGGGGCGTGACCAGCACGCTTGCGAACACGCTGGTGGTAAACGTGCGGTCGGCGCCGTAGCTCGTCCCGTCCACGTTGGTCGCGGTGATCCTGTAGTGGTAGAGCGTGCCCGGCAGCAACCCACTCAGACTGAGTGTCACGGCCGCTTCGTCGGATCCCGCGCCGACGCTCCCGAGTCCCGTGGGTGGCCCGTAGTCGGTGCTCGTCCCGATTTCAAACCCGTAGGTGGTCGCCAGTCCCTGAGTGTTGACCGTCCCCGAGATGCCGGTCGTGTTCTGAGCGACGTTGCTCGCACCACCTGTTTCCACGCCGGGCGGCGTCGCCGTAGCCGTCGTGAACGTGCCGTCTGCGCCGATAGTCGTCCCCTCTTGATTGTTTGCTACCAGCGCGAAGTGATACGTGGTGCCCGGGAGCAGTTCCCCGATCAGGACCGAACCGATCGGATGGAGGGTGTAGTCCGAGCCGATTTCGACGGGCGGGGTTCGACGTCCGCTCGCGTACGGGTCCTTCGCTTCTTCTTCTATGGCAGCCTGGTAGCCCGCTTGGGCTACCAGCTCGAAGTGGCAGGTCGTGGCCGCGCCCACTGGATTGGCACTACCCGAGAGGATGATCGTGCTGCGCGTCGGGGCTTCCGCTTCTCCGATGCTCGCGATGGGAGGTCCGATCGTCGTGAAGGATTGAACGGGCCCTTCGGTGCTCCCGCTCGGGTTTTCGGCGACCACCCTGTAGTAATAAGTCGAGTCTGGTGAGAGTCCGCCGCCGATGTCGGTACTGGCTATCTGGTCCCCATAGCCCGCTGAAATGCTCCCTTCTGGAAGGCTGATCGGGTTCGTGAGCGTTTCGCCGTTGGCTGATGTCGCGTACTGAAAGTGGTATTTGGCGTTCTGGTTCTCCGGGTTGATCTGTGCTTCCAATGTCACGTTGGTCGAGGTAGGCCCGGAGAAGCTCTCGCCATCGACCGCGGGTTTCATCCCGGAGGTTGTGAGTGCGTCGGTTGATCCTTCGACCTGGCCGAACGTGTTGGTTGGGAATATGCAGAAGGAATAGTGCTGGCTCGGTTCAAGGCCGGTGATTTCGGTTGAGACCTTTACGTGATTGCCTTCCGTTTGGACCCGGGCGGTAGTGCCCGCGCCGGTGCAGGTGCTCCCCGATCTGTAAGCGAAGTAGTAGCCGATCTTGCCTTCGGCGCTTCCTGGGTTCAACTCCCCGTTGAGGACCGCCGTGCTCGCCGTGACTTCGGACGCAGCTTCAGTGACGGGCGCTTCGGGGCCTTCGCCTTCGTCGAAGATCAGTCCGTTTTCGCCGGCGGCATTGGAAACATACAAATGGTGTGTTTTGTCGTTAACGGCGATGCCGTAGGAACCGTTTGACGCGAAATCCCCGTTCCCGAACACGGCCAAGGGTGTCTGTCCTGGTTTGGCGGGCGCAGCATACTCGGCTATCTGGTAGCTGCCCGAGTTGCCGTTCTCCCCGACGAACACGTTCTGGTTGGATGGGTCGATGCCCACCGCCTGCGGGGTCGCCGCGTCCAGTGTTCCGAGCGGAGTGCCCGTCGCGGTGAACTCGGTGACGCTCACGCCTTCGTTGTCGACGTACACATCACCTGATGAATTGACCGCGACGCTGGCGCTAACGCCAGCTCCCGTCGGGAACGTTCGCACGAACGTTCCATCTTCTTCGAAGATGTCCATGACCCCACCGTCCTGACGATCTGACACGTACACGTCGCCGTTTTTTTGGTCCACGCCGACACCCAGCGGGAAATACGTGCCGCCTTCAAAGGACGGAGCCACGAACGCGCCCGCGCCCTCCGGGACGTATTCGCCCTTCGGATTGAACACGTCGATCACAGGCGCTTCGACGTTCTCGACATAAATATTGCCGGAGGGACCTGTAGCCATGTAGGCGGGCGCAGAGAACGATTTCGCCGGGGTGCTGCTGCCGTCCAATTCGTTGGTTCCCGTCGCTTCGAAGCTCGCTGGTTCCCCCGCCGCGTTGAACTTAAACACGCGGCCTCTCACCAGGTCGACCACATATACGTCGCCTTCGGTCGCCGGTTCTTTGGAACTATCGATCGCGACGGCCACCGGGAAGCCAAACGAGCCCGGCACACAGAAGCCGGGAGTCCCCAACAGCGAGCACACATTCCCATAGCCAGTCGCGGCTCCAGCCTCGCCTGCGCCGGAGGTAAGTACGAACAGGCCAGCCAGCACACCCACAATCAACCCGCGAACACGCATCAAGCCATCCCCTCCCGAGATAGGGGCCCCGCGACGGCCCTTGATTGGGTCGATCATCCACCGAACCGCACTCCATGACAAGCCCGCGCCTAGAAGTTTCTAGTTCGTGAATACTCAACGTGATCGAGCTTGTATCTGCAAGCTGCTCGCGCTAGTCTGTTTCCGTGGGAGCAAGGGTTGACACGGAGAGGGGCGCTACTGCCATGCGCTCATCGGTCAACTGGGCGCTGCTGGGCCTCGTGATCCAGCGTCCGAGCTACGGCTATGAGCTCGTGCAGAGATTCGAGCGCACATACGAGGACGCGCTCGAACTGTCGAGCCCATCGCAGATCTACACCGCGCTCGACACGCTTACACGCAGGTCCCTGATCGAGGAAGTCCGCACAAACGGGACAGAAGATGTCGTGCGCCAACCAAAGCCGCACTACCGAGCCACGACGGAGGGCGTGCGCAGCTACCGGCAATGGCTGGTGACCCAAGTGCAGGACGAGCGCCGCCGCTCGCGCTTGTTCGCGCTGCAACTCGCTGTGCTCGCGCCAGACGATGCGCTGGCGGTCATCGAGCGCTACGAACAGGCGTGCCTGACGCAGGCGAGCGCCGCGCCGATCGCGGGCTCACTCGACTCATCAGTGAAAAGCACGGACGGACTGGTCGACCGTCTCGTCTGTGAGGGGGACCGCCTCGCGAACGGCGCCCGGCTCGCCTGGGCTGAGTATGCCCGCCGCGAGCTCACAGCCCTCACCCCAAGACGCGACCCCAGACGATGACCCTGCTCGAAGTCGAGCACGTCGGCCAGCGCCATCGGCGGGGGACACATGAACGCGTCGTGTTGCGCGATGTCTCGCTTGAGCTCGACAGCGGCGAACTGGTGGCAATTTGGGGCTTGAGACGCTCCGGTCGCTCAACGCTGCTGCGCATCGCGGCGGGCATCGAGCCCCCTGACGCGGGCGCGGTGCGCTTCGCCGGACGCGATCTGGCCCGCGATGGAGTGCTGGGCAGCGGGATCGGGTACTGCTGGCGCCGGCTCGGCGACCCTGAAGCAGGAGGTGTGCTCGACGAGCTGGTGGTCGCGCAGCTGGCGTGGGGAGTTCCCCTATCGACGGCTCGCTCACAGGCACTCGCGGCGCTTGAGCGGGTCGGCGCCGAGCAGTGCGACGCACGCGTGTTGCGTGAGCTCGACACCGCCGAGACGATGCGCGTGATGGTGGCGCGCGCGCTCGTGCTGCAGCCGTCGCTGCTCGTGATCGATGAGCCCACCGCGGGTGTCGACCTGCTCGCGCGAGATGGGATCCTGTCGCTGCTGCGCTCGCTCGCCGACGAGGGCATCGCGGTCTTGACGAGCACTGGCGAGGCGACCGCGCTGTCCGGCGCCGATCGCGCGCTGTCGCTCACCGAGGGCGATCTGCGCGGCAGCTTCGCGCCTGAGCTCGCTCCCGTCGTGCCTCTGCGCCGTCGGGCGAGCGCGTGATCGAGCCGCCGCCGATCGAAGATCGGCCAGCAGACGCCCTACAGTAGGCGCCGTGGCAATGCTCGAGCTCGAGCGGGTGGTCAAGCGCTATCGAAGAGGCGGCGAACAGGTCAACGCGGTCGACGGCGTGAGCCTCACGCTGGGAGCGGGTGAGATGCTCGCCCTGCACGGGCCGAGCGGATCGGGCAAGACGACGCTGCTGCTGTTGATCGCGACGCTGCTCTCACCCGACGACGGCGAGATCCGCTTCGACGGACGCAGGCTGTCGTCGCTCTCGGAGAGCCAGGCGTGTGACTACCTGCACCGGAACGTCGGCTTCGTCTACCAGAGCCCCCAGCTCATGCCGCGCGTATCGGCGCTGGAGAACGCCTCCATCAAGCTCGTGCTCGGCGGGATGGGAACGCGCAAGGCGCAGGCCCACGCGCTGTCGTGGCTGCGGCGTGTGGGGCTCCAGGACGCAGACGACGCGCGCCGGACTCCCGAGCGACTCTCCGGAGGGGAGCGCCAGCGCGTGGCGATCGCGCGCGCGCTCGTGGGCGAGCCGCGGCTGATCCTTGCCGATGAGCCCACTGGGAACCTCGACAGCGCTCGTAGCAGAGAGATCGTCGAGCTGCTGCGCTCGATCGCCCACGAGCGCGGCGCCGCCGTGCTGCTCGTCACCCACGACGTGGCTGCGGCAAGCATCGCCGACCGCCACTGCACCCTGCACGACGGACGACTCGCCGAAGCTTGCCCAGGCGAGCCCCTCGACGAGCTCACTGAGAAATCGCCCTCGCTCAACACCCGGGGATGAGAGTTGTCGGTCTCTGAGGCACCGCGAGCTCGGTCGCTGATGCGACCCGCGGCACTGCTCTACCTCTACCGCCGCAGACTGCGCGTGCACGGCGTACAGGAGCTGCTCGCGGGCCTCGGCGTGGCGATCGCCGTGGCGCTCGTCTTTGCGACTATCCTCGCGAGCAGCAGCGTCTCGGGGTCGGCGGCTGAAGTCGTTCGCGCGGTGATCGGCCCGGCGACGCTGCAACTGCGTACAAGCGCATCAGGCGGCTTTGAAGAGCACCTTCTGAAGCGGGTCGAACGTCTCCCCGGGGTCAAGCAGGCCGCCCCGCTGCTCGAGCAGACCGCGACGATCGAGCGGGCGGGCGGGCACCACCTCACGGTCGACCTCGCAGGCGCGGACACGAGCCTGGTGGTGCTCGACGGGCTCGCCCACACGCTTCCGATCGCGACGCTCTCACCGGGCGGGATCGGCCTCAGCCGAGCGAGCGCACAAGGACTCGGGATCGCCACTCACCAGGCCGCGGACTCGCATGCGCGTACGATCCAGCCGGGCTTCGTATCGCTGCTGCTGCGCGGACGGGCGTTGCGCCTGAAAATCTCCGACGTGCTCGGCCCAGAAGCGTTCGGGGCACTCTCGCAAGCCGACGTCGCGGTCATGCCGCTGGCAGACATGCAGCGTCTGGCCGGTCTGAACGGACGCATAACACGCATCCTGGTGGAGACCGAGCCAGGACAAGAAGGCGCGGTACGCAAGGAGCTACAGACGTTTGCCGGCGGGCGCCTGGAGGTCGCCGCCGCCGACCAAGATGTCGGACTGTTGCGTCAGGCACTGCGTCCGAGTGCTCAGGCGAGCGCGTTCTTCGCCGCGATCAGTGCGCTGCTCGGGGTGCTGCTCGCTTTCAACGCGCTGCTTCTCACCGTTCCCGAGCGCCGTAGCGCGATCGCCGACCTGCGCCTGATTGGAGCCAAGCGATCGGCCATCGTTCAAATGCTCTTCTTCCAGGCCCTCTGCCTCGGTGTCGTCGCCTCGCTCGTGGGGTTGGTTGGCGGCTATGCGATCTCGAGGGGCGTCTTTCACCAGTCGACCGGTTATCTGGCCGAGGCATTTACGCTGGGCACGCGTACCCTCGTCACAGCTCAGCCTCTGCTGCTCGCGCTGATTGCGGGCGTTCTGGCCACCACTCTGGCAGCGGCGGTGCCCTTGCTCGACCTGCGTCGCGGGAGTGCACTGGACGCGGTCTACCGCGACCAGGGAGTACCGGGAAACATGCTCTCCGCCCGAATGCAACGCGGCCTGGCGCTGGCGGCGGCAGTCCTGCTGGCGCTCACGACCGCACTGTTCGCCACCGCACCCTCGCTCGCGCTGAGCGCCTGTGCGCTGCTAGCGCTGGCCACCGTGCTCACCGTCCCCTTGACACTCGCGGGCGTGCTGCGTGCCGGTCATTCGCTGGCGGAACATTTTCAAAGGCTCACGATCCTGCCCGTGGCGCTGTCCTCCCTGCAAGCAACCACCATACGCTCGCTCGCGCTGGCCGCCACGGGCTCGGTCGCGCTGTTCGGCAGCGTTGCACTCGGAGGCTCGCGGGGAGATCTGCTGCGCGGGATCCGAGATTTCGCCCACAGCTATTCGGCTGACGCGCCCATATGGGTCGGCACTCCCGGCGATAACCAGGCGATCGTCGACTTCCGGCCCGACGGCGTCGCCCAGCGCATCGCACGAATCGCGGGGGTCGCCCGCGTAAGGGCCTTTCAGGGGGGCTTCGTCGAGCTCGGTGGCCGGCGCGTGTGGATCATCGCGCGCCCGCCCGGCGCCAACCGGGAAGTGCTCGCCGGCCAGATCGCCCGTGGGAATGTGTCTAGCGCTCTCGCACGCCTGGGCGAAGGCGGCTGGATCGCCGTCTCACAACAGATTGCCGAAGAGCGCCATGTCGGTATCGGGGGCACGCTCACACTTCCGACGCCGAGCGGCAATGCGTCGTTGAGGATCGCCGCCACGACGACCAACCTCGCCTGGAGTCCAGGCGTGATCTTTATGAGCAGCGCCGACTACACGCGCCTGTGGGCAACGAGAGCCCCGACTGCCCTGGGCGTCCAGCTCACACGCGGCACGCACGAAGCTGACATGCGCACGGAGATCCAGCGGGCGCTCGCGCAGGCAAGCGGGTTGCGGGCGACGACCGCGCGCGAAAGAGAGGCAAGCATCGACGCATTGACAAGCGAAGGTCTCGGCCAGCTAGGTGAGATATCCACGCTGCTCCTAATCGCGGCGATCCTCGCCATGGCCGCCGCGCTGACATCCGCGATCTGGCAGCGGCGAGTGTCGCTCGCGATGCTGCGCCTCTCAGGGGTTAAGCCGCGTCGCATGCGGCTGATCCTGCTCGCGGAATCGGCGATTATGCTCGGTGCCGGCTGCATAACAGGGACACTCGCCGGCATCTGCGGCCAACTCATCATCGACGGCTATCTCGAGCACGTCACGGGCTTTCCGGTTGCGAGCCTCGGCACGGACTCCCGGCCGCTTGAGATTCTCGCCCTGGTGATCATCGCGGTGCTCGCGATCGTGGCAATCCCGGGCTGGTTTGCCTCGCGTGTCTCCCCGACTCTCGCACTCGATGCGTAGGCTCACTCATCCCAATTCGGCCTTGCAATACTGGGCATCCGCCCTCACAGCCCTGCGACGAGGAGACCCGCATCAGCTCGACGCGCTGGACCGAGGCAGACTCATGGCAAAAGCGGGCTTCGCGCTCGTGCTTGCAAATATGCGCTACTGGAGCACCGTGGCACCGCTGGTGCGCGAGCAGCTCGTCCGCTGGGAGCGGCACGCCCGGACCATTCCCGATCCCTTCCTGCGGGCACAGGCGATCAGAAAGCTGAGCGAGGAGCGTTTCAATGCCGAGGTGGCGGCAACGCTGGCAACCCTGGCACGCCCCATTTACCGGCGCAGCGCGGTCGAGGCTATCGTCGCACTTCAGGTCGCATACGACTACATGGATCTGCTCGGCGAGCAACTACGCACCGAGGCGCCTGCCGAAAGTCGTCACATGCTCGGGGCCCTCATCGATGCCCTAACCCAAGGCGAGCAGCTCAATCGGGACTACTACCACTACCACCCCAACTCGCAGGACGGCGGTTACCTGAGAGAGCTGGTGGGAGCGGTAAGGCATGCGCTGGCAAAGCTGCCGGCGACGGGCGCGATCGAAGGAGTGGCTATACGCAGCGCCGAGCGCTGCGCGGAAGCACAGGCTATAAGCAACACGGCGCCATGTTCGGAGATGCCCGATCTCGAACGGTGGGCAAAGCACCGGGCGACGGGAACGGGCCTCCAATGGCCGGATTTTCTTGCGGGCGCGGCGGCATCGGTGCTCGCGATTCACGCGCTGATAGCGGCGGCGGCCGACCCCGAGACCACGCACCAAGACGCCGAGCGGATCGACGCCGCCTACCTATCGATTTGCGCACTCACGATGCTCGACAGCGTCGTCGACCACGAGCACGACATCGCCACAGGAGAGCTGAGTTACGTCGAGCTCTACGGCAGCCATGAGCTGATGGCTTTGCGTCTTGCGAGCCTCGCGCGAGACGCGACGGACAAGGCCCGTAGGCTTCCTCATGCGGCGCACCACATCATGACGCTCATCGGTGTCGTGGCCTACTACGCCTCGGCGCTAAACGCGGGCAGCCCGGCAACTCTGCCTGTGACGGCGTCTGTGAGCGAGGAGCTGCGCCCGTTGCTAACCCCCACGCTCGCGGTCATGCGGGCCTGGCGTCGGGCAAAGCGTGCTCGGGCGTGGCTGGAGGGTACGCGATGTATCGTCTGATTGAGTACGCGACGCAGAGATGGTCGCGTCAGGTCAACGTACCGCTCCGCCGTGAGTCGGCAGGGGTTACAGGGGTGATCAACAGAGCTGAGCAAGAGTGGCACTGAACAGCAAGCTGGCACGCATTCGAGTAGTCATCGGTCTGACGCTGCTCGGAATGCTTGCCGGCAAAGGAGTCCTCGCGCTCGAGTCAGCAGCCGCCCATGGCAGGGCAGGCAAGGTTCAGGCCCGCGTGGCGCGCGCGCTGACGGCGACCGACTCGGCCCACCTTCATTATGTGTCTGCGTCGGGCTCGTTGCTCTACGAGCAGGGCAGGGCCTCCGGAACACTCCCCGGCAGCATGCGCGTTCACCTGGACGTCGGCGCCACGTTCACCGGCAGCTTCACGATCTACGCGAGAGGCGGGACGATCACGGGCCGTGGGACGGCCACACCACACGGTTCGGGAGTCTATGAAAGCTTCGCCGGCTCGCTGGTCGTCAACGGCGGCAGCGGACGCTACGCGCAAGCGCACGGCCGCGCGGGGCTGTACGGCACATTCAACCGCAATACCTATGGCCTCCTCGTGCAGACGACGGGCACCCTCCACTACTAAAGCTGCACGAGTGGGCCGCGTGACAATCAGTCGAACCGTCTTGGCGATGGGCACCCTCACGGCGATCCTGCTCGGCCTGTGTCTTGCGCGGATCGCAGAGGCTACGCCACCGACACGACTCGACGCGACGTTCATCCCCAAGCGACTCGGACAGCGAACGACGCTCGAATTTGGCTTTTCGTTTGGCGCGCCGGCCGGCCAGGTGCCATCGCCACTGACCCAGATCGAGCTCCGCTATCCTGAGAACCTCGGGTTGGGCCTGAGCGGTCTCGGATTGGCGACATGCGCTGACCAGACACTGGAAGTGTCAGGGCCATCCGGATGTCCACCCGACTCCGTTATGGGCTACGGCGCAGCGCTCACGGGAATCGTGCTTGGCACCACGGTCATCACAGAGAGCGCGCCAATCACGATCCTGCGCTCGCCAAATCAGGAAGGGCATTTGGCGGTGCTCTTCTCAGCAGAAGGAACCACCCCGGTGGACACCCGCATCGTCTTTCCCGGCTTGCTGCTTCCCGCTCCGGCTCCGTTCGGGGGTCAGGTGAGCGTCGGCGTGCCACTCGTCCCGACATTGCCCGGAGCGCCCTACATATCGGTGATCCGGCTGCACGCCACGATCGGGCCGCAGAAAGTCACCTACTACGAACAGGCGGGCGGACGAACGCTCGCCTACCAGCCGAAGGGCATCCTGCTGCCGCGTAGCTGCCCGCGCCGCGGCTTCCCGTTTGCCGCCCAATTCAGCTTCCTCGACGGCAGCGTCGCCAGCGCTCACACCATTGCGCCCTGCCCGGCGCAAAGCCGGCGCAACGGCTCGGGGCACCGCTAGGCGTGGGGTATGCGAGCACTCGTTCAAAGGGTCAGCCGGGCCGCTGTCCGCGTCGAGGGACGTGGGGCGGCGAGCATCGGCCCAGGACTGCTCGTGTTGCTCGGAGTGACCCACGGCGACGGGCCCGCACAGGCGGATCGCCTTGCGGACAAGGTCCTTGCGCTGCGCATCTTTGGCGACGAGCGGGGGCGCATGAACGATGCGCTGGGCGACCGCGAAGTGCTGTGCGTAAGCCAGTTTACGCTCTACGGCGATACGGCAAAGGGGAACCGCCCCAGCTATGTCGAGGCGGCGGCGGCGGAGCATGCCGAACCGCTTTATGAGCGTTTCTGTGAGCGTGCCGGAGCCAAGCGTGGCGTGTTTGGAGCCCACATGGAGGTGGAGCTCGTAAACGACGGTCCGGTGACGCTGCTGCTGGAGGCGTGAGGCGACGGTGGATGCACAGCGGCGCCCCCTCACGCTCGACGGAAGCCCTCGGGGCCGGCCACCGCGATCCGCGCAGGCTCCACGCGCCGGATAGGCTGCCTGTCACCGTGCCGCCTGTAGAACGAATCGTGCCGTGCTTCGCCGCCGAGCCCCCGCAGGAGGGCCTTCCCTACGGCCGTTGGGCGGAGCGCTTGGCCGCGGAGTTGCAAGCTGTATGGGCCGAGCTGGACACCGACGGAGCGGATCTCGGGGATCCGGGGGAGATCGTGTGGTATGCGGACCGCACGTGGCACGGACGCCGGTACGTGCCCGCCACATCGATCACCTCGGGCGGCTACGAGTTGTTTGGGTACGTGCGCTTCGTCACTGGCGGCGATGGCGAGCCATTCGAGCTCTCCGCGCACGGGGACTTCACCGAGGAGACCGCGGAGCGCAACCCCGACTGGAAGCTCGACGTGTGCGACGAGGTGATCGGCTCATGGCATGGCTCGGGTGGGGCTATCGCCGCCATGACGCTCGTGTGGGGGCGTCCTCTACTCGGCGCGGGGCGCGTCGTGACCGCCGAGCTCGGGGGTGTCACGGTCGACCAGTGTGAGCTGATCGAGCAGCGCTTCACCCTGATTGCTCCCGACGACTACCGCCACGACCTGCTCGAGATCAAGCTCTGGGGCGCGCGCGGTCAGGAGCTTGCCTGCGAATCGCTCTATGAGCCCGAGGAGTGACGCCACCCGACTCGGTGGGTCAGTACCTCCCTCTCGGGAGGGGCCGCTATCGCGTGGGCGAAGTGGCAGCCGGGAGCGAGGGCGGGGGCGAGGATGTCGGAGGCGGCGGGGAGACCTTGTAGGCGGCGATCCAGGCGCTCGCCCATGAGGAGATCGAGCCGACGCTGACAAACACCGAGGGACGGCGCGTCGAGCATCGTCCATAGACATGGACGGCGATCCCGATCTCTACGACCTCGCCGGTGGGTCGTTGTGCCAACAGCGGACCGCCGCTGTCTCCCGAGCAGGCTCCCGTGGCATAGCTCGGCGGGGCGATCGTGCATATCTCGCTCCTCGCATAGAAGGGTCGCGCATTGCCTTTGCACCATCTGCGTGCCTGTACGACGGTGTCGGCAAACCTCAACGCTTCGGTCGGAAGCTTCTGTTCGAACGAGGTGATCCCCCAGCCCGCTATCACCGCCGGAGAGCCGCCGGAGAAGCTGCGCGCCTCCGAGCGGCGGGCAAGCGCTATCGGGGGCGCTTTCGTGGGCGTCGAGAGGACCAGGAGAGCGGCGTCGCCGTCGTCGACCCGGCGGACGAACCATGGGTAGACGATCACCCCCAGGACCGTCGAGACCGCCGCGCCCGGCATCATCGGATCGACAGTGCCCGTCACGACCCTGTACCCGGACGCCCTGTTCACGACCCCGCTCTTGAGGTCCTCCGCGCAGTGCCCGGCAGTGAGGATCAGGCTGGGGGCGACCACCGTGCCGGTGCACTGATAGACGTACCTGCCCTGCACATCGACGATGTAGGCCAGGGAAGGGAACGCGCCTTCTTGAGCGGGCGCTCCTCCCACGACCGCAAGCGCCTCGGGGACCGGCAGGGCCGCGCACGACAGCACAGCCAGGACGACCGCAAGCTTCCCGCGAGACGCGAGTCTCCTCATCGATTTGACAGGGGATTTGACGGGCATCGGTTGGACGCCGTGAGTGCGGCGCAGGGTCTCATCGGCAGTAACCGGCCACTGGCTTAGAGCATGGACGAAAGTGGCTTGCACGGAGGGCAAGGGTGGCTTGGATGGAGGGCGAAAATGGCTCGGATGGCGCGCGAAGGCCCGCGACGTCTCCTTCCAGGAGCCGCGCCGGAAGACAGGACATGGCGCAGGGGTCAAGCACGACCCACGATCTGCCGAATACCTCGAAATGCGGGATGGACGAGACCTGGGCGACGATCGCGCCCCTACCGAGCGCATCGCGCTGAACCTTGCTCCGTTCGCCGCGGCCGCCGGACTTGCGGCGGTGGTCGCGCTCGTGGCGACGACCGTCGACTGGGCGCAGTACGCGGTGGCGTTGGGTATTGGGATCCTCGCCGGCCTGATTCGGCTCGCGCCATCGCGGGGAGTCCTGGACAGCGCCAGGGAGGTCTTTCCATCCTTGGTGTTCCTCACGGCGGTCGCGTTCCTTCGCAGCTCAGCCGGCGGAGCGAACTCCGGGGTCGCCGTGGTCGCGCTGCTGCCGGTGTTCTGGACGGCCCTGCACGGCGACCGTCGCCAGCTGTGCGTGGTCACCGTGGGAGTGGCCGTCTTCTTCCTTGCTCCCCCTCTGCTCGTGGGCGCCCCGGCGTACCCCTCGAGCCAATACCGCGCCAGCGTGCTCTTTCTCGCTGTAAGCGCGATCATCGGCTTCACCACGCAATGGCTGGTCGCCGAGGTGCGCTTTCAGGCCAACGAAGCCGAGCACCGCGAGCAGGCCTTGGAGCGGGTCGCGGCCGTAATGCGCGGACTGTCGAACAGCGCCCATGCTCGAGTCGAGGTGTGCGAGGCGGCCAGGTCGATCGCCAGCGCGAGCTTCGCCCTCTTGTTCGAGCCGGGCGAGACCGCAGGTTCGCTGCGCTCGACGGCGATGGTGGGTCTTGACATCGGTCCACTCGAGATCGCCCCCGATCAGACCACGGCGACGGGAGGGGCGTTCGCCTCCCGGCGCGCGTTCCTGTGGAACGACGGCGACTATCCGGGGGCGATCGACCGTGGCTTGTGGGAGACGGTGGGCCGTCCTACCTCGATTCTGTTCGAGCCGGTGTTCAGGGGTGAAGAGGCGGTCGGCGTGCTCGTCGTCGGCTGGCCTGGAGCCGTCCGAGCCGGCGGCACACGAGCGACGCTGATCACGCTGCTCGCACACGAGGTGGCCGCGACGATCAAGCGCGCCGATCTCCTCTTGCAACTCACCGACATGGCGAGCACCGACGCGCTGACCGGGCTGCCCAACCGACGGGCCTGGGATACAAAGCTCAGCCAAGCGGTCCTGGGCGAGGAGCGCTTCGTGCTCGCGATGCTCGACCTCGATCACTTCAAGGACTTCAACGACACGCAGGGACACCCCGCGGGCGACCGCCTTCTCAAGGAGACCGCGGCGGCATGGCGTGAGGAGTTGCGAGCGGGCGACTTCCTCGCGCGCATCGGCGGCGAGGAGTTCGCGCTGCTGCTCCCTCCCTGCGCCACCGACGACGCGCTCATGGTCATCGAGCGCCTGCGCGAGCGAGTTCCCTACGATCAGACGTGCTCAGCCGGGGTCGTCGTACGCGACGATGAGTCCCCCGATGCTTTGATGGCGCGGGCCGACGAGGCGCTGTATCGGGCCAAGGCGGCAGGACGTGACCGGGCCTTACTTGCGGGCTGAGCAGGGAATATCTCTGCTCGCCTCGCAACCGAGTGACCGCCCGCCGCCGACTGTCAGTCCGCGGATGCGATCTGCCGATAGCGACCCATGCGTCCGCGCAGAACCGTCGCGGTCCCTGAGTAGTCTTGCGCCGTCACTCATATAGTCATTCTTATCAACAAGCACCGAGAGCGCCTTTGCTCGTTTACCTTCGTCGTCTCTTGTTCCCTATCCGCATCTCAAAAGTCGATGGGAGCAGTCGACTCGACAGTGGGGTTGGGCCGTGCCAACCCTTGCAGACGTGCCTGATATTGCGCCTGCCGTAGATGTCGCGCAAAAACACCAACCGACGAGAGGTCCGATGCCGGCGATGTAGCAGCACCGGCATCTTGAGCCTTTCGTTCGCCGGTCTCCTCAGCTATTCGAATCCGTGGCTCCGCGAGTAGCCTGCACACCGCCACCGGCAAGGTGATGCTGTGGGGGAGTTGTCGGTGTTGTCGATCCGAAGCGTCAGCGGCGAGCGCAACATTCAGAGATCCCGCGACTAGTGCTTATGTAACCCGCTTGGCCGCGTGACGTCGCACGTAGAGCTTCTCCTGGACCGTCATCGCACCGGGATGACCGCTACCTGGCCATGGAGCCAGCAACAACAACAGTCGCGACTGCGAGGTCGCGAGAACATCGTGACGCTCACCGGGAGCGAGCTCGACCAGCAGCCCAACACCACCGCTCGCGTGCTCGCCGGCGGCCGTGGTGAGCTCGATCGCGCCGTCCAGCACCAGCACCCAAGCGCGCTCGTGAACCTCGTGCTCGGCCAAGCTCTCGCCCTCCGCGAGGTCGAGGACGATCACGCGTGCGGCATCGCTCGAAGAGAGGATCTCAGGTAGGCGCGGCTTCAGGTCAAGTGCCTTGATTTCCCAGCTATTCATAGCAACTCCTTTGCGGTCGCCCGTACGCTACTACCTCTGCGCTCATCGAGAGCGTTTGCGTTCGTCGAGAGCGGGACTGTCCATCCACGACCCGAGGAAGGGAGGGCCGCGAGGCTACTTCGCGAGGCTCGCCGGCGGCGTACGTTGGCTCAACACGCCCCAGTAGTGGCCGCTTCCTCCTCTTGGCAATATGACCCGCTTCGGCTTCGGCGGCTTTAATCTTGGGCGTGAACGTTGCCAGGACTTTGGTTGCCGTGTTCATCGCCGCGAGCACGGCCCCTTCATCTGAGGGAGTCGCCGGGGTTGCCTCGGCGGTGGCTTGGTTGTAGGCGTTCTCGTCTGACCGTAGTTCAGATATGTCACTTTTCACCTGAAGCAACGTTTGTGTCAGGGATTCGGCGCCCACATCCGGCGATTCAACGCCTGGGAGACTGGTGGCAGTACAGTGGTTAGCCTTCGCTTCTGCGGCTTCCCTCATGATCGCCTTTATTACTGGATCTGAGATGTGCCTGGATCTACCGCTTAGGAGGCCAGCGCGGGCGGAGCCGGAAAGGCCGGATCTATGGACGGTTGCTGGCGATTCGGCCGTTTGCCCCGATCCTTGATCGGGCCGGATTGGGCGCGATTTGGCGGTGTTTGGACAGCAGGATCGGGGCTGCTGCCCATTGACTGAGGCGTCGGGGGTCGTGGGTAGTCTGCGAGGCCATGACGATCTGGAATCAGTCGCCCCGCTGGCGCCGGCCGCAAGGAGCCTATGCTGCCCAGCCAACCTGCGTATACCCTGGGCGGGGTGCGCGATGCCACGCATCAGCGCGTTTACGGGATCGTGATTTGGATGTACCACGACGAGGCGCACCACGGCGGGCGTCCGCACTTCCACGCCAGCTACGGCGGGGACGAGGCCACAGTCGATATCGAGAGCCTGGCGACCCTCGCAGGAGGATTGCCGTCCCGTGGGCAGCGGCTCGTGGTCGAGTGGGCGAAGGCGCACCAATCCGAGCTACGCGAGAACTGGGTCCGTGCGCGCAACCACCAACCGCTCGCCCCCATTGAGCCACTGGGCTGAACGCTCTACCATGTGACCATGCGCAGCACGCCCCTTCTCACCGAGGCCCAGCCGCTAGACGGGTATGCCGTGCACGTCCGATTTGATGACGGCACCACGGCCGACGTAGACCTCTCCTACCTGCTCAACTACGGCGGCGTGTTCGAGCCGCTGCGCGACCCGGCCTACTTCGCGCAGCTCCGCGCGGACGCCGAGGCCGGCACGATCGTATGGCCCAACGACGCCGACATCGCCCCCGAGACGCTGTACGCACACGCTCAGCCGCGCGCAGCTGCCACGGCGTAGCGCATTGTCGCTGCTGCCGGCTGCGTAGCCCGTTTATATGGGAGGCCGAGGAAGAATCGGCGACGAGGCTGGCGCAACCTTGCGCTCTGCCAAGCACGGCACGGCAGGCGTCAGGCGATCGCGGAGTCCGACTCCACCGAAGCCCCCGATGAGCAGGGGCGCACCGACGCCGCGATGCGGATATACGCGCTCCGGGATCTGTTCGAGGCGCTGACGCCGCCGGCGAACTCGACCGCCACGCCAAGGCCAAGGGAGGTCACGACCAGAAGGGTAGGCTGGTCTACCGGCGCGCGATGTTGGCGACGCTCGTGTTCGCCGGTCTGCGAATCGGAGAGATGACCGCGCTGCGCTGGCGCGACGTGGATCTCGCCGGAAACCGGATCACCGTGCACATGTCGAAGACCGACGCCGGAGTGCGGCAGATCGACCTACTGCCCGTGCTACACAACGAGCTGACCGTCTACAAGGCGCAGGCGCCGCACGTCACCCCGGACGGGTTCGTGTTCGCCACCGCCGCGGGCACCGAACTGATCCAGGGCAACATCCGCCGTTGTGTCCTCGACAAGGCCGTCGAGAAGGCCAACGAGAAGCTGACCGAGGCCGGCGACGTGCCGCTGCCGGACGGGCTGACACCCCACAAGCTGCGCCACACCTTCGCCTCGATCCTCGTCGCACTCGGCGTCGACCCAGGCAGCGTCATGGACCAGCTCGGCCACACCGACCCCGGATTCACGCTGCGGGTGTACCGCCACGGGATGCGCGGCGCGACGGCGCCGCAAAGGAGCGCCTACAGGCGCTCGTCGGGGCCGCTGATTGGGCACCATCGGGCACTGGCGCCCAAAACGGAGCCCTCGCGGAACTCGTCTCCGTCGCGGCGCACGGGACGAATACCGCTTGATTGCAGGCCCTACAAGGTCGAGTGCCCCCGCCAGGAGTCGAACCTGGATCTACCGCTTAGGAGGAACGATCGCAGGCGCGCTCGTAGCCCGGAAACACTGGCCGTTCCTGCTGATCTCGTGGCCCGGCCACGCGCGAGCACCCCGCAGATACCCTGCGGGGACTGCTATCCGGCAGTGGCGAGCGCCCCACTGGCAGATACGGCCACGCCGTCGACGATCTCGCCCAAGGCCGCTACGCGGCGACGGCTACGCCGGCGGGAACGTAGTGCTCTCGACTGTGAGGTCGTCGCGCTCAAGTGCGAAGCGCACGCCATCCTCAGCGAGCCGGTGCGCCTCAGGGTAGGTATCGGCGACCACGGTCCAGCGGGGCATGTCAGGGACGTGGCAAACCCCTATCTCGCGTCGAGTCGTCATCTTCGCGCTGCCTTGCCGGCCGATATGGGTGGTTACGCCTCGACCTGGACAGTACCGTGCGCGTCAGCGCTGACACCAGCCGGGCCGGTGGCCCTGAAGGTGATATCGAGCGTCACTGTGTCGTGTTCGCGGAGGAGCGCCTTGAGCGTCCGCAGCGAGTGGCCGTTGTAGCGATGGGCGAGTTGTTGAGTACCGCCGTCGGGATTGCCAATCGACACAGGCGTATCGCCTAGGTCGAGGCTCGGGGCACGGATCGCACGACGATGACGGCGGCCGGCAAAGACTCGGTATGACGTCTCGCCAGTGCAGCTCGTCGCGCAATAGATCGGATAGGACACAGTTCCGCGTGAGAGCCGAATCTTGTTCTGTGCGCGAATGCCGATATGGAGAGGTACAGGTGTCGACGCTTGAGGGAGAGGTAGGGGTGCCGGCGCTTGAATTACCGGAGATGGCAACACCGTAAGTGTGTGAACGGTCGAGGTGACGCTGTTGCTTGGTGGAGATGAGAGGCTGGCGCATGACGGGATGCCGCTTTCGGGAAAGGATGCTGTCCAGTAGATGGTTCGGGGAGCACTCGTGGCCGCGCTTGAGGTGAACGTGTAGGTCGGCTTCGCCGTGGTCGCCGCGGGTGGTTGCGCGACCCCTGGTCCGGTGTCTATGTCGGGTGTTGAGAGCAACGATGGTGAGGATGAGACCGCAAACGTCAGTGGCGATGACGATTCTCCGGAGAAAGTCACGGAGCTACCCGCTTGAACGCTTGCGGCGTCTTGGGGTACGAGCGTCCCGTTGACTACGATTTCATTGCCGTGGACGTCAAGTCCGCACGTGAGTCCTGTTGGGAATCCCCAGGTGAAAGCGTGGGTCGGTCCGGGAAGAGCGAGAGAGACCGCTACAAGTAGCAACGCACTTGTAGCGCCTCCGGCCAGCGGTCTCCAGCCAGCCTTGATCCCCACAAGGCGCATCGCTGGATATCCTACAGGATCGATTCCTGCTGTTCATCGGTCGCAAGCTTGGCGTCAGATACGCGACGCCGATTTTCGCGAACCATAGGCGCGACGGAAGCTGTCTCCGTTGGCACGCGTCTCAGGCGAGCAGCCGAATCATAGCTTGCCGCGTGTCGCTCACTATCGCGTGCGGCCCGCCAGACCTGATCGAAAGGTTGTGGCCCAATTGGCGGAGGTCGTCGATCCACTAGGCCACGACTCGATTGCGACCTCTGCGAGAGCTGCCCGTATAGCCGCACAAACTCGCCGCACCGATGCCCTACCCGCTACGCGGCGACGGCTACGCCGGCGGGGACGTAGTGCTCGACCGTGAGGTCGTCGCGCTCAAATGCGAAGCGCACGCCATCCTCAGCAAGTTGGTGCGCCTCGGGGTAGGTATCGGCGACCACGGTCCAGCGGGGCACGTCGGGCGAGGAGGCGACCCAGGTGTCCTGGTCTTGGCGGTAGAGCACGCGCACGGTCATGGCTTCCTCAGAGTAGCGCGACATCCCGCTCGGCAAGACCGACCTGGTTGCAGAGGATGTCCTTGACCGTCGACGGACGGATCGTCTGATTGTCGTGGAACGCGAAGGTGATCTTGGGGTGGTTCGGCGCTTCCAGCTTGCGGTGCGAGCCCTTTTGGCGAACGATCCGATAGCCGAGGGGCTGAGCTTGCAGAACTCGGATGAGCTTCTTCGCCTTCAGCGACGGGAACTGGGCCGCTGCCTACCTCAGTCAGCTGTCGCACCATGAAGTCGGATGGCGGCTCGTGCAGATGAAGGAGGCCATCCCGTACACAACACACGGGAGATATAGATCGACCTTTTGATTTTGATGGTAAGATCGATAAGGTCTGGACGTTGGCAGCCAGATTGCTGAAGCTCGGCTTGGTATGCTTCCTCCGCCGTCCGGCTCGCCGTAACGTCTTATCGAAGCTCGATTCCGTGACGGCGTAGCCAGGTGTGCGTACTGTCGATCAGCCCTGGAAGCTCTTGGCGGAGTCGTTCGATGGCATCGCGTACTTCGTCGGCGTCAACGTCCGGTGAGGCGTGCTCGAGCCGGCCCTCCAGTACGTAGATCTCGTTCAGGAGCGCTGCTTGGTCTTTGCTCAGCCCTTTGTCGGCCACAAGCGCCTGAATGACCTGGTCGGCGTGTGGGCGACGGTATGGGAGCAGGCCGATCAGGCGCGATCCAGCAGCGGCCTTGAGTATCTCGACATAGGCGTTGAGTATGGCCGAGTGATCGCCAGTGACGACCATTGTGCGATTTGCGTCACGGGGCTCGTCAGACTGAAAAGCTCTCCTCCATTCTGCCGGGTCGAGTCGGCCGGCGAAGTTCTCCTCGATCGCCATGTCAAGCGCCTTGCGATGCTTGTTGATGGTCTGAAAGAAGCGAGCCAACCTTGCTTGCTCCGCGGCGAGCGCCTTGCTCCCCAGCTTGTCGAGCAGGTCTTCGCTCACGCAGTCAACTCCTTGATCGCCAAGGCGGCGTCAGCCATATGGCGATTGTGGGCGCGGCGGGCGCGGGCGGCGATGAGGGAGTGGCTCTCGCACAGTCGATCCCACTGCCCATCGCGGTCGATCAGGACGCGGCCCTCCTCAAGGACGCGATCCAGAAGAAGCGGCGCCTTGGCCTCCACCCGCTCCAGCTGGGCGACATCGACACGGCGAGCGCTGACACGTTGAAGACGAGTGGCGAGTTCGTAACTCGCCGATAGGCGATCGTCGGCGAATGAGACCAGGAGGTCCAAATCAGATCCCTCATCCGCGTCGCCTCGCGCGAGCGAGCCGTAGAGGACAGCCAGTCTCACGCGATGCTCGGTGCGTAGCGCCTGGCGAAGCGCGGAGAGAAGCGGCCAATAAGCACGGAGGTACTCGTGCTCGCCAGGTGCCAGCCATAGCCGGCGCGGTCCTGGCCGGCCGGCGCGTAGCGCGCCTTGAGACATAGCTCGGCGCAGAGTGCGTTCCTGAACTTCGAGATCGGCTGCCAGCTCCTGAATCACACCCACACTGGAGAGGCTACTACGTCGTATGTCCGTTACGCACGGAATCCGCTGCCGGGACGGCAATTCTCCCGTAACACGGGGACGAATGCACGCCGAAGCTCGACCTGCCTTGGACTGCCCAGGCGGGTCCGCGTCGAGCCGGGAACCATGATCTCTTTTCTTCTGGGGCGGTAACCTCAAGCGTAGGACGACCCGTACGCGTTCAGTCCTTTGTGCCGGTGATGCTCAGGTGAGCGTGGGGAGGGGGTCGCCGCGTGCGTGGGCGCGGAGTAGTTCGCGGAGGTAGGCGAACATCGAGCGGCCTTGGAGGCGGCAGGTGACTGATGTGGAGAGTGCACGCTCGATGAACCGCTCGCCGTCCTTGGATTGGGTGCCGTGGGAGAGCTTGCGGTGGATGACTGGGCCGCGGAGCGCTCTCTCGGCGGCGTTGTTGGTCGGCTCGACGCCGTCGACGGTGACGAACGTCCATAGCGCCGGCCAGATCTTGAGGAGGTTGTTGGCGAACCGGCGGTGCAGGCGGGTGCGCTTTGACTTGCGTCCGGCGCGTTCGAGCAGCGCGCGCAGTTCGTCCTGGATCGGCTTCATCTCGCGGATGAGGCGTGCTCGGTCTTGGTGCTCGCAGAAGGCGCGCCAGGTCTTGAACAGCCGCTTGGTCAGCTCGAGCCCGGCGGTGCCGAATTCCTTCTGCTCGGCCAGTCCCTCGGAGTGACGGAAGAAATCTCGCTTGAGATGCTCCCAGCACGCCTGGCGGCCCTCGGGGTCGATCAGGTCATACGCCCACCAGCGGTCCGAGCCGAGGATCCCTTCGAAGTCCGTGCCGATCAACTCCTGCAGGCGGTCGCGGTGACGATCCTCAGCGACCCTGAAGATCGCCGCCCATGAAGTCACCGCGGTCCACAGCGTGCGCGGATCGTGGGCGGTGAACCAGCCGGTCTCATCGACATTGAGAGCCGGGGAGCCAAGCACCCTCTCGACCAATTGCTCGTGCGGCTCTGCCAACGCCTGAGAGGCGCGCTGACAGATCGCGTCCACAGCACCCGGCGAGAGCCCCAGCCCGAACAAGTCGCGCGCCAGCTCTGACATGTCCCGCCGCGAGACCCGGTTACGAGCGCTCAGCGTCACGACCGCAGCTTGAAGGTCCAGGCCAAACGGCGAGCCCGCGACCTCCTCAGGCAGCTTGCCCGCTGTCTTCTTGCCACAACCCGGACAGCGCAAGTGGTGCGTGCGATGCTCGAAGAAGATCACCGCGATCGGCGGCAACTCCGCGACCTGCTGGCGCCCAAACCGCTTGCCGGGCCGGCGCTCATCCTCGCCGAACTCGCGTCCACAGCCCCCACACGCATCCGGGTAGTGATCGACGATCTCATCGACCTGATCCTCTGGAAGCAGCTTACGACCCGCACCCTTGTGCCCGGGCTGAGCGCCCCGCTCGCGTTCACCCTCGCGCTTGGCCCACGCCTTCGCCCGCTCGCGCGCCTCCGCTCGCCGCTCCGCCCGCGTCTTCGGTGCATCTTGGGACGGCGGACTCGACGAGTTACGTGAATCCTTGCGCGACTGCTCCTCCAGCCGAGCCACCCGCTCCTCCAGCCGCCCACACCGAGCTGCGGACTCCAGGATCACCTCAACACACCGCTCCCGCCCCGCGTCGAAAATCGCCTCCGCCTCGGCGCGGTCCATAACCCCAAGATTCGCCACACCAGCAAACGATCCTTGTTATGACGACCTACAACTGAACGCGTAC
>JBARJU010000191.1:0-6116 GCA_049800435.1 Solirubrobacteraceae bacterium
GCTCAGGCGCCACACCGCCGCCGGCGACCCAGCCGACGAGCGTGAGTGGCACGGGTGGGTCAGCGGCGACGCCGGGCTCGCCGACAGCCCGGCCGGCCGGAGTCAACGGCCAGGGAGGCGTCTTCGCCGGGTAGGCGTACTCTGGTGCGCGATGGACGCGCCATTGTTGATCGCCGACGTGCCGTGGCTGCTCTACCGCGCCTACTTCGCGCTGCCCAAATCGATCAAGGGGGCAGATGGACGGCCGGTGAACGCATTGCTAGGTACGGTGAATGCGCTGCTCTCGGCAATCGAAGCGCGGTCCCCGCGCGCTGTCGTGGCCTGCTTCGGAGCGGAGGAGGCTCGCTATCGCGTCGAGTTGTACCCGCCCTACCACGCCCATCGCGATCCGATGCCCGAGGAGCTACGCGAGCAGTGGACGCAAGCCCCGGCTCTGCTCTCGAGCTTCGGCTGGACACTTGCCGACGCCAAGGAACTGGAGGCCGACGACGCGATGGGATCCCTCGCCCGAGTGGAGGCGCGGGCGGGCGGTTCAAGCTTGCTGCTGACCGCGGATCGCGACCTCTATCAAGCAGTCGACGAGAGCACATCGGTTTTGGCCCTGGAAAAGGGTGGGGCATTCTCTGTGCTGGGACCGGTCCAGGTGCGGGAGCGCTACGGCATAGCGTCGGCACAGGTGCCCGATTTCATCGCTCTGCGCGGCGACCCCTCCGACGGGCTTCCCGGGGCGCCTGGGATCGGCGCGAAGACCGCGGCCGAGTTGTTGCGCACGTTCGGCACGCTCGAGGCGCTGCTCGAGAAAGCCGAGAGCGCGAACGCCGACGGGCTGCGACCGCGCGTGGCGGCGACCTTGCGTGAGAACGACGAGCTACTGCGCACGTTCAAGCGGGTGGCGACGCTCGTCGACATCGACGTGGAGCGTCCGGCCGACTCGCCAACCGACTTCGCCTCCGGCGCGGCGGCAGCGAATGGGATCGGAATGAAGCGCCTTGCCGAGCGCCTCGCCTCCCGAGCCTAGCGGCCCGATGGCCAAGCCAGACAAGGAGGCAGGCCGCGCGGTGTGCTGTGCATACGCGGCCGAGGACCCCGTCTGGCGCCGCGCCAGCGGCCGCTAGGGCGTGAACTTGACGGTGATGATGTCTCCGTCGCGCATTGCGTAGTCGCGGCCCTCGAGGCGCAGGGTACCGCGCTCGCGCGCGCCGGCGTAGCCGCCGGCGTCGACCAGCTCGCGCCAGCCGACGACCTCGGCGCGTACGAAGCCCCGTTGGATATCTGTGTGGATCTGGCCGGCCGCGTGCCATGCGCTCAGACCTTCGCGCAGGTGCCACGATTGCGCCGGCTTCGCCTCGCCCGCGGTGAAGAACGCGATCAGGCGCAAGAGCGAGAAGGCCTCGCGCACGATCCGCTGCAAGCTCGATTCGCCGGGTGGGTGGGCCAAAATCAATTCACGCATCAAGGCCGCTTCCTCGTCGTCCAGCTCGGACAACTCAGACTCGATCCGCGAGGAGACCGCGACCGCGCCCGCGCCCTGCGCCGCCGCGTGGGCGGCGATTTCGGCAGGCACCTCCTCGGAGCCCTCGTCCACATTCGCCACGAACAGGACCGGCTTGGCTGTCAGCGAGCCCAGGTCGCGCAGGGCGTTTGGCGCGTCCTCAGGCGCGGGAACGCCGCGCGCGGGCCGGCCCGCCTGTAGCTCGCCGATCACCTCGCGCAGCCACGCCTCCTCGGCGATCGCGACACGGTCGCCGCTCTTTGCCTGCTTGGCGACGCGATCGACTCGGCGTTCGGCCTGCTCCAGGTCGGCGAGCACCAACTCGGTCTCGATCGTCTCGATGTCCGCCAGGGGGTTCACCCGGCCGTCGGGGTGTATGACGTTCTCGTCTGTGTGGGCTCGGACGACATGCACGATCGCGTCGGTCTCGCGGATGTTTGCCAGAAAGCGGTTGCCAAGTCCTTCGCCTTTGTGGGCGCCCGCGACGAGCCCGGCGATGTCGTGGAAGTCGATCGTGTCCCACACGATCTCCGAGGCGCCCACCGTGGAGGACACCTCCACGAGTCGCTCGTCGAGGACAGGCACGACCGCCACGTTGGGCTCGATTGTGGTGAAGGGATAGTTGGCGGCCTCGACGCCCGCTTTGGTGAGCGCATTGAAGAGCGAGGACTTGCCGGCGTTTGGCAGTCCCACGATGCCGATGCGGGTGCTCACGATGCCGCCGCCGCGATTGCCGTGCCGAACAGCGCGCCCGCGAGCACGTCGGAGGGGTAGTGCACGCCCAGATACAGGCGCGACAGCGCGAGGCCCTTGGCCAGGACGTACAGCGGCAAGGCGGGCAGCCCGGCGCGGGCATAGGCGAGCGCCGCCGCGAACGACGTCGAGGAGTGCGCACTGGGGAAGCTGTAGCGGGTGGGCGTGCTCGTCAGCGGCGGCAGATCCGCCAGTTCCGGCCGCACGCGCCGCACGAGCAGCTTGAGTGCGGTGTTGGCTGCATAAGTGCCCGCCACGACCGCTGTAGCGCGACGCCAGCGCGCCCGCCGCTCCCCAGTCGAGAACCCGGACTCGAGCGCCCCCAGCACGAGCCACACCCCCGCGTGCTCGCCGAGCATCGAGAAGCGCGCCACGGTCCGCTCAGCCGCAGGCGTATGCCCACAGGTGCGCGCCACCCGCAACAGCCTCTCGTCGACGGACATCGAGCTACGCCGAAAAACCTACGCGCGGGTCCGTATCCTCCACGCGGACATATACGACCTGGCCGAGGTACAGTCGCACCGGCCCTTCCTCGGTCTCGAACTCGTGCCAGCCCCCATCGCCGAGCGCCTTGTAGAGCTTGTCGAGTTGCTCGTCGGTGACGCGCAGCGAGAGCACCTGGCCTCCCTGGAAGCCGACGCTCACGCGCCTGTGTTGATGGGCCATCAGCGATCCTCCACAGGTTGAACGAGCTCAGTCAGCACCATTCCGGTGCCCTTCGGCTCGAGGAACGCCACGAGCGCTCCGCGGATGCCGACGCGCGGAGCCTTGTCGATCAACGGCTGTCCACTCTCCCGCAGCGCGGCCATGGTCGCCTCTATATCGGACACCTGGTAGGCGACGTGGTGCAGCCCGGCGCCGCGCTTGGCCAGAAACTTGCCGACGGGAGTGTCGCCGGCCAGAGGCGCCAACAACTCGACGTGGTTCTCACCGATGTCCAGCAGGACGGCCTCGACGCCTTGATCCTCGACGATCTCGCGGTGAGCTACCGACATCTTGAACGCGTCTCTGTAGAGCGCGAGCGAGTCCTCGATGTCCACGACAGCCACGCCGATATGGTCGATCCGCTTGAACACTCCCGGCAGTCTAGGCGCTCTCGGGCGCGACCGTGGGCACGGCGGCCGCGACCCGCAGCCCGATGCCAGGCCTGCGTTCGAGACGCGGCACGCCCGCCATGACGCGGTCGATCGCCTCACGGTCGAGCACCTCGTTCTCGAGCAACTCCGCCGCGAGCGCGTCGAGGTGCGAGCGATGACTCACGATCATTCGGCGCGCCGCCCTGCGCGCCTCCTCGATCAGCTCCCTGCGCTCCTCGTCGCGCAAGCGCAGTGTCGTCTCGGACAAGCGCACGTCCCCGTCGGGGGTGCGGCCCACTCCGGCGCTGCCCATCGCGTAGTCGTGGACCATCGACTGCGAGATCTCAGCCACGCGCTTGAGGTCGTCGGAGGCGCCCGTCGTGATCGCGCCGAACACGATCTGCTCGGCTACGCGACCGCCGAGGAGGACCGTCATGTAGTCGAGCAGCTCCTCGCGCGTCTTTAGATAGCGGTCCTCGGCCGGCAGGTTCAGCGTGTAGCCGAGCGCGCGCCCGCGCGGCACGATCGAGATGCGGTGCACGCGGTCTACGGATGGCAACAGCTCGCCGCAGAGGGCGTGCCCCGCCTCGTGGAAGGCCACGACGCGCTTCTCGTGATCGTTGAGAACCCGATGGGACTGCACCCCGGCGATCACGCGCTCCAAGGCGTGGTCGAAGTCGGTGCCGGTAATGCTCTTGCCTCCGCGCCGCGCCGCGAAGATCGCCGCCTCGTTGCAGATGTTTGCGAGGTCGGCGCCGGTTAGACCGCTTGTCTGCGCCGCCACGAGAGCGAGATCCACGTCCCCCAGCGGCTTGTCGCGTGTGTGTACCCCAAGAACGCCCATCCGACCCTTCACATCTGGAGGGCTCACAAAGATCTGCCTATCGAAGCGCCCCGGGCGCAGGAGCGCCGGGTCGAGCTTGTCGAGCAGGTTCGACGCGGCGATCACGACGAGTCGCCCACTTGTCGCAAACCCGTCCATCTCGACGAGCAGCTGGTTGAGCGTCTGGTCCTTCTCGCCGGAGAAGTCCGCGCCGCGGCGCCCGCCGACGGCGTCGAGCTCGTCGATGAAGATGATCGCCGGCTCCTGCTTGCGGGCGATCGCGAACAGGCGCCTGATGCGGGCGGCTCCGAGGCCCGCGAACATCTCCACGAACGCGGCCGCCGACTGCGCGAAGAACTGCGCGCCCGACTCGTGCGCCACGGCCTTGGCGAGCAGCGTCTTGCCCGTGCCGGGCGGGCCGTGCAGCAGGATGCCCTTCGGCACCTTGGCGCCAAGCACCGCGAACTGCTTGGGGTCGCGCAGGAACTCGACGATCTCCTGTAGCTCCGCCTTGGCCTCGTCGGCGCCGGCGATGTCCTTCCACCCCACCGACTGATTGGAGGACGGCTTGATCTGCTGCGGCTTTACGCGCGGCATCACCTTCAAGGTGCGCCACATCAGGTAGAGGAGCGCGCCGAAGAACAGGATCATCACGACGCTGGACCACTGGTAGGACCATTCCTGGATCTTCTGCACGAACGAGGTTGCCAGGACCATCACGGCTCATACCGCCCGCCGCGGACCGCCCGAAAACTCGCTATTCCTGCTCGCATCGCACCTTCCGTGGCTCGTTTGCGGCCCCACTTGGGTCGAGGTCCACTGAATCAACGCATCTAGGCGAGCAGTTCTACCGCGATGTCTCGGTAGAACTCCGCGGCCCACGCCAGGTCGCGCGCGTCGATGCGCTCGTCCGGCGCGTGGATCAGGGCCTGTGTCTGGAGCAGCGACTGGTGGCGCTGCGGGAAGAAGCCATACGCGACGCATTCGGGGAAGGCCGCGCGGAAGTGGCGCGAGTCGGTGAACCCGGGCAGGATCGTCGGCACGATCTTGGCGCCCGGGTCGCGCTCGGCTATCCACCGATCGATTGTGTCCATCAGCGAAGACTCCATCGGCGAGCGATTGCCGATGACGCGCTCGGTGAACTCGATCCGCAGCGCATCGCTCGAGCGCGATCCGCCGGAGGCGCCGAGCGGCGCCTCCTCGAACTCGAGCGCCAGCCCCTCGACCCCGCCGAGCACCTGCTCGATCGCGTGCCTCGCCTCCTGCTCGCCGAGCCCCGGCGGCACGCGGCAGTCCACGCGAAGCTCGGCTCTTGAGGGGATCACGTTGATCTTCTCCGACGCCGAGATCTTCGTCGGGGCGAATGTGACCCCGAACATCGGCTCGAGCATCTGTAGCAGGCGCGGGTCTGCCTTCTCCAGGCGCGCGAGCGCGCCGTGGGGATCGCTCTCGTCCTCGCCCACGCCGCGCAGAAACGCGAGCGGCTCGGCCGTTGGCTGTAGCGCCGGCTGGCGCTCGGCGAACCGCTCCAGCACCGGGGCCATCTTGAGCAGCGCGTTCTCACCGAGCTTCGGCATCGAAGCGTGCCCGGCCGCCCCGTCTGTGGTGAGGGTAAAGCGGAACACGCCCTTCTCGGCGCAACACACCCCATAGAAGCGCTGACCATCGATCTCGAAGAAGGGCCCACCGCCCTCGTTGAGCAGCATGTCGCAGCGCACCTTCTCGGGGTGGGTCTCGCACAGCCACTTGGCTCCGAGCTCGCCGCCGGTCTCCTCGTCGGCGACCGCCACCACCAGCAGCTGTCCGCGAGCGGGGCGCCATCCTTCGCGCGCCAGTCGCGCGACCGCCGCAACCTCCGCCGCGACCTGCGACTTCATGTCGAGCGAACCGCGCCCCCACACGCAACCGTCGACGACGTCGCCCGACCAGGGGTCGCGCGTCCACTCGCTCGCGTCCGCCAACACCGTGTCGA
>JBARJU010000192.1:0-4109 GCA_049800435.1 Solirubrobacteraceae bacterium
TCGATCCGATGGGTTGAAGTAGTTGAGAACAGGGATGGGATCGAGCCAGGACGGAACCGCAACCAGGCCTGCCGTTGCGCGGTAGCTGCTCCAGATCCACTGTCCCGGAACCTCCACCATACGGGCACGAACCGGATTCAGAACGATATAACGAGCCAGCTCCAGGAGATAGGTCTCGCCGTCGACCAGATGGCTCTTGAAACGTCCCTGAAACAGATGTCCGACTCGCCGATGGCGCTCATTGAAGTTGGACGCGTAGTCACCGTCGAGATCCTTCATGCCGAGGGACAAGTTCGTGTCCGGCGTTCGGAACATGAGATGGTAGTGTTATGGCGAGGGCCGAGTTATGTGGAGCTGGCGAGATTCTCGTGATGAAGTGGGGAGTATAGGTGGGGGCGACTGCGCATAACGCCGAGGGCGGCCGAGTGCGGCGAGCCAAGTGAGAAGATCGTCCTCGGGGAAGTGTCCGTTTGTAAGCTCGGGGAACATAGCCGAAGCGGCCAGAGCCTTCTGTTTCATGCGCAGGTTGATCTCGACGTAGCCGTGGGTGGTGGAGAGATCGGTGTGCCCGAGCCAGGCGGCGATGGTGGTGATATCGACACCGGCTTCGAGTAGGTGCATGGCCGTGGTGTGGCGAATGACATGAGGTGAGATGCGCGTGGCGTGGCGTGGAGAGATCGCGGCACGTGCTGCGAGCTTTCGCAGGATATAGGCGACACCAGAGCGGCTCAAACGGCGACCCTGAACGTTTAGGAAGAGTGGCCCGTCGGTGTCGTTTCGCTCTGCGAGCCATGCCTGGAGGGCGGTGATCGTTCTGGCCCATAGCGGGCAGGTCCGCTGCTTGCGGCCCTTGCCCTCGAGCGTGACGACGGGAACCGGGTCCAGATGGATGTCGCAGACATCGAGATCGACGATCTCCTGGACGCGGGCACCGGTGTTGTAGAGCAGGAGAAGCAAGGCCCGGTCGCGTCGCTCGGCGACGGGATCGATGCCCTTGATCAGCTTGAGGATTTCATCGTCATCGAGGTACTTAACCTCCGGGTGCTCGAAACGGGCAGGCAGCAGTTCGCGGATCCTGCGGCAGCGCTCCAGATACTCGGGAGCGACAGAGCCAACGTAACGAGCGAATGCCTTGATGGCAGCAAGGCGGTGGTTGCGGGTGCGCGCGCTAGAGCTTCGTTCTTTCTCCAGCCAGCCGAGGAAAGAACGGACCCTATCGACATCAAGGGCTGCAACCTCCAGCTTGTCGGCAGAGCATCCGGCTTGTTGGGCCGCGTGGTGGAGGAATAGTTTGAGGCTGTCGCGATAGGCCAGCACAGTGTTGCGGCTGGCATGGCGTTCCACGGTCAGGTGCTTCTCGAAGAAGTCCTGGACGAGTGCCTGGATGGAGACGAGCGTGGGCGTGGAGGCCTTCACGACTGCACCTCATCGAGGGCCCTGGTGCTGTGTGAAAATCGTGCTGAGGCTTGTTCCAGAAGGACGCCGTTGGCTGTTAGATACAGCCGAGTATTTTCGACCGAGACATGCCCCAGGTAGGTGCTCAAGATGGGGAGCAGAGCGTTGACATCGCGCCCATCGGCGTACCACGCGGCCACTCGGCTGACAGCGAATGTGTGTCGAAAGTCGTGCGGCCGCGGCCAGGGCTTGGTGATCTGAGCGGCCAGGCACACCTTCTTGATGGCCGAACGCACGGCGGGGTATGACAGACGCCGGCGGCGGCAGGAGACGAAGATAGGGGAAGACCCGTCCGTGCCCACCGGGCGCAGAGGATGGTGCAAGTAGCCCAGCAGCGCCTCGAGAGCCGACTCCCGCAAAGGAAGGGCGCGGCTCTTGCCAAACTTCCCCAGCCTGACGGTCAGAATCCGGTCGTGGCAATCCAGATCACCAACCTCGAGAGCCAGAGCCTCGCCAATCCGGATGCCGGTGGTGTACAGCAAACCGATTAGCGTGGCCATCGTCGCTCCTCGTAGACCATTCACTGGCGGGAGCCGTCGTGCAGCCGCCAGCAGGCTTGCGGCTTCCGTGGCGGAAACCATGCGCGGCTGCCGCTGGCGCCAGTAGGTTGAGGGGCTGGGTGGGCGCGCAGCCAACGCCTCGCCTGGGGCACCATGCCGCAAGGCGTACGCAAGGGCCGGCCAAACAACTCCCACAACGTTGTCCCATCCTCGGGGGGACAAGCGGTCGAGCGAGGCCAGATACTGGGTCAATGTCTCCCGGAGTAACGGGGGCTCTGGAACGTATCCGTCCACGTGACGATCGAATGCAAGCAGCAAGTTTCTCTGGGAGAGGTAACTCGCTCCGCCCGCACGCCGCAGTGCCACGAAGCCCTCGAAGTACGGTGCCAGCCAACTGGTGAACACGCGCGCGGTCACGACACTGTCTCCGGCCAGTCCATGGCCACTTCGAACAGTCGAACGTGATCCACTTTCGCGTAAACGGCGATGGCGTCGAGCGACCGATGGCCGAGCAGATCCGCAATCGCCTTGACCGGCTGACCAGCCCGGAGCAGTCGCGTGGCGAACGCGTGCCGGAATGCATGAGGACCTTGTGGTGGCAACCCGAGACGTTTCATCCGCGAGCTCACGATCATCGAGATCGCACCCGGTCCAAGCCTCAGGAATGGAGACCTCTGGCGAAGAAAAACGGAGTGGCAGTCGCTTGCCGGCCGTTCCTTCCGCAGGTACTCGGCCAAGGACTCCGCCACGCTTGCCGTCAAGACGTGCTGGACTGCCTTGCCGCCCTTGTGCGCTGCAAAGTCGACTGTCCTCTCGCGCCAGTCAATGTCTGCAAGCTGGAGCGCTGATACCTGACCTCTCCGTACGCCATAGGTCGCCAGCAGCACCACAATGGCCCGGTCCCGGCAGGGGCACTCATCTCCTTCCCACGGCGAACCAAGAAGCGTCGACAAATGCTCATCGCTCAGTCCGCGCGGCAGACCGCTGAGCCGGTAGCTCCGCAGGCTCGGCACCGCGTCTGCCAACTCCAGCCCCACCCAGCCTTGGCAAGCCGCGAACTCCAGGAACAAACGCATCGCCGCACCCATGCTGCGACGCGCTGCCATCCCGTGATCCGTCCCGTACTGAACGAAGAAACTCTCGATCCCATCGAAGGTGAGCGACTGGAACGCTTGGGCGCAACTCGCTCCCGCCCGTGAGGTCACCGCGTCGACGAAAGAGCATGCGGAATGCAGCCGAACCGTGATCGACCCTTGACTAAGACCTCGAACGTTCTCGAGCCACTCTTTGAACCCAAATAGCGTGGTTCGGTTCCCTGAACTTGCACGCTCGATTCGGGCACGCGATTGCGCGCCCTGCGATCCCGCCGACCAAACCACTCTCTTCGTCATGATGACCTCCCTTCAGGAGATCATCAGTTATGCGCAGTCCAGGATCGCCACCAGCCCATTCAACGCGCTTGCCGTTCGCCAGCTCCACATAACTCGGCCCTCGCCATAACATTACCATCTTCTTTTTCGAACACCCGACACCAATCTCTCGCTGGGGATGAAGGATCTCGACGGCGACTATGCGTCGTTCTTCAACGCGCGGCACCGGAGAGTCGGGCACCTCTTTCAGGGACGCTTCAAGAGTCATCTGGTGGACGGCGAGACCTATCTGCTCGAGGTTGCCCGTTACATTGTCCTGAATCCTGTGCGCGCTCGCATCGTGGAGGCGCCTGGGGAGTGGCGCTGGAGCAGCTACCGCGCTACGGCAGGGTTGGCTGCCGTTCCATTCTGGCTCGATCCAGCGCCGATTCTCGACACGCTAAACCCAGCCAACTGGAATATCGCCATGAGCGACTACCGGGAGTTCGTCGCCGCCGGAGTGGGCCTCAACACGTCGCCGTGGGAGAACCTCGTTGCGCAGGCGTTTCTCGGCGGAACTGAATTCCTTCAACGCGTGGAGACGAGAATCCGAGCGCAGAAGTGCAGCCCCGAGAATCCACTGGATCAGCGAACGTTTCGGGCGACGACGATCGAGTCGGTCAGGAAAGTCGTCGAGTCGATGGATACGGTTGGCTGCTGGCCACCGCCCTCGGGCTCAGACACCCGCGCCGTCTTTGTCCTGCTTGCTGAGCGTCACACAAATACTACCCATGCGCAGATAGGC
>JBARJU010000193.1:0-8438 GCA_049800435.1 Solirubrobacteraceae bacterium
CTTGCGGACCGCCAGGATGTCCAGCGGCGCGCCAAGCGCGCGGGCCGCCTCGAAGGCGACCGGCACGCCACCGCGCGGCAACGCAACGATCACCGGCTGCTCCTCCGCAAGGGACATGAGCTCGGCGGCCAGCCGACGGCCGGCATCGCGACGATCGAGAAACTGAATCATTCAGTGCTCAGCTCGCCGTCGCCATTGCCCACCGTCCGCGATCCTCCGGCCGAGTGGTGCTTTCGATCAATACGACGCATACCGGCAAACTATCGCCGCTATCCATACCTTCACCTCGGGACAAAGTCCTACCGTCGGTGCGGGCTTGCACGGATATCCGCAGGGGGCGCATGCGGGACGCTGTCAGTCACATCCGACCTGCGAGGAGTGCGCCATGAGCGAAGTCGAGCCGAGCATCATCGAGCACAGCGTCGAAAAGGCACACATCTGGTTGAACGAGGTGGCCGAGGAGCTCGGCGTGGAGGATCGCCAGTACGCCTACCGCGCACTGCGCGCCGTGTTGCACACCCTACGCGACCGGCTGACCGTCGACGTGGCGGCCAAGCTCGCCGCGCAGCTACCGACCCTGGTCCGTGGGATCTACTACGAGGACTGGGACCCCAGCCGCACTCCGCTGCCGATCCACGATGTCGAGGCGTTCCTCGATCGTGTCGTCGGCGAGGGACGCATGGCCGGGGAGACCGAGGCTTCGCTCGCGGTTACAGCGGTCGCGCGGGTACTGCGGGCACATGTCTCTGCCGGTGAGATCGACGGTGTCCTGGCGGTCCTGCCCGACAAGTTCAGGGTGCTGATCGAGGCCTGACCTCCCCTGGGCATGGTGGCTAACACAACCGGAGCCGGCCCCAAGACGCCATCGCGTCGTGGATGGCATCTCACACACCTGCGATCGGGAGATCGCCGCGCCGCGGACGGCGCGATCGGCCATCTGGATGCGCTCGACAGGGATGTTCGAGCGAAGGCCGCCGGCGCGTCGGTGATCAGTGTCAGCGGCCTGCACAAGTCCTACGGCGAGCACGAGGTGATCCGGGGGATCGACCTCGAGGTTCACCGCGGGGAGGTCTTTGCGTTTCTCGGGCCCAACGGAGCCGGCAAGACGACGACGGTCGAGATCCTGGAGGGGTACCGGTCGCGCAGCGCCGGCGAGGTGAGCGTGCTGGAGGAGGACCCCGCGTCTGCCGGCGGCGGCTGGCGGGCGCGGATCGGCCTCGTGCTGCAGTCGTGCACGATGCCCCCCGAGCTCACGGTCCACGAGCTCGTCGCGCTCTACGCGGGCTACTACCCGCATCCGCGGGGAGTGCCCGAGACGATCGAGCTGGTGGGTCTGGCGGACAAGCGCGACGCGCGCACCAAACAGCTCTCCGGCGGGCAGCTGCGCCGCCTCGACGTCGCCCTCGCGCTGATCGGCGACCCCGAGCTCGTGTTCCTGGACGAGCCCACGACGGGCTTCGATCCCTCCGCCCGCCACCACGCGTGGGAGGTGATCGCCAATCTCCGCGAGCTCGGCAAGACGATCTTCCTGACCACGCACTATATGGACGAGGCGCAGGCCCTCGCCGACCACGTCGCGGTGATCGTCGCGGGTGAGATCGTCGCCGAGGGCACACCCGAAACGCTCGGCGGCCGCGACCGCGAGCTCAGCGACATCTCCTTCCGGCTGCCGACGGGCACGGTCCTCGCCGAGCTGCCACGCGAGCTCGCATCGATCGCGCGGCAGCGCGAGGACGGTCGCGTGCATCTCGGCGTGCTCGATCCCGCGCGTGCGCTCTACGCACTCGCCGGCTGGGCGCTGGAGCACGGCGAGCACCTGGACAGCCTGACCGTCGGGCGACCGACGCTCGAGGACGTCTACCTGCGCCTCACCGACGGGCAGGAGCACACCGAATGAGCCAGGGGCGCCTGTTCATGCATCAGTTCCGCTCGGACCTCCTGCGGTTCTGGCGCAATCCCCAGTCGCGCTACTTCACGGTGGCACTGCCGATCGTGTTCCTGGTGATCTTCGCGACGATGTTCAAGGGCACCACGATCGTGGATGGCCGGCGGATCGGCATCACGACCTTCTACGTGCCCGGGATCATGACGCTCGGGATCATCTCCGCGGCGTTCGTCAACCTCACCCAAGCGATCGTCACCCAGCGCGAGAACGGCGAGTACAAGCGCCTGCGCGGCACGCCACTGCCGGCCGCATTTGTGATCGGCAGCCGCGCCGCCGTCGGCGTCGTGGTCGCCGTCGCGATGTCAGCACTGCTGCTGGCGATCGGCAAGCTCGCCTACAACGTGCGGATCCCGCACTCCACGATGCCGGGAGTAGTCCTGGCCGTGATCGTCGGCGCCGCCGCGTTCTCGTGCATCGCGTTCGCCGTAGCCACCCGGATCTCGAGCTCCGAGGCCGCGGCCCCCGCCACCAACCTGACCGTACTGCCCCTGTACTTCATCTCCGGCGTGTTCGTCGCCGAGAGCATCGTCCCCAGGTTCCTGCGCAACATCGCCACTTTCTTTCCGATCCACCACCTCGACGAAGCCCTCCTGCAGCCGGTCGTCCACACGCACGGCACCGGCATCGCCGCCACTGACCTGCTCATCGTCGCCGCCTGGGGCATCGCCGCGCTGCTGATCGCGGTGCGCACGTTCCAGTGGTCGCCGCGCAGCGGCTAAAACACACAGCAGGACGACATCGGGCCGGTTCGTCAGTCCACGAATCAAGGGGAACACACGCGGAGAGCGCACCCGGTGGGAGAACGCCGCCCACCATCGGCCGAACGTTCCCCTCTCGCTCTGAGAAGTCAAGAGGAGCACGATCAGCGCGATGAGCCACCGACACTCGTTGGGATGCTTTCCGCTTTGGCAGCCCGCACGACCTTTCGGTCAAAGGAGACGGCGGTGGCGGCGGTGTGCTTGGCGGTCGCCAGCAGGTAGCCGTCGGGGAGACTTATGGGATGGCGGCTTCTCATACGTGAAGCGTTCACGCCGATCGCCTCCGTAGGAGAGTGAATTGTCACACTAAGCGCGGCTACTGCCTCGCGGGCTGCCCGTAGGCGCTTTTGGTCTGCCGCTGGCGCTATGAGGACCTCGGACAGGTTGATCACGCTCACGATCAAGGTGGCGTCCTGGTCGCGCCAGGTGACGAACAGCCGGCGTGACTGCTGGTGATGCGCGTCAGAGCTATCGAGTGCGCCGATCAAGATGTCGGCGTCGAGGGCGTACCTCAACGTTGCGCGTCTTCTGCGTCGAGCTGCTCCAAGTAGCCCGGCGGGTAGACGCCGGTGAGCGCACCGAAGGCGTCTTCGAAGCTGCGCTCGCCGCGATGGATACGCAACTCGCCATCGTCAAGGGCCTCCACGAGCACCTGATCGCCGGAGTGGAGCCCGGCCTCCTGCAGGGCAGTCACCGGGATCGTCACCTGATTCTTGGTGGAAATACGAGGCATTCCTTTACTCTAGCAGTAAAGGAAGCGGGGGCGTTCGTTGTCGCGCAGGTCCGACTGGGTGTGTGGAAGCGCCCTTCGGCTGCGGTGCGGGCACGGTGGGCAGGATCGGGTACTCACTTTGAGGATTACGCACGCCACTGGCTCCAGGCGACGACCGAGGGTGTGCTTGGTGAGATCCGTGGGTGCGACTCTGGTGTGCGGAAACCAGTATTCATGCGGGTTTCCGTGCGTATGGCGAGACCGGGACTCGAACCCGGGACACCACGATTTTCAGTGGTGGGGCAACCAGCCCTGACCCGCTCGGATGAGCGTAGCGAAAAGTGGCTGTTTGAGGGCATTTTTGGGAAGCTGTCGGCAGTCGCAGCCGGCCGTGCGGTCCACCGAGATACCTGCGGATACGTGCGGATTCCGGTGGGTTTGTGCCGCGATGCGGGGGTCGGCGGCACAAACCCCGAAGTCGGGGTTCTAGCGGGCTACGGCGTCAGGGACGGCTCGCCACGCGTCGCGCGTCCCCGTGGCGTGGGCTTGACTCCTCCAACGGACGGTGGAGGCTGCTGCGCAAAGCCTCGGCGAAGTTGGCTGCCAAGCGCACGAGGCTGGCCGGGCCATCGTGCCGGACGCGCTCGCTCGTCCGGCACAAGCGAAAGCGAGCGGGGCGCTTTCGGAAAGTGCTGGTCCTCGTCCGTTGCGATCGTGAGAGGGGTCAAGTGTGTGACGCTTGCTTGTCCACGAAAGCGCAAGCTCGGCGGCCTGATGCTCCCATGAGCAAGCTCACCCTCCCGCAGCTGGAGGATGTTGTTCTTGAAGCGCGGCTCGGACCAGTTTGAGGACGAGCGCGAGCGTGTCGTCGCGGCCGAGTTGGCCAAGGGCCGCACCCAAATGCAGGCGAGCGAGCGGGCGAACCGTGCGGACTCGACGACGAGTTGGCGGCTGACACCGAGGCGCTGGCACGGGCCGAGGGTGTCAGCCTGAATGAGACCGCCAAGCAGGCGCTGACGGAGGCCGTCGAGCGGCGCCGTCAAGACCCCGAGTTCAAGGAGCGCGTCCGCCGATCATCGAGGAGGACAGGGAGCTGCTCGAGCGGCTCGCCAAGTGAGCGTCGAGTACGTCGAGCTAGTCGACTACCTCGCGATCGCCGCAGAGGTGACGAGGCTCGGAGATGGCGGATTGGCTGAACCGTTGCATGACGGCTGACGCTTGACTTGTGTTCTCGACTCGGCGCAGCCGGGGAGCTGGGCCGTCGCTGATCGCGTGCCCCGTCTATCTGAGCATTGCCGCCGCGCACGCCCACGGGAACCCTGGCAGACGATTTCGGTATGCGCGGCATAGGGCGCGGAGCTGCGCCTTGCCGCGCTCGGTCGAGGGGCGACGCGGTGGGTCCGTCGTAGGGAAGTGTCCGGTGCCCGCAAGCGGCCCATGAATCGACAGACTGCAGCCCGGTGCTTGGGCTCGCCAGGGATACCGATGTCTAGAAATAGCCTTGTAGTCAGAAACAACTGTTGCGGTACTTAGAACTTTTGGCGAGACTCCAGTTGGGTCAGCAGGCCTACCCAGTCGAGGTAGGTCGGGATTGACCCGTACCCTAACCATCATCCATTGGAGGTTTGTGTACATGCACGCAGTTACGCTTGAACGAAAGATCTTTCTGGGCGTGCTGACCGCGCTCGCGTTGTTCGCTGGCGCTCTGTTTGCCAGCGCCCCAAAGGCATCTGCCTCGCTAAGTCAATGCCCAGAAAACTCGGTCTGTATTTGGGAATTGAGCGGCTGGACAGGCGAAATCTCTCACTGGCCCGCCTCAAACGAAGGCTGCCACAACCACGTCTCTATTCCTTTCTTTCGGTCCGGCTACAACAACACCAGCTTAAAAGTCCGTTTTGGCACTGCAGGCGTGAGAGCCCCAGGCGTGGCGTTCTACGCCACGGCTGGGGAACCCTCCTACTCTGGAGAAATCTGCTGGCCAGTTTAGACACACACTCAACCTGTTAACACAGAGGCGTCGTAGGCGGCTTTCACGCGGCACCAGCTGTCGCAGGAAGAGGACCCCAGCAAATGCTGGGGTCCTCTTCAGATCTCGGGCGCCGGGACCGGTAAAGCCTAAGTTCGAACTGTCAATCGAAGGGGACTGGCTCCCAACACGCTCAGGCGATGCCCAAAGCCCATCCGTGGACGACTCGATGCCCATGGGGGAAATCGGAGTGCGCGCGGGACCTGCAGCATGTCCTACGAGAGTTCGTCGGCCATTACAACAGCCACAGGCCGCATCGAGCGCTCGAACTCGCCCCTCCCGAACCGCGGCACCCGCCACCAACTGCGGCAAGCCCGTCAGCGACCGCGATCCGCAGACACGACCGGGCTCGGCGGCCTCATCCACGAGTACTTCGCCGCCTGAGAACGACGCCCGATCGAATAAATGCACCCCACACGCGCCGAGCGCGGGCAAATCAGTCGCACCGGGAATAGACTTCCAGCATGCACGGCAAAGATCCTATAGAGGCTCACAAACCTACGGTCCGCAATGTGCTCAGCGGCGACGCAACGGGACCGGTTGTCCAAGCGGGCTACATTGGGGAGCTTCACCTACATGCAGGGGGACAAACGGCGACGGTCCCACGGGGCTTGTTGCGTGCGCCTCGTCGGCTAATCAACCGAGAGAGTGAGCTCAGGGTTCTTGACCGGTTGAGGGAAGAGGCGGAACATGCCTCTGGGCCGATTATGGCGGTCGTCAGTGGGATGCATGGCGTCGGCAAGACTGCTGTCAGCAGTCATTGGTCGCATCTAAACCGCCGTCATTTTCGGGACGGAGACCTGTACGGAGACTTCTCCCGGCGGACGCACGACGGGATTGTCGACGTGAGTGACGTTCTCGAAGGATTCCTGCGTGACCTCGGGACTGCAGACGCTGCGATCCCCACGAGTTTCGCCGAGCGCCAGCGGGCATTTCGTGCGTTGACCGCTGAGCGCAAGCTCCTAGTCTTGCTCGACGACGTTGACCAGGCAGCACAGGTCTTGGACCTGCTTCCTTCGGGAGCGGGCAGCGTCGTGATCGCAACGAGCAACTACCACCTCGATGAGCTGCTTGCGGACGGCGCTGAGTATCTACCGCTGAGACCGCTGGAGCGAGATGCCTGCGTGGACCTGCTTACCAAGATGGTCGGGGCAGCGCGGATGAGCCGCGAGAGCATTGAGACCGTCGACGCGTTGATCGAGCTGTGCGGCGGGCTACCGGTCGTGCTCTGCGTTTGCGCGAGCCGTTTGGTCAAGCATCCCGAGAAGGCGGTCTCGTGGGTACTTGAGGAAGTCGCGCGCCAGAAGCGCAAGATCCAGGCGTTGTCCGGTCCTGGCGCGTTTGCGGCCGACGCGACCTTTGACTTCGCCTACGGCGACTTGGATCCGCCGACAGCTCTGCTGTACCGGCGCCTGAGTCTCCATCAAGGTCAAGATCTAGGCATCGCTGCCGCCGCGACGCTCGCCGGCGCCGAGCTGGGCGAGGTCGCCCGGGCCCTTGAGGCGCTCTTCGACGCGCACCTTCTGGAAAGCCCATATACAGACAGATATGGCTTCCACACGTTGGTACATGACCACGCCCTTGGCTGCGCCGAAGCCTGCGAGGATCGGAGCGCTCTAGAAGATGCGATGCGTCGCCTGGTCGACTGGTACTGCACGGGCGTTCGCAACGCCGACCGGGCGATCGTGCGCGATCGACTGCGTCTGATCGATGATGATGCCGTGTCGAGCCCTTACGCGCCCAAGTTCGCGAATGGCACAGAGGCCCTCGAATGGTTCGACGGCGAGCGGGGAAACTTGATGACGGTGATGCATGCTGCGGCAGACCGTGAATGGCATGAGCAGGTGTGGCTGATCGCCGAGGCACTGTGGCCGCTCTGTTACAACCACCGCTACTTCACGGAGTGGATCGACTCGCACACGACGGGAATCACCGCGGCGCTGAGCATGGGTGACTTCGCTGCCGAGGCGCGCCTGCGCTCACAGCTGGCGCGTGCCTACGCTGAGCAGGGCGAGCATGGTGAGGCGAGCGAACAGATGGCGCTCGCGAAAGTCGCCGCAAAGGTCTGTGGAAACCCGATGCTGAAGGCGTCTGTCGAGGAGTGCGGCGGCATGTGCTCGCTCTCAGCAGGAGACGCGCGGTCGGGCCTTGAAACGTTCACGCGCGCAAGGACGATGTTCGTGGCGTGCGCCAGCGTGCGCGGCACCGCGATCCAGGATTACCACATAGGCAAGGCGCTTCTGGAGCTTGGCGAGTACGAGCGTGCGCTCGAGCCGCTGGCGCAGGCGACCGCCGCGCTGGCTGGCGGCGAGGATGACATTACGGTCGGGCGCGTTCTTCTGAGACGCGGCGAAGCTCTGGTGGCGCTTGACGATGTGGACGGAGCGAAGGAAGCCTTGGCACGCGTCGTCGCCATCATGGTGGGACGTGGAATCTGGCTTGAGCAGGGGGAAGCGCTGGAGCTGCTTGCCCGGATCGCCGAGAAGGGTCGCGAAGTCGAGATCGCTCGCGAACAGCGCCAGCAGGCATACCGCCTCTATAAGGAGCACGGTCACCCGCGGGCGGAGCTGTTGCTTGACGATATGACTAGGCAGCCGGTGGATCAGGTGACCGACTCGCCCCCTGCGCCGTCAGCGTGACCGCTTGACGTAGCCCGCCACACTGAATCGTGACTGCGGACAATGGCTGATGTGACAGGCGCCCGGAGATGTCCAGAGCATAGGCGGCAGAGACGAACAGCTTCGGGTCCAAATGATGCTCTGGAGCAGCGCTCGAGGAAATCAGGAGTTCGGGCTCGTTGCGCCTAAAGACCTGCGCAATCCCTTTCGCGGTGTCGATAACGGCCGCGATGCGCGCACCGCGGTATTCGGCAAGGACCTGGAGCGCCCACTCCCTCGCCGAATCCGCGGACGCCAGTGCATCTGCTCGAACAATGACAGCCGCCGACTGCGCCAGCCGGCGGTCTGGCTCCGTCTCGCTGACGACGAGGTGGCGGAC
>JBARJU010000194.1:0-10609 GCA_049800435.1 Solirubrobacteraceae bacterium
GCACTCGACACGCCCAGAACCCACCCGTGACGCCCCGAGAACACCGCACGCCCCACCCCCTCACCCGCAAACACGCGAGCAACCCCAACACGCCCACTTGACAAACCAACCCCCATATGAGGACGCAGGGAGCCGGAATAGCGGGGCTATTTCGGCTCCCGAGGACGCCGGAGCGCGCCGCGTCGGGCGCCGCCAGGTGCGTGCGGACGCTTCTCAAACACGTTCTAAGGCCGAGGAAGGCATATGGGGAGCGAGAGCCAAGGCCCCCTCAGCTCGCCTCGCGAAGTTCCTGCGCCTCCGGTAAGGACTGGAGCTTCTTGAGTGTGCGGCTCTCGATCTGACGGACGCGCTCGCGCGTGATGTTGAACGCTCGGCCGACCTCGTCGAGCGTGCGCACGCGATCTCCGGCGATGCCGTAGCGCATTTCGAGCACCTCTCGCTCGCGCCGCGGAAGCGAGGCGAGCACTCGCTCGACGCTCTGGCGGCGAAGCGCCGCCGAGGCAATCTCGAACGGGGTCGGGGCGGTGGCGTCCTCGACGAAGTCGCCGAGCTCCGAATCTTCCTCGTCGCCGATGGGCTTCTCCAGGGACACCGGTTGCTGGGCCATGCGCAACACCTCGCGCACCTCGCCCGTCGACCATTTGAGCTCGGCGGCTACCTCCATCGGGGTTGGGTCGCGGCCGAGCGTCTGGATCAGGGCTCGCTCGGTGTAGACGACGTTGTTGAGCCGCTCCGCCATGTGCACCGGGATGCGGATCGTGCGGCCCTTGTCGGCGATCGAGCGAGTAACGGCCTGACGTATCCACCAGGTCGCGTACGTCGAGAACTTGTATCCGCGTCGGTGATCGAACTTCTCCACCGCACGGATCAGCCCGAGCGAACCCTCCTGGATCAGGTCCAGGAAGTTCATGCCGCGCCCGAGATACCCCTTGGAGATCGATACGACCAGGCGCAGGTTGGCCTCGATCATCTGCTGCTTGGCGGACACGTCGCCACGCTCGATGCGCTTGGCGAGTGCAACCTCCTCCTCGGCGCTGAGCAACTGGACCCTGCCTATCGAGCTCAGGTACAAGCGCAACGAATCGACGCTCGGCTCGACGCTCAGGTCGATCTCGGCCTTGTGGAGCTCCTCGAGGCGAGAGCGCAGCGCCAGCTGGTCGAACTCGACCTCCTCCTCATCCAGCTCGACCGCGGAAGTCTCCGTGGCCATCAGCATCCCCTCGGTATTTGTGCTCAACTCGGGACCCCCCAGGATCCGCGCGACTCCCCATCGAAGCAACCCCCGCTCCGACCTCCCCTTACCTGACTCCTAGCCTCCTATGCGATTCCGTTTGGCATTGGCAGTCTTCGCGCCTCTCAAAGCGTCGCTGGGACCTTGACGGGATCGCCTTGCCGACGATCCGAGCGATGTCGGAGTGATACCAGATCTCGGGGTCGTTGGCGCCGGTTCTCCTGGACCGTATGAGTTGAGCGCTACTGTTGCCGGCTAGGTGTCAACGACGATGCACTCTACGCCATCGCTCTCTCCACTGGCCGCCGGCGAGGACGTTCAGGCGCGCACACCGTCGGTCCCCCTGGGGCTCTCCCGCGTGGGGGTCACCGGAGTCGAGAAGGCGATACGCATCCGCGACGAGCTGTTCTTCGCGCGCCTCGAGTGCTTCGTGGACCTGAGCTCCTCTCAGAAGGGCGCCCACATGTCGCGCTTCGAGGAGGTCGTCAACGAGGCGATCGGCGAGGTGGTGCTCAAAGAGTCGCCGTTCCGGGCCGAGACGCTCGCCAAGCACATCGCTGAGCTCGTGCGCGAGCGCCAGGGGGCAGAGCGCGCCGAGGTCACGATCGCGGCGCGCTACCCCGAGCACAAGCCTGCGCCCGCGTCAGGCGTGCGAACACAGGAGATCTACACGCTCTACGGTCGCGCCGTGGCGCTTCCAACGGGAACCCGTCGCATGGTGGGGGTCTCCGCGACGGGCATCACCGCATGCCCGTGCGCACAGGAGCTCGTCGCCGCTCGCGCGCGCGAGCGGCTGCGCGCCGACGATTTCACCGACGAGCAGATCGAGCGCGTCTTTGAGCACGTCCCAGTCGCCACGCACAACCAGCGCGGGCTCGGCACGCTTCACATCGGCTGCCTCGAGGAGTGTGACGCGGAGATCGACGCCTCCGCCCTGCTCGAGATCGTGGAGGGCTCGATGTCCTCGGAGATCTACGAGCTCATGAAGCGCTCAGACGAGGTCGAGGTGGTGGAGAAGGCCCATCGCCGTCCCCGCTTCGTGGAGGACTGCGTGCGCGAGATGCTCGCCGGGGTCGTGGACCGCTTCCCCGAGCTCGACGACGCGAGCTTCGTCTCAGCGCGTCAGGAGAACCTCGAGACGATCCACCAGCACAACGTGGTGGCCGAGCGCCATGGGCTTATGTCCGAGTTGCGCCGCGAGATCGAGACGGGGAGGCTGGTGGCGCGTCAGACGACACTGGACGGGTGGCTCGACGAAAGTAGTCAAGGCCCGACAGCACCGTGACGGCGACCGTCACATAGACGAGCAGCGACACCCACACGGGAGAGCCGTGCACCGCGATCACAGCGAGTATGGCGGCGATCTGAAGGCACGTCTTGACCTTGCCGAACATCGACGCCGAGATCACCACGCCCGACTGACCGGCGCTCGCGCGCAGCATCGTGACGGCCAGCTCGCGCGCGATGATCACCATCGCGACCCATCCTTCCAGGCGGTGTAGCGACACCAAGCACAGCAGTGCTCCGACGATGAGCAGCTTGTCGGCGAGCGGGTCCATGAGCTTGCCGAAGGTGGTGACCGAGTCTCGCGTGCGGGCCAGATAGCCGTCGACGAAGTCGGTGAGCGAAGCGAGCGCGAACACCACCGCGGCGAGCACATCCCCGGACGGGGTGTTGCCGAGCAGTGCCACCACGAGTACCGGGACCAGCATGATGCGCAGCACGGTCAGCACGTTGGGGAGGTTCAGCGGGAACATCGAGACAGCATTATGTCTGTAGCGGGCATCGCCACCGGCGCGCTGGCGCACGGCGCCACGATCGGCGCGGGCCGTCGGCTCCGGATCGATAGGGTGTGCTCGATGCCCCTGGTTCCGATGGTCATAGAGCGCACCGCCCGCGGCGAGCGCGAGTTCGACATCTTCTCGAGGCTGCTCAACGAGCGGATCATCTTCCTGGGCACCCCGATCGAAGATCAGGTGGCCAATCTCGTGGTGGCCCAGCTTCTGCACCTGGAGTCCCAGGACCCTGAGAAGGACATCTCGATCTACATCAACTCTCCCGGCGGGAGCGTGTACTCGGGCCTTGCGATCTACGACACGATGCGCTTCGTCAAGCCCGACATCCACACGATGTGCGTGGGCGTGGCGATGTCGATGGGCTCGCTGCTGCTTGCCGGCGGGACCAAGGGCAAGCGGGCGGCCTTGCCTAACTCGCGGATCCTGATCCACCAGCCCTCGGCGGGCTTCGAGGGCCAGTCGACCGACATCGAGATCCATGCGCGCGAGATTCTCAACGTGAGGGAGCGCCTCGATGAGATCTACGCCGAAAACACGGGCCTCACCAAGGAGCAGGTGCGCGAAGACATGGAGCGCGACCGCTTCTTTACTGCCGAGCAGGCGTGCGAGTACGGCCTGATCGACCGCGTGCTAGAGCCTCACTGACTATCGTTCGCCTCGCCCGCGGGGGGGCGGCGTCTCTTTTGGGGGAGGGCCGGCGGGGCCGGCCTACACGTTGCCCCGGCGCTGAGCGAGCCGCGGTACCACAGGCGAGCGCGCCTCACTCGTACAGCGTGAGCGTCGCCAGGATCACATACAGGGCGACGAGCGCCCAACCCTCGAACGCCGCGGCTTCGCCGTCGGCGGTGACCTGCCACATGGCAAGCGCCATCACGAGCAGCGCGCCTATGAACACCGGCGCGAGCGCGAACGTGAGTGTGGTCGCCAGCAGGAACGAGATCAGCACGAGCAGTGGGAACAGGAACGCCGCGATCTGGGCGACCGAGTTCTTGACGACCGAGATCGCCAGATCGGAGCGGCCCTTCCACGCAAGCACGATCCCGGCGGTGTTCTCGACCGCGTTGCCCGCGATCGCGACGATCACAAGACCCGCGAACGCCTGGGAGATTTTGAGCTGGACGATCGCGGGGGAGAGCGCGTTTACGAACCAGTCGGACACGAACGCCGAGGCGACCCCTGCCGTGAAGAGCAGCGTGAGCGTGACCCGCAGCGAGAGCCGGGGGTCTTCGCGCCCTGCGTGCTGGGGGTCCCGCTCCCGCGTCTCACCGTCCGGTGGCGACGAGTCGACGCTCCGCGTCTGGGGGCCCGAGCCTTGGGCCTCGGCTGACCGACCGTTCTCGCCGGGCAGCGTGTCGGCGCGCAGGTAGGGTACGACCCAGGCCAGGTACACCACGAGCAGGCTTACCGCCCCAACGGCCGAGATCGTGTCCACGTGATGGCTCGCCGGGTCGTGCGAGGCCAGCGACAGTCCGAGCAGCACGATGATGAAGACCGTCACCAGCAGCAGCGTCGCCGTGTCGCGCGGGAGGCGGCGGGAGAAGCGCATCACCCCGTCGGGCGCCTTGTATGCGCCCACTACGATCACGAGGCCAAGCACGAGCATCGCGTTGGCGAAGATCGAGCCGACGATCGCCGTTTGCGCGACCACGAGCTCACCCTTCTGTAGCGCGAATATGACCACAAACAACTCGGGCAGGTTGCCGAGCGTGGACTGCAGCATTCCCGTGATCGCCGGGCCGAAGCGCTCCCCTAGCTGCTCTGTGGCGAACGACACCACCCAGGCCAGTCCCGCGAGCGCGAGCGTCGCCACCGCAAAGCGTGGCACCGGCGCCCACTGCCCATAGTTGGCCACCCCGGCTAGTGCCGTAAGGATGCCGATCGTCACAAGCGCTGTGCGCTCCAGTGGGGTGAGGCGACTCATCTCGCCCGCCGACAATAGTGCGGGCTGCAATGCCACGCGCGGACGTGCGGACGGCGCGGTGGCGCGGGCTGGGATGGCGCGTCAGCGGGGGCTCAGCCGGTGTGCGCATGTGCCGAGCACGGTCGCTACGCTTCGTCGATCGCGCGCCTCGCCACATTCATCCCGTCACAGGCCTCCGCTCCGCGCGCCGGCGAGGTGCGCGGGGAGCACGTCGTGGCGTTCGCCGACGAGCGTCTCACGGTGCTCGACTGCCTGCGCGATCCGCCCGCGCCCGCCGCCGACGGACCCACCTTTGCGCTCGCCGAGGTCACCTTGCTGGCGCCGGTGCCCTCTCCGCGCGCGATCTTCGGGATCGGCATGAACTACGCCGATCATGTCGCCGAGATGGGGGCCACCCCGCCTGAGACCCCGATCGTGTTCATGAAGCTGCCCTCCTCGGCGGCTCCCCCGGGAGCGCCCGTCCCGTGCCCCGCGGTCGTCAAGCGGCTCGACTACGAGGGCGAGCTCGCGGTCGTCATGGGCCCCCACGGCCGGGTGGCCGGTTACGCGGTCGCCAACGACATAACGGCGCGCGACCTCCAGAAGCGCGAGCTCCAGTGGACCCGTGCCAAGGGCGCCGACGCCTTCTGCCCATACGGCCCCTGGATCGCGACACTCGATGAGATCGCCGACCCGGATGCGCTCTGGCTGCGCACCTGGGTCAATGGCGACTTGCGCCAGGACTCCTCCACCTCGAACCTCATCTTCAAGATCCCCGAGCTGGTCGAGTTCATCTCAGAGACCTGCACGCTCGAGCCCGGCGACCTGATCCTCACCGGCACGCCCAGCGGAGTCGGCATGGGGCTCGACCCACCCCAGTTCCTCGCCTCGGGCGACGTCGTACGCATCGAGATCGAGCGGCTCGGCGCGATCGAGCACCAGATCGCCTAAGGGCTCACGACTCATTATCTGCCGGGATTGAGGCGGCCGTTCCGCGGCGTGCTGCGCCACCCACGATGCTCGACGTGCCATCAGCACGCCTCCGCATCGCGTGCGGCGCATCCCATCCACGGCCCGACCACCTCAACCCACCATCTATTGAGTCGTGAGCCCTAACCACCGCTAGGCCGGCTGGACACGCTGGCGCCGCATCCCAGGCCGCCCGCCCTCACCTGCGCTTCGCTTGGCGGATCGTCGCTCAGCAGCCTCGGCACGCTCACGGGCTCGAGATGCTTGCGCTGAAGCGCCGCGAATATGCTCAGCATCGCCCTGATCGTCTGCCCGTGGTTCTCGTGCATCAAGATGATCGCCCCGGGACGCATCCCGTCAATCGCGTTGCGTTCGATCTGCCTGTAGTTGGCGCCCAGCGAGTCCTGGCTGTCGACCGTCCACAGGATCTCGAGCAGATGGTGCCTGCGTGCGATCGAGTCGATCCGCGCGTCATGGGCGCCATAGGGGGGTCTGAATAGGAACACCGGCGCCCCCGACGCGCGTGCCACCGCCGCCTGTGTTCGCGCGATTTCCGTCTCGGCCAGTGCTGGGGAGAGGGACGTGAGCAGGGGATGGGTGAACGTGTGATCGCCCACCGCTCCGAGCGCTCGCTCCTCGCGGAGCGCCCTGGGCAGCAGCGGGATGTTGCGTCCCACGATGAAGAACGTCGCTTTGACACCGTGCTTGCGCAGCTTGGCGATAGCGAGCCTTGTGTACGTGCCCGGGCCGTCGTCGAACGTCAGTGCCACCTCGTTGCCCCTACGTCCGGCGCAGTAGATCGGCTTGCCCAGCGCGATCAGCCTGCGTATCTCGGGGGTTTCCTCGGATTCGTCGGTCTTGGGGGTGGGGGTGTCGGTGTTGGGGATGGTTGTCGCGATTTGGCTTGCCCCACGCGCGTGCGAGGACGGCGCTTTTTGCGGGCCATGGCTCGGGGTCGTGCCCCCGCCGCTCGCCAGCAGGCTCGCGAGCAGCGCCACGATGCCGGCCGTGAGGAGCCCGGCGAGCATTAGTCGTGTGGGTCGGGCCGCTCGCATTGCGCCACCGTAACGCCTACCGGCGTGGGGAGCACAGGCGGCCGTGGCGCGCTAGACTTTGGCTCACCTCGCGCCCGGGCGGGGTTTTTTCTTCGCCTGGCGCCGCCCTCGACAACCACGCAGGGATCTTTTACCTATGGCTCGCGGAGATGTACGGATTGCTATCACCCTCGCCTGCGAGGAGTGCAAGCATCGCAACTACCAGACCAATAAGTCCAAGCGCAACAACCCCGACCGGGTGTCTCTGCGCAAGTACTGTCGCTGGTGCCGCAAGCACACCAGCCACCGGGAGACCCGCTAGCGCGGGAGCGCAGCTGTGGCCCGTGACCGTAAGCGCGCAAGGCAACGACGCTCAAGGCCCCTACGCGAGGGCGCCTCGGCCCCAGCCCAGAACCGCCCAGTGCGGGCCGACCTCCCGGGAGCGCTGTCTCACACCGGAGACGTCGACGAGTTCGACGCCGCGCTCATTCGCGGCGCCGGCGGAGTCCCGCTCGAGCAGGAGGTCGAGCGCAACGGGGAGAGCTCTCGTGAGGTCTCGCCCTCCGACTTGGTCCCTGCCGGTGGGGGGCGCGGAGGGCGCCGCGATGGCGGTGACCCCTCTGTCGAGATCGCCTTTGGCGAAGACGCGGCCCCCGAGGGGGCGCCACCCGCTCGCCAGGCCGATCGCCCCGTCCATAGTCGTGCGCTCGCATTTCTGCGCGCATCTTGGGCCGAGCTCCACCGAGTGCAGTGGCCCGATCGTCGCCAGGTCACCCAGGCCACCACGGTCGTGCTCGGCTTCGTCGCGGTCGCGGGCATCTATCTTGGCATCGCCGACTGGGCAGCCCAAAAGATCGTCAACTTCATCCTCTGACGTCCGATGACCCGCGCATCTCTGCGTCCTACCGATCGGAGATCGTAGGATCTCCGATCGGCCAGCACGTGTGCTAACGCACACTTCGCTCACTGCGTCCTTGACCTGCTTGGTCATCGGACGTCAGAAGCGCAATGGCGATACCGTCCCGCTCCCTACGCCGCCATCCCATTGTTCCCAATCTTTTCCTGTCTTGTCCACCCATTGAAGCTGTCAGGACGTTGAATGTTTCGTTGGTATGTCGTCAACACCTACTCCGGTCACGAGAACAAGGTCAAGCACAATCTCGAGCACCGCGTCGTGTCTCTCAACCAGCAGCGTGCGGTACGTCAGGTGGTTGTGCCCACCGAGTCCGTCTCGGAGATGAAGGACAACCAGAAGATCACCGTCGAGAAGCGCACCATGCCGGGCTATGTGCTCGTCAACATGGAGCTCAACGAGGACTCCTGGGGGGTCGTCAAGGGCACCCCCGGCGTCACGGGCTTCGTCGGCTCCTCCCAGGAGCCGGTCCCGCTCACCCAGGTCGAGGTCGACCGGTTGCTCCACAAGGAGGTCGCCACCGCCCCCCGCACGCGCGCCCAGTTCACGATCGGGGAGACCGTCAAGGTGGTCTCTGGGCCGCTCTCCGACTTCTCCGGCGAGATCTCCGAGATCAACGACGACGCCGCCAAGCTCAAGGTCCTGGTATCAATCTTTGGTCGTGAGACCCCCGTTGAGGTGGGTTTCGACCAAGTCAAGAAGTTGTAGCGTGGGATAGACATGGCCAAGAAGGTATTGACAACGATCAAGCTGCAAGCACGCGGCGGGCAGGCGAGCCCGGCTCCGCCGGTCGGCCCTGCGCTGGGCCAGCACGGAATCAACATCATGGAGTTCTGCAAGGCCTTCAACGCGCAAACGCTGTCTGAGACGGGCACCATCATCCCGGTCGTCATCACCGTCTATGAGGACCGCTCGTTCACGTTCGTCACGAAGACTCCGCCGGCCGCCGTCCTTATTAAGCAGGCGCTCAAGCTCGAGAAGGGCTCTGGCGAGCCCAACCGCACAAAGGTCGGCACGATCACAGACGCCCAACTGCGCGAGATCGCCGGGCGCAAGCTCCCCGACCTCAACGCCCACGACGTGGACGAAGCCGTCAAGATCATCGCCGGGACCGCGAGGTCCATGGGCGTGGACGTGGCGTCATGAGCGCTCACGGACGTCGCCACCGCGAGGCCCTCGAGAAGGTGGATCGCGACCGCGAGCATGCCCCCGCGGAGGCCGTGGCGCTCGTAAAGAGCCTTGCCAGCACCAAATTCGACGAGTCGGTCGAGCTTCATGTTCGCACAGGCCTGAATGTGCGCCACGCCGACGAGCAGCTGCGCGGCACGATCGCGCTCCCCAACGGGCTCGGCAAGGACGTCAAGGTGATCGTCTTCGCCCAGGGTGAGAAGGCCCGCGAAGCCGAGCAGGCCGGTGCCGATGTCGTGGGCGCCGAGGACCTCGCCAAGAGCATCGAGGAGGATGGCTTCGACGATTTCGACGTGGCCATCGCCACGCCCGATCTCATGTCGGTCGTGGGACGCCTCGGGCGCATCCTCGGTCCCTCGGGCAAGATGCCCAACCCGAAGGTCGGCACGGTCACGATGGACGTCTCCAAAGCCGTCGAGGACTCCAAGTCCGGCAAGGTCGAGTACCGCACCGATCGCACCGCCATCGTGCACATGGTCATCGGCAAGGCCTCTTTTGACGAGCAGCGGCTGCTCGAGAACTACGCGGCCGTGATCGAAGAGTTGATTCGCGCCAAGCCTTCGGCGGCGAAGGGTCGCTATCTGTGCACGATCACGATGACCTCCACCATGGGCCCAGGCGTCAAGGTGGACCCGACCCGTACCCGAGACATCGTCGCCGAGGCGACACCGGCCTGATTTAATCTACGGCTCACCGCCCGAGACTCCCGGCGCCGCCAAGGCGGAGAAGACCGGGACAGGTGGAGCGAGCGACAGCGGTTCACCCCCGCTCTCGACGCCCCCTTGAACATGGGCGCCTGAGTTTCTTCAAGAGAGCAAGGGATGAGATGAATCGAGAGCAGAAGGCAGCGACCATAGAGGCGCTCGCAGCGGAGATCGACGGGGCCGACGCCGTCTTTGCGGTGGACTATCGCGGCATTTCGGTCTCTCAGGTGGCCGAGCTTCGCACCAAGCTGCGCGACGCCGACGCCACCTTCCAGGTGGTCAAGAACTCGCTCACCGAACGCGCCGCGGACCAGGTCGGCGCCGAGTCGCTCAAGGCGCTCCTCTCCGGCCCGACCGCCTTGACGTTCGTCCGCGGCGACGCTGCGACCGCCGCCAAGGCGATCGCCGATCAGGCTCGCGTGACGCAGCTCTTGCCGTTCAAGGGTGGCCTCATGGATGGCGAGGTGCTCGACGCGGAGCAGATTCGAGCGATCTCGCGGCTGCCCTCACGCGAAGCGCTCTACGGACAACTCGTCGGGATCGTCGCCTCGCCGATCTCCGGCCTGGTGCGCACGCTCTCCGCGCTCGTCGGCGGTCTCGCCGTTGCGCTCGGGCAGGTACGCGAGAAGAAGGAGTCCGGTGAGATTCCCGCGGGTGAGCCGCCGGCAACCGAAGCTGTCCAAGAGGCCCCCGTTGAGGATGCCTCGACCGAACACCAAGCTGAGCCGGCATCCGAGCCGGCGCAAGACGACAACCAGGCGGACGCTTCGGCACAAGAGCCCGACAGCGCCGAAGCGACCAAGGAGGACTGACCGATGGCAACAAGCACACAGGACTGGATAGAGGAGCTCAAGGGCATCTCGGTGCTCGAGCT
>JBARJU010000195.1:0-13738 GCA_049800435.1 Solirubrobacteraceae bacterium
CGCGCTCAGCCGCGTCCGCAAGCTCCTTGGGAAGCTCACGCTCCCACACAGGACACGATAACGGCCGAAGCGAAGCGGGTCCAAAGCAGCACAAGCGGTCGATTCCCGGCGCCGTCTCCACGCGCACTCGTCCCATGCTCTGGATCGCCACGGCGAATGCAAGCGCGGTCCAACCCCCCACGTAGTACACGACGCAACCTCAAGCGCAATCGTTCCAACCGCCCCCCACAACGTACTGGGCCTCCTCGCGTGGACGTTTCCGATCGTCCTCGTCATGTGCCTGTGCATCGGCGCGCAACGCGCAGACCTCAGCGTCCGCTCGCACGCCCCGATCCGGGATCGCCCTCGGCGCCGACGTCAGCGTAGACAAAGTGGAAGCCAGGCACCTCGAAATCCGAGCCCTGCTCTCCGCGCTCGGCAAGGACCTGCGCTACCACGACCCCCACGTCCCCACGCTCCCCGACTACGGCCTCTCGAACATCCCGTTGGACGAAGCGCTTCACGACGCAGACCTCGTATTGATCGTCACCGCGCACCCCGGCGTCGACCACGAGCTCGTTCTCCAACGCGCCAGGCTGGTCGTAGACCTGCGCGGCATCACCCGCGGAACGCGGGTTGAGAACGTCGTGCGGCTGTAGACAACCAACCAGCGCGACCATCGAGAGGTTGCGAACGGCTCTCGCCTGCAGGCCGATCATCTTGGATAGGCCAACGGGTGACCAAGCCCGGTACCTGAACCATGCTTCGCGGCGGGGCAAGGATGCCCGCCTCCACGGGCGCCGATGCCCACCGGGCCGCGCGGATGCGCACCAAAACATGCATCCAGTCGAGCGTGGGCGCCCTGTGCCACAACGGGCGTACCCCGTGGCAGGGATGTAAGCTTTCCGCGGTCGATGCTGGCGATGACGATGAAGGAGCGGTGGATATGAGACGCGTCGCGTTGTTGATTGCCTTGGGAATGGTGTTCCTTGGCGTTGTCGGCTCTGCGCTTGGAGCGTCCACGGTCACGCTGTGTGTGCCGTCAGGTGAAGGCGCGGCTATCACGACACCCACCAAAGGGTCGTGCGGTTCGGCGACCAGCGTGGCGCTGCCCAGCGAAAAAGCCGAACAGGAAAAGCTGATCTCGCTCCTGCCTCACATCAACTACGAGACTGAAGGGATCGACAAAAAGCCGACCATCCAGTTCTCTGGGGTGAATTTGCAGGTGATCGACGGATCGGGGTTCGAGACCACGATCAACGGGACTGGAAACCTGATCCTCGGGTATGACCCGAGCCCCGGTACCCAGACTGGGTCGCATAATCTCTTGTTGGGTGGGGGCTCCAACGCCTATTCGAGCTATGGCGGGATCGTCGGCGGCTATAGCAACAATATCTCCAACGGCTATGCCTCGGTTCTCGGAGGAGGAGCAAATACCGCTTCGGGCTACGCAAGCACCATCACCGGCGGCTATGCCAACAGGGCGACCGCCGGCTACTCCACCATCGGCGGGGGCTGCTCAAACCTCACCGGCGCGGGTGCTATCACAGTCAATCCGAACTGCACAAACCTCAGCAGCTACCCCCATGGCTTTACCTCCGTCACCGGCGGCAGGGGCAACCAGGCCGCGACAGAGAACTCCGCCGTGTCCGGCGGCGCACTCAACCTCGCCAGCGGCGTCGACTCCACGGTCTCCGCCGGCAAGGAAAACAAGGCCACGGGCGAAGGCTCCTCCGTCAGCGGCGGTGGCGGCGGGGAAGCCTCCGGCGCCGTTTCCTCGGTAACGGGCGGCCGACTCGGCAAGGCTCCCTACTTCGCATCCACCGTCCTCGGTGGGTTGGAGGAAGTGACCGAAACGGAATTCGGAGTCAAGCCGTGAGCGTGGCGGCTCGGCCAAGGGCGGCGGTGCCTGTCCTATTACAGAGCGGGTGGCCGAGGGCAAGGTGCGATCTCAAGCAGCATCGCATGGCATGCGTAGGATTGGGTCGTAGGAGACGTCCAAGAGCTTCTTGACGCCCATGAGGGGCCGCGCCCTCTCTGTTTTCACGCACGCCCCGCAGGCCCGGCTCACGAGGGTGTTCGACACGCCTCTTTCGCGGCTGCCACCCTGTAGGTCACGAGCGCCAAGAAGAAGCCGACACATGCACCGTCTCTCCACGCGCGCCGGCGGCCGGTCCCGTCACGAGGAAGACCGCCGGCGTGGGCTGACCCGCATAACCACACGCGCTTGGCGCGGTTGCGGGCGAGGGGACTCGCCTATGCTCGGGCGGCCCATGGTCTGACGGGCGGGCCCCGGCGACTTGCGCCGACCCAGAGCCATGCCGGCGTCACGAGCACCAGCGCGCGCTCGTCGTGAGCGCCGCCGCCGATGCTCTGCGCATTGCGTCTCTCCCTGCGCCGGTCGCCGCCGCTCGCGCCGCGCCAGGGATGCCCGCTGCGCGTCATGCTCGAGGCCTCCGCCGCGACATCCCGGACGTGACTGGCTCTCGCGTTCAAAGCTTGCCCGTGCGAGTCGGATGGCGATGAGATCGTCCAACAGCCCGCTGGACGATTGCCGGGCTCGGCAGAGAACCGTCCTAACCCATGCGTAGCCTGGGCGCGATGAATGAAGAGCGCTCAGAACCGGGGGCTGGCTACCCGGGCTATGGCCCGAGGCTGATGTTCGCCTCGACCGTCCTCATGGGCGAATAGTGGCATGTCCTCGTTCCAAGCGGTCTACTACCGTGCCTCTGACGGGAGCGAGCCAGTCCGCGAGCTCCTCCAGTCACTCGACAAGAAGCATCGTGTTTCGCTGCGCAACCAGATCGCCCGTCTCAACCTGCTCAGCGATGACGTCCCGCATCTTCCTTTCCCGCACAGCTCTCAGGTCGATGGCGAGTTGCGAGAGCTGCGCTGCCACTTCGGAGCAGAGCACTACCGTGTGCTCTATCGACGATCGGAGGGGCTGCTTGTCCTGCTCCATGCCTTCCGCAAGACGACAGGGAAGCTCTCCACCTCCGAGGTCCACACAGCCAAGATGCGATCGCAGGACTTCCAGACGCGGATGAACGCCAGGCCACGCCGCCCGCCACGGGCGGCGGGACACGACGCACCTTGAGGAGACTTCACAAAAATGCTAACCTTGCTCTCGGGAGCGTCGCCAATGCCACGCCAAACCAAACACCCCCATGATCAAAGCCCGATCGGCACGTCTGTCGCCGACGACATCCGCGCATCGCTCGAGGATGTTGAGATTCGCACCGAACACGAGCGTCTCGCCCCATTCGAGGCCCTGGCGCGGCTGGTCATCATGCGCAGGGCGGCGCTTGGTTTCTCCCAAGAGCAGCTCGCCAGGCGGATGGACACCACAGCGTCGGCGATCTCACGAATCGAGAGCGGACAACACGCAACCAACGCACGTACACTAATGCGACTCGCCGAGGCCTTGGAAGCACGCGCGATCCTCGGCTTCGAGTACGGGCCGGCAGCAAAGCCCCAGCGCGAACTGGTAGTGCTCTGAGACCGGCGGTCTGTAGGACGTGGCCAATGGTGACCAAGCCTGCTCCGCACACTGTGCTCCGCGGCGGGGCAAGGAGGCCCCGCCCCCACGGGCGCCGATTCCCACCGAGCTGCGCGGATGCGCACCAAAACATGCATCCTGCCGAGCGTGGGCGCCCCATGCCACAACGGGCGCACCCTGTCCATACCGGCTACTTCGCCTCGATCCTCGGCGGGATGGGCAACCAGGCCAGCGCTGAGAACTCCTCCGTGTCCGGCGGCGCACTCAACCTCGCCGGCAACCTCTACGCCTCGGTTTCCGCCGGCAAGGAAAACAAGGCCACGGGCGAAGGCTCTTCCGTCAGCGGCGGCGGTGGCGGGGAAGCCTCCGGTGTCGTTTCCTCGGTGACGGGCGGTCGTCTCGGCAAGGCTCCCTACTTCGCATCCACGGTCCTCGGTGGACTGGAGGAAGTGACCGAAGCGGAATTCGGGGTCAAGCCGTAGTAGCGCAGGGAGCGCGGATCGAGTGGTGGTCTGTGCGTCGCGGCACGGACTGCCACCCTCGGCTCGGCCTGCTCGCGCTCATGTAGGACACCCGGCTGACTGTGAGCTCGACTGAGATTCGGGCACAGGATTCCGTCCGGGAGCTTATGCGAACATGTGTTCGATGAGCGATGTTCCGCCCACACGCCGCACCGGCGCGCGACCCGCCGGCTACCACGAGCTCCTTGCCGAGGTCAAAGCTCGGATCGCGGCCGCACGCACCCGTGCCGTGCTGGCGGTCAACAGCGAGCTGATCCGGCTCTCATGATTCCGACGCTGACAGCCCTCATTGCGCTGCTCTTGTTCGTCCTGCCAGGATTCGTGCTGGTCCAGCTGCAGGAGGCCCAGCGCGCCCAACGACCCTCCAGCGGGGACCTGGAAACCGTTCTTCGAGCGCTCTTCTACGCAGTGGTCATTCAAGCGATCATCGCACTGACCGGCTGGACCGGCCGCATCTACGACGACGTCCGTCAGACGGGAGCTTGGACAGACCATGCAGCAGCGATAGCGCTCTATGTACTCGTCTCCGCTGTAGCCATCCCAACTATCGCGGGTCTGCTGCTGGGTTGGCTGATCAAGAGGGCGGAACGCGGTGGTGAGCTGAAGTGGTGGGCGCCAGTTCTGGGCGCCAGGGACGCACGCCATGGCTGGGACAGGGCATTCGAACAGCAATTGAAGACAGGCGCTGTCCTCGTAATCCATCCGAAGACTCCGATCTTCTCCGATGGCGACTTCTCGTCAGAGCCCACGCAGACGGCGTCGTGGCGCACTTTGATCGGCGTGTTCGGTGAGCAGTCTTGGGCGTCGAGAACGCCGGCCCAGGAGGGCCACGACCCTTTGGCTCGAGCGAGTTGAGCCCGGGGATGCCACGGGTGGCCGGATCGGCGCATTCGAGCCTCCACGAGCTCTCTGGATCTCGCGTGACGAGATAGCGCACATGTACATCATCCAGCCCGCCGATACCGGCGCCGAAGCCGAGGAAGAACTCGCCGAACCGGTGGACAAAGACCGCACTCTGCTCTAGACTGACGATAATGCCTAAAAGAACACTTCCCACAGAGAAAAGGCTAGCTGTCGCTCAGCATGTCGAGATCAGAGAGGGCGGCTACCGGCCCGCCCAGACCCCCTCGATTCCCACATCGATGAACGGGCCGCAGATCCGCCCGATCGTTCCCGCTCCGAACGGGCGCCCCGCCCCCCTAGCACCCGGTCCATCCAACTCGCAAACCTAGCCGCCTCGCCTCGGCCCCACAGCAGCCGAGAGCCTGGGCTCGTAACCCGAACCTGCTCCAGTCGCGCCGCACCATGCTCGGCGGCGGGGCAAGGAGGCCCCGCCCCCACGGGCGCCAGTCCCCGCCGCGGGCCGCGCGGATGCGCACCAAAACACGCACCCAGTCGAGCGCGGGCGCCCTGTGCCACACCGGGCGCACCCGTGGCACGGATGTAAGTTTTCCGCGGTCGATGCCCGCGATGACGATGAGGAGCGGTGGATATGAGACGCGTCGCGTTGTCGATTGCTTTGGGAACGGTGTTCCTTGGCGTGGCTGGCTCTGCGCTTGGAGCGTCCTCGGTCACGTTGTGTGTGCCTTCCGGTGAAGGCGTATCCATCGCCACGCCCGTGAAAGGCTCGTGTGGCGCAGCGACCAGTGTGGCGTTGCCCAGCGAAAAAACCGAACAGGAAAAGCTGATCTCGATCCTGCCTCACATCAACTACGAGGCATCTGGAATCGATGGAAAGCCGACCATCCAGTTCACAGGGATCAACCTGCAGGTGATCGACGGGTCGGGGTCTGAGAGCACGATCAACGGGACGGGAAACCTGATCCTGGGATATGACCCAAACCCCGGGACACAGACCGGGTCGCACAACCTCCTGATCGGTGGGACCGGGAATTCGTATTCCAGTTATGGCAGAATCGTCGGAGGAGGCTATAACAACAAGATCTCTGGCCCCTATGCCTCGATCCTCGGAGGAGGAGGAAACACCGCGTCGGGATACGCAAGCACGATCACAGGTGGTGCCTACAACAAGACGACCACCAACTACTCCACCGTCAGCGGCGGCTGCTCGAACCTCGCCGGTAGTGGAACCCCCTCCGTCAGCGCCTTCTGCACCGATAGCAAACACGCCGGCGACTTCGCCTCGATCCTCGGCGGCATGGGCAACCAGGCCAGCGCTGAGAACTCCTCCGTGTCCGGCGGCGCATTCAACCTCGCCGGCAACCTCTACGCCTCGGTTTCCGCCGGCAAGGAAAACAAGGCCACGGGCGAAGGCTCCTCCGTCAGCGGGGGTGGCGGCGGGGAAGCCTCCGGCGCCGTTTCCTCGGTAACGGGCGGCCGACTCGGCAAGGCTCCCTACTTCGCATCCACCGTCCTCGGTGGGTTGGAGGAAGTGACCGAAGCGGAATACGGAGTCAAGCCGTGAGCGCTGCGGCTCGGTTCAGGGGGCGATGACGGCGCGCACGTGTCGGGCTACAGCGAGCCGATCTTGATTCGCTGAGGCGCCGCTGGGTCACTACAGGCCGCTCGGGATCGCCGTTCTCATCGTGCTGTCATTGGGCCTTGTTGCAGCAGCGGAGCGCGACATCCAGCGTCGTCCAGCCGACCAGGTGCGCGGCAGCAAGACGCTCTACCACCTGGTCTGCCTGAACGCCGTCTGTGCCGCCGGCTACTTCCGGTGGGGACGCCGCAATAGGGCGTAGCGTCAGGCGCGGGGGGCGCGCCTGTGCGCTGAGCGTTTTCCGGCCAACTTCGGATCGCGGGGCGTTGCCTCGGACTTGCGGCTTGCCGTCAGGCGATGCCCCGATCCCGCTCAGCGGCGCGGGATACGGGCGATTGACCCGCGCCACACAGGCGCGACGGCCGTCATAACCGGCACTGAGGGCGTCGCGGGCGCGGCGTAGGGTCACCAGTCATGCCAGGCACACGCCCGCCAGCGATAAAACCCCAAAGCCTTGGCAGGCTGGTCGGCACTCCCCGCGAGCTGCGTGGGCGTGATGCGCGGCTCACGTCGATGCCTCGCCTGACCCGCGTATGTTGACAACCTCCAACTCATTGCTATGCTAATGGCTCACACCGACCGTCACCCACACAAGGACATTCGCAAGGCGATCAAGGATGCTGAACATGCCGACTGGAAGACAGACAGAGCTAAAGGGGCGGGACATCGCTGGGGAACCCTGTCCTGCGGCTCCGGCTGTGAAGTTGCGATCTGGAGCACACCGCGACGGCCCGACGACATCGCGAAGCGCATCCGTGAGGCCACCGAGAAATGCGATCACAAGCCTGGCACACCAAGCATCGTGAAACGGCGGACAAGCAAGTGAACGCAACCACCACACCAACGATCTACAGCTTCACCATCTTCTTCAGCGCCACCGATGTGCTGGACGACGAACGGTTGGATGCGTTGTACGAGGTCGGCTGCGACGACGCCCTGTTTGGAGTGCGTGACGGTGCTCAGTACGGAGCGTTCGATCGCGAAGCCAATAGCTTCAGCGAGGCGCTGGCCAGCGCCATCCGAGACGTCACCTCCGCCGTGCCGGGTCTACTAGTCGTGCGCATCGAGCCCGACGATCTCGTCACAATGGCCGCTATCGCCAAGCGCAGCGGGCTCTCACGCGAGTACATCCGGCTGCTCTCCACCAACCAACGCGGCCCCGGAGGCTTCCCGGCTCCAGTCACATACGCAGACCACAAGACCCGCCTATGGCACTGGCCAGACATCGCCCACTGGCTAGCCGAGCACCACAAGGCCAAGGTCGAGGTCGACGCGCACGCCGCCGACCTCGTTGCCGCCATGAACGCGGCCTTCGACCTACGCGAGCACGCCCGTCACCTCCACGACAAGCACGACCTCGCCCTCATAGCCCAAGCGCTCGGTCAGGCCACGCTCACTCATCACTGAGCCAGCGCCACACGGACCGGGTAGTGGTCCGCGAGACGGAGCACACGCGCATGGCTACATGACGGCACGCCACCTGGATCGCAGCGGGATCACCGGCTTTCAACACGGACTATCCGCATACCCCCAGCGCGAGCTCGTCGTGATCTGACGCGGCCCGCATGACGCTCCGCGGCGGGGCACGGACGCCCCGCCCCCACGAGCGCCGATCCCCACCGGGCCGCGCGGATGCGCCCCAAAACATGCATCCAATCGAGCATGGGCGCCCCGTGCCACAACGGGCGCACCACCCCGTGGCAGGGATGCTCCTGCCCCACATCAGCTACGAGGGCCGGCTGCTCAAACCTCGCCGGCAGCGGAACCCCCACCCTCAGCAGCGGCTGCACCGTCCATCCCGGCTTCTTCGCCTCGATCCTCGGCGGCATGGGCAACCAGGCCAGCGCTGAGAACTCCTCCGTGTCCGGCGGCGCACTCAACCTCGCCGGCAACCTCTACACCGCGGTTTCCGCCGGCAAGGAAAACAAGGCCACGGGCGAAGGCTCCTCCATCAGCGGCGGTGGCGGCGGGGAAGCCTCCGGCGCCGTTTCCTCGGTAACGGGCGGCCGACTCGGCAAGGCTCCCTACTTCGCATCCACCGTCCTCGGTGGGTTGGAGGAAGTGACCGAAGCGGAATACGGGGTGGCGCCGTGAGGGCTGCGGCTCGGCCAAGGGGCGGCGGCGCCTGTCCTATTACAGAGCGGGTGGCCGAGGGCAAGGTGCGATCTCAAGCACCATTGCATGGCATGCGTAGGATTGGGTCGTAGGAGACGTCCAAGAGCTTCTTGACGCCCATGAGGGGCCGCGCCCTCTCTGTTTTCACGCACGCCCCGCAGGCCCGGCTCACGAGGGTGTTCGGGACGCCTCTTTCGCGGCTGCCACCTGTAGGTCACGAGCGCCAAGAAGAAGCCGACAAATGTGCCGTCTCTCCACGCGCGCCGGCGGCCGGTCCCGTCACGAGGAAGACCGCGATTGAAGCGTGAGATCGGCGCTGCCCGCACACGAGCTGCGCTCGCGGTCAACGAGGAGCTGATCAGGCTCTACTGGTGGATCGGCAGGGAGATCCTCACGCGACAAGACCGCGAAGGTTGGGGCTCGAAGGTCATCGAGCGGCTATCCGCGGACCTTCGGCAGGGGTTCCCCGAGATGAAGGGCCTCTCGGTCCGCAACCTCAAGTACATGCGCACATTCGCAGCGTCCTGGCCGGAGGAACCAATTGTGCAACAGGCTGTTGCCCGATTGCCGTGGGGCCACAACATCATGTTGATGCAGAAGCTGAGCAGCGCCACGGCGCGCGAATGGTACGCCGTGAAGGCCATCGAGCACGGCTACCGATCATAGATCGGCCAGCGCAAGCTGCTCGAACACCACATCGCCACCCGCCTACACGAACGCGAGGGCCGCGCGCTCACGAACTTCTCCGACACCCTCCCCGCGCCGGAGAGCGAGCTGGTCCAGCAGATCGTCCGCGAGGACTACAACCTCGAGTTCCTCGGCGTCACGAATGATGTAGATGAGCGCCGTCTCGAGCGCTCGCTGGTCGCAGAGATCGAGCGGTTCATGATCGAGCTCGGCACCGGGTTCGCGTTCGTCGGCCGCCAAGTCCCGTTGGACGTCGACGGAGAAGAGTTCTTCATCGACATGCTCTTCTTCCACATCCCGCTCAACCGCTATGTCGCGATCGAGCTGAAGCTCGGCAAGTTCCGGCCCCAGTACGCAGGGCAGATCAACTTCTACGTCAACGTCGTCGACAACCATCTGCGTGAGGATCACCACGAGGCGACGATCGGCCTCGTACTCTGCGCAAGCCGCAACCAGACCGTCGCGCGCTACGCCCTGCAAGGCATCAAGCGGCCCGTCGGCATCGCGCGCTACAACGCCACACCGGCGCTCACTGAGAAAGTGCCCGACGAGATGCAAGACCGACTGCCCGACCTGGAGAAGATCAGCGCCGGCATACAGCAGATCGTCGACCGGCACACTGATGAGATCGTCCAAGCCGAAGCTCGTGTTGCACAGGTGGAGATATAGCGGCGAGACCTGCGCCGCACTCCGCGGCGAGGCACGGATGCGCACCAAAAAACATGCCCCCTACACGCGGGGCAAGTGAGGCGCAGAGGGCTCGCGACCAACGCTCAACGGCGACACCCCCACGCTACCCGCAACCACCCGCCGAGCGACGGGTTCCAGCTGACGAGAAACGAGGCTGCTGCCTTGAGATCGCAATCTGCGATCTCAAGTGACGGACACGGCGGATGTCGCTACGCGCCCTACGTCTTCACACAGCAAGGCGTGGCGATGCTGTCCGGCGTTCTTCGGAGCAAGACGGCGGTCGCCGTCAACATCGCGATCATGCGCACGTTCGTTGAGCTGCGACGCGCCGCGGTCTCTTACACCGCGATCGAGAGGCTCCGCGCTCGGCGCGGACCTGCGGCGGGATAGGCCAACGGGTGACCAAGCCCGGTACCTGCACCATGCTCGGCGGCGGGGCAAGGAGGCCCCGCCCCCAAGAGCGCCAGTCCCCACCGGGCTGCGCGGATGCGCACCCAACACAGGATCCTCGGCCCGGCACTTCGTACGTGGACCCGACGTATATCGCCGAGCCTCGCACCGGGATGGTGGAGGTCACGGCCGGCTTGGAGGACTGCCCGCTCGACGTGCGCGTCGTTCTGGTCGAGCATTGGCGAGCCGGTATCGACGGGGCGCATGCCCAGCGTGGCCTGAGCGTGCTCGCCTACACCTACTGGGTCGGTTGCGTCGACCCAGCCATCGATCTCCACTATGACCTGGACCCTGTGCGTCATCCCGAGATGCCGTTGCATTGGCATCCGCCAGCGATGACTGTGGTTCGCCGGCCGTGCGGCCGTGCGACTCCCGGGCGCGCGATGCAGGCAGCCCTCCAGCTAGCGGCGGACATCGAGCGACTGCAGGCTCAAGGTCTCAACACTGCTGCCGATATAGTGGATAGTCTGGATCTAGAGGATTACGTGCGTTAGCGTGGTAGACTCAGAGCGAGCGATCATGAGCGACCTCGACAGCCGATATCTCACCGTCCCCCAGGTGGCCGCCGAGCTGCAGATGGACGTCTCCGCGGTCTACAAGATGTGCAAGGCCCAGCAGCTGCCGTCGGTCCGCTTCGGCAAGTCGGTGCGCATTCCGCGCCTGGCCTACGAGCGCTACCTGAAGCGGCTGGAGCGAGGACGCCCGGAGCCAATGAAGCACGGCTCGCCCGACTCACAGGACCAGCGAGAGGACTTTCGCGACACCACCGAACACGATCCCGAGACATGGATCGACGGATGGCGGTCTGGGAGCATCCCCGACACGCCGGAGAACACACGCCTGGCCATCCGTGCCCTCGGGTTGAGAGACGCGCCACGTCGGCGAGCGAAGCAGGCCGCCGCGTAGCCGGCGTAGCCCTGATCGTCACCGCTTACCCTGGCGCCGACCACGACACGGTCATTAAACGTGCCAGGCTTGTTGTAGACCTGCGCGGCCTCACACGCAGGGGAGGCTTCGAGAAACATCATGCGGCTATAGCAGCCATCCAGCGCGACCATCGAGGTTGCGGACGACTCTCGTCTGCACAGAGCATCGCTCGACTTGGCCGGCGAGATCATCGTCGGCGACCTCCCGAGGCGGCAACTTCGCCTCGTGCAGGCCTGGACCGAGCTGCACGCCGACGAGCTGCGGGCCGACTGGGAGCTCGCCGTCAACGAATATCCATTGAACCCGATCGACCCACTGCATTAGAATGCCGGCCATGGACAAGCTCATTGATGTCACCGGAGTCAAGATCATCGGCGATCACCAGCTACGCCTCACCTTCGAGGACGGACTCGTGGGCGACATCGACTTCACCGGGCGCAACTGGCGCCGCGTGTTCGAGCCACTCGCCGACCCGGCTTTCTTCGCCCAGGTCCGCGTCGACCCGCAGATCGGCACCGTCGTCTGGCCCAACGGCGTCGACATGGCCCCAGAGACGCTGTATGAACGGGCCTGCGAACACCAGGAACACGACTCGTCTCGGATACCGGCGTAGAGCACCTGCTGAGGTCGCCCCGCGCGTGGGCCGCCATCTCTCTCCCGGGTCGGGGTCTGAGAGCACGATCAACAGGACGGGAAACCTGATCCTGGGGTATGACCCAAGCCCCGGGACACAGACCGGGTCGCACAATCTTCTGCTCGGCGGGACAGGCAATGCCTATACCAGCTACGGCGGGATCCTCGGGGGAGGCTTCAGCAACAAGATCTCAGGTGCCCATGCCTCGATCCTCGGCGGAGCGGGCAACCGAGCCGCCGCGAAGGACGCCACAGTGTCGGGGGGCAAGGAAAACAAGGCCACGGGCGAAGGCTCCTCCGTCAGCGGGGGTGGTGGCGGGGAAGCCTCCGGCGCCGTTTCCTCGGTAACGGGCGGCCGTCTTGGCAAGGCTCCCTACTTCGCATCCACCGTCCTCGGTGGACTGGAGGAAGTGACCGAAACGGAATTCGGAGTCAAGCCGTGAGCGTGGCGGCTCGGCCCAGGGACGGCGGTGCCCTGTCCGTGGATGCTGAGGCTGGTGTCCCCCTCTGAACAGCATGCAAGAAACGCCCATCGTGCAGATAGCTCCTCTCAGTCCCCGAGGGTTCGTACTGCTCGCTCAAGGTCGCGGCGATGTATGACGCGGGCAACCTGCCTCAGCCTGCGTCGCGGAGCGGTCCGTGCTCGACCTCGAACTCGGCGATGGCGTCCGCGAGCGGAACGCCTGGCTCGTCCTGTTCGATCGCCTCGTCCGCCTCGCGCATCGAGGCGACGTATTCGGGTGCGTTGGCGAGTATGTAGTCCTCAAGCTGCTCTGCGTCGAGCGGCAGCAGGACAGCTACGGGTGTACCACGATGAGTGACGAACGCGGGCCGCCCCGTGGTCCTGACCTCATTGACAACACCGCTGACTTGGCGGCCCAGCTCTCGAATCGTGCCGTAGCCATACTCACCAGTGTACGCCAAATTGTCGAACAAACGTCTAGGTATAGCCAGCTCGCGACCTTGCCCGTCAGCGACTCGGAGCTCCACCCCGACCCACCCGCCCGATCCCGCACAACGGTGCGGCATACCGGCCCCCCGACCACTCGCTGGCGGCGATCTCACGACGAGGATCTCCGACGAAGCGATCGCTACCGTCAGGTACAACCAATCCGTGGCTCAATCGATCGAACAGCGGGCGACAGGGTTGCCAGCCGACTATCCCGAGTTCCTTGCCGAGGTCAAGACCCGGATCGCGGCCGCGCGCACCCGTGCTGCGCTCGCGGTCAACAGCGAGCTCATCAAGCTCTACTTGGGAGATCGGACACGAGATTCTCGACCGCGAGCGGCGCGAGGGCTGGGGCGCCAAGGTCATCGACCGGCTGGCCGCGGACCTCCGCCGAGAGTTCCCGGAGATGACGGGCCTCTCGCGCGCCAACCTCCACCACATGCGCCGCTTCGCCGACGCCTGGCCCGGAGAGAATGCCGACGCAATTGTCCAACAGCCCGTTAGACAATTGCCGTGGGGCCACATCCGTTGCCTGCTCGACAAGCTTGATGACCCCGCGCCGCGTCTCTGGTACGCGGCGAAGGCCGTCGAGAACGGTTGGTCACGCAAGGTCCTTGAGGCCCAGATCGCGACCGACCTTCGAGGACGCCAAGGCAACGCTCCGTCGCGCGCTCGCGCTCAGCCGCGTCCGCAAGCTCCTTGGGAAGCTCACGCTCCCACACAGGACACGATAACGGCCGAAGCGAAGCGGGTCCAAAGCAGCACAAGCGGTCGATTCCCGGCGCCGT
>JBARJU010000196.1:0-2137 GCA_049800435.1 Solirubrobacteraceae bacterium
TCCCTGACGATGTAGCCCAGCTCAAAGCCCCAGGCCGCGTCATAGGCCACGCAGGCCGGGCTGACCGAGGCCAGCAGCACCGAGTGCCCGTCGTTGTGCTGCAGGCCCTCCCCGGTGAGCGTGGTGCGCCCGGCGGTGGCGCCGAGCAGGAACCCGCGGCCCAGCTGGTCGCCCAGCGCCCACATCTCGTCCCCGGTGCGCTGCCAGCCGAACATCGAGTAGAAGACGTAGACCGGGATCATCGGCGCGCCGTGCGTGGCGTAGGACGTCCCGGCCGCCATCACCGAGCCCATCGCGCCGGCCTCGCTGATGCCCTCGTGCAGGATCTGGCCGCGCTCGGACTCCTTGTAGGACAGCAGCAGGGCCCGGTCCACGGCCTCGTAGGTCTGCCCGTGCGGCGAGTAGATCTTGGCCGTCGGGAACAGCGAGTCCATGCCGAACGTGCGCGCCTCGTCCGGGATGATCGGCACGAAGCGGGCGCCGATCCCGGGGTCCTTCATCAGGTCCTTGAGCAGCCGGACGAAGGCCATCGTGGTGGCCACCGCCTGCTTGCCGGAGCCCCGCTTCATCTCGCTGTAGACCGGGTCGCCGGGCAGCTTGAGCGGCTTGCCCCGGACCACCCGCTTGGGCAGGTAGCCGCCGAGCGCGGCCCGGCGCTCCTGCATGTACTGGATCTCCTCGGACTCCGCACCCGGGTGGTAGTACGGCGGGAGCTGCGCCTCCAGCGCGGCGTCCGGGATCGGCAGGTAGAGCCGGTCGCGGAAATCCTTGAGCTCGGCCACCGTGAGCTTCTTCATCTGGTGGGTGGCGTTCCGGGCCTCGAAGTCCGGGCCCAGCGTCCAGCCCTTGATCGTGTGCGCGAGGATCACCGTGGGCTGCCCGACGTGCTCCTGCGCCGCCTTGAACGCCGCGTAGACCTTGCGGTAGTCGTGGCCACCGCGCGACAGGTTGCGCACCTCCTCGTCGGACAGGTGCTCGACCATGGCGCGCAGCCGCGGGTCGGTGCCGAAGAAGTGCTCCCGGGTGTAGGAGCCGGGCTCCACCGAATAGGTCTGGAACTGCCCGTCCGGGGTGTTGTTCATCTTGTTGACCAGGACGCCGTCGGTGTCCTTGGCCAGCAGCGGGTCCCAGTCCCGGCCCCAGATCACCTTGATCACGTTCCAGCCCGCGCCGCGGAAGAACGCCTCGAGCTCCTGGATGATCTTCCCGTTACCGCGCACCGGGCCATCCAGCCTCTGCAGGTTGCAGTTGATCACGAACGTGAGGTTGTCGAGCTCCTCGCGGGCCGCCAGGCCGATCGCGCCGAGGGCCTCGGGCTCGTCCATCTCGCCGTCACCGAGGAAGGCCCAGACGTGCGAGCGGCTGGTGTCCTTGATCTCCCGGGCCAGCAGGTACTGGTTGAACCGGGCCTGGTAGATCGCGTTGATCGGGCCGAGGCCCATGGACACCGTCGGGAACTCCCAGAAGTCCGGCATGAGCCGCGGGTGCGGGTAGGACGGCAGGCCGCCACCCGGGTGGGACAGTTCCTGGCGGAATCCGTCCAGCTGGTGCTGGCTGAGCCGGCCTTCGAGGAACGCGCGGGCGTAGATGCCCGGCGCCGCGTGCCCCTGGAAGAAGACCTGGTCGCCCGACTCGCCGTGGTCCTTGCCGCGGAAGAAGTGGTTGAAGCCGACCTCGTACAGGCTGGCGGCCGAGGCGTAGGTGGCGATGTGGCCGCCCACGCCCAGGCCGGGCCGGTTGGCCCGGGACACCATCACGGCGGCGTTCCACCGGATGTAGGCCCGGATCCGCCGCTCGACGTACTCGTCACCGGGGAACCACGGCTCGCGCTCGGGCGGGATCGTGTTGATGAAGTCCGTGCTGCGCAGGCCGGGCACCCCGACGTTCTGCTCGCGGGCCCGCTCCAGCAGGCGCAGCATGACGTACCTGGCCCGGCCACGGCCCCGGCTGCGCACCACGCTGTCGAAGGACTCGACCCAGTCCCTGGTCTCGTCGGGGTCGATATCAGGCAGCTGCGTGGGCAGTCCGTCGCTGATGATCGAGAAACGCTGGCGTCCGGCAGCCACGGGATGTCCTCGCCTTCCGGAGGTCGGGCGGCTGTTCGCCGCCATGTCCGCAGTGCTGGGCGGCGGGTGGC
>JBARJU010000197.1:0-28231 GCA_049800435.1 Solirubrobacteraceae bacterium
CGCGCTCAGCCGCGTCCGCAAGCTCCTTGGGAAGCTCACGCTCCCACACAGGACACGATAACGGCCGAAGCGAAGCGGGTCCAAAGCAGCACAAGCGGTCGATTCCCGGCGCCGTCTCCACGCGCACCCCGTCCGCGTGCTCTGGATCGCCACGGCGAATGCAAGCGCGGTCCAACCCCCCACGTAGTACACAAACTCCCCGAAGCGACGCAGCGTATTCGTCGCGCCTCACCAGGCAGTCTGAGTTCGTTCGTGCACCGACGTGGTGTGAAGTGAGCGTTCCTGCGCCAGGTTCAATCTCCGAACGTGCGATCCGGACGGGACGGTCCTGAGCACCGAACACCTCCGATCCCGCACAACGGTGCGGCGTACGGCCTACCGAACCGCACGACGGGCGGTGTCATCGCGATAGCGATCCCGCCCGGTGCCATCCCCATCGCCGAGTACAACCGATCCGTGGCTCAATCGATCGAGCAGCTCGGCTTCGAGCTCACCGCGGGGGCGCTCGCCGCGCAAGAGCGCGCACTCGCGGGACTGCGCACCCGTGCCGCAACGGTGCTGGCAACCGCGTCGATCGCAGGATCGCTGCTCGGCGCCGAGGCCGGCCGCAGCGCCCTCAGCGCGTGTGGCGCTCTCGGGCTCGCATCGTTCGTACTCAGCCTCGGCAGTGCCGTTTGGGTCCTGATGGCACACGAACTACTGGTGGGGTTCGACGGACAAACCCTGCTTGCCGAAAGCGATCGTGGCGAGACTACGGAGATATCCGATGCGTATCGGGCGGTCAGCGCTTGGATCGAGCACCGTCTCGCCTTCAATCGCGACAAGATCGCTCGATTGTCCGGGTGGCTGACGGTGAGCAGTTTGCTGCTCACCGCAGAGATCATGTTGTGGACAATCAGCCTCATCGGCTAAGCTCAAACCATGGCACGCAGAGACTCCAGCGGAATAGCGCCAGCTCAGATACGTCCGGTTCCACGCCCGCCGAACACGTTGCCAGCGACTCCACCTCCCGGCTTCTTCATCACAGAAAAGCGCAGCTGGCTGATGAGTGCCCTCATCAGGCGCTTCGGCCGGTTCAGCTCCACCGACGAGAGCATCACTAGGCTCCACGAATAATCTCGGGCCCACGCCGCCCGCGCCGACTTCCTCGACAGCTACCTCCAGCGCATCGTGGAGCGCGACTTCGAGGAGATGGGTCACCTCATCCGCCGGCCGGCCACCCTACTGCGATGGATGAACGCCTACGCGGCCGCCACGGCCTCGACGGCCTCATACGAGACGATCCGCGACGCGGCCACGGGCGGCGGAGGTGAGAAGCCCGCGAAGACAACGACCCAGCCCTACCGTGAGATCCTGCAACGACTGTTCATCGTCGACCCATTGCCCGCATGGGCGCCGACACGCAACCGAATCTCACGGCTCGCGATGGCCCCCAAGCACCATCTCGCGGATCCCGCCCTCGCCGCGAGCCTGCTCGGAGCGAGCGCCGGAGCCCTGCTATCCGCAGAGCCGGTCGGGCCACCGTCGTTGCGCGACGGTCCGCTGCTCGGCGCACTGTTCGAGTCGCTCGTGACGCTCTCGGTCCGGGTCTACGCCCAGGCGGCCCGCGCCCGGGTCAGCCACATGAGAACGCGAAACGGCGACCACGAGGTGGATTTGATCGTGGAGCGTCGCGACGGACGCATCCTCGCAATTGAGGTAAAGCTCGCGGCCGTGCCCAACGATCGCGATGTCCGCCACCTCCACTGGCTCGCCCAGCACGTCGGAAGCGACCTGCTCGACGCGGTCGTGATCACCGCGGGACCAGGAGCGAACCGTCGTTGAGTTGCGAGCGCGCGCCGGCACGCTGATCGCCGCCGCGGCGATCACCACGTCGTTTTTCGGTGGTCAGACGCTGGTTCGACACGACATCGGTGTGTCCGGCTGGGTCGCGATTGGATGCTTCGTGCTGCTCGGTTTCGCGGTGCTGCTCATCCTCTGGCCACGTCGCGATTGGGAGTTCTCACTGGCTCCGGACGAGTTCATCGCCAGCTGCCTCGAGCCGGTGGACGGCGACCCGCTCGAGATCCATCTGATTCAGCGTGATCTGGCTCTGCACAGAGCAACCAAAGCGCGATCCCAGCTCCCGCAGCTCGTTCAATCTAGGCGTCTCGACCGAGTAGTCCGAAATATTGTTTTCGGCGGGAAAAGGAACACTCTCGTCGATAGTGTTCCTTTCCCGCCACGGCGTCGCGATCCGCGTGCCCTTCGCACGGAGGTTGTTGGTCGAATACGATCGCGCCCGTGACGACGAAGGACTACCGCAGGGCCAGCTATGAGGTCTGGCAGGCGATGGCGGCGGGCTGGGACCGCGAGCGGGGCTGGACGTGGGAGGCTTCGCGCCCGGTCTCTGAGAAGATGCTCGAAGCGTTGGCGCCCGCGCCCGGCCAGACGATCCTCGAGCTGGCGGCCGGCACGGGCGAGACGGGTTTCGCCGCTGCCCGCGCGGTTGGGCCGCAGGGGCGGGTGATTTCGACCGATTTCGCGCCCGAGATGGTGGCGGCCGCGCAGCGCGAGTCTGAGCGGCTTGGTCTCATCAACGTCGAGCATCGCGAGATGGACGCCGAGCGCATGGACCTTGAAGACGACAGCGTCGACGGCGTGCTCTGTCGCTGGGGCTTCATGCTGATGGCCGATCCCGCGGCGGCGCTGGCGGAGACCCGGCGGGTGCTTCGCCGGGGCGGGCGGGTGTCGCTTTCGGTTTGGGGCGCCGCCGAGCGCAACCCGTGGGCTTCTGTACCGGGCCGGGCGCTGATGGAGCACACCGGCGCGCCGCCGCCGAATCCGCAAGACCCGGGCATCTTCGCGCTGGCGGACCCCGAGCGGGTGCGCTCGCTCTTGCGGGACGCGGGCTTTAGTGCCCCGCGATTCGAGGAGGTCGAGGTGAGCTGGCGCTTCGAGCGTTTTGATGATTACTGGCGGTTCGTCACCGAGTTGGCGGGCGGGATCGCGATGGTGCTGCAGGCGATGCCCGAGGCAGATCGCGAGGCCGTACGCTCGCTGGTCGAGCGGGCCGCCGAGGACTTCCGCACCAATGGCCGTCTGGAGCTGCCCGGCGTGGCACTGAACGCGTCGGCGGAGTGACACCGGCTGTCCCGAGCCCGACGCGTCCACCGCGCCGTCGTCTGCGCGCCCGGACTCATTCGCTCAGCGAGCCTCCCACCATGGACCCTTGCGCGACGACCGCGAGCGCGCTAGATGAGGGTGCGAAGCGTGGTGATCGCCGCGCCGCCGAGCAGCACGTCGAGAGTGAGTCCGGCGATGCCGACGGCGAGCGCGACGAGGACGACCAGAAAATCCTCGAGCAGGACTCCGAGGGAGAGCAGCACGACGCTGAGCGCCGGCAGCGTGTCAAGTCCAGTGAAGGGCGGGGCCAGAAAGGCTCCCAAGGATCCCACGATCACGAGCATCCCAAACGCGATGCTGCTTGCACGGTGGCCGAACACGAAACGCAGTCGAGGTCGTGAAAGTCGCTCAAGTCGGCGGATGACCTTCATGAGGGCTGTGATGAATCGCTGCTGCCTATCTCCGGCCAGCTCCAGTCTGCGCCAGCGCGCGGGTAGCCAGATCTCCTCGCGACCGCCGATCAGTTGGAGTGCGAGCAGCACGGTGATGATCTCGAAGACGTGTGTCGCCCCGCCGGTTGGTAGGGGGAGCGCGGGGACACCGAGGAGGAGGATGAAGAGGATCGCGAAGCTCCGCTCCCCGAAGAGCTCGATAAGGGACCCGAGCGTCTTCTCGCCGTCGCCTCTCAGCCAGCGCTGAAGCTCCTCGCTCACCCTCTCCGGCTGCCTGCTGCTCTTGGGATTAGCTTGACGCGCGTCGGCCTTGATGTCCCCGACAGACGCGGGCGCGGAGCCGCGTCTGGGCGCACGCAGGTCTCGGTCAGGGGCTCGGATCATGACGAGTGTGCTGGGACCTGGGTGTCCGCCCATGCCGGCATCAGTCACGCCTCGACGAGACCGTTGCGGATCGCGTAGCGGGTCAGCTCAACGCGGTCGCGCATGCCGAGCTTCTCGAGGATGTTCGCGCGGTGGCGCTCCACCGTCTTCTCGCTGATAGTAAGTGCCTCTGCGATCTGCTGATTGGTGTAGCTCTCGGCCACGAGCTTGATGACCTCGGTCTCTCGGGGCGTCAGCGGGCTGCGGGGTTCCTCGCTGTTGCGATCCCGGCGCAGGGAGTCGGCGATCAACGCAGTGACCGCGGCTGGATACAGGAACGGCTCGCCCCGCATCGTCGCGCGGCAGGCCTCGACGAGGTCGCGATCGGCTGCCCTCTTGACGACATAGCCTGATGCGCCAGCCCGGAGCGCCTCGTAGAGATACTGCTCGCTCTCGTGCATCGAGAGCACAAGAATGCGCAGGTCTGGACGCCGCTGCTGCAGCTCTCTCGCGGCCTGCAGCCCGGTCATGCGCGGCATCGAGATGTCGAGAATCGCCAGGTCGATGTCTGGGTTCAACGCGAGCTTGACGGCCTCCGCGCCATCGCCGGCTTCCGCGAGCACTTCCAGGTCCGGCTGAGCGTCGAGGATCAGGCGCAGCCCGCGTCGCACCAGAGCGTGGTCATCGGCCAGCAGGATCCTTGTCTTCAGGCGTTGCACAGCGCACCGTTCAGCGGTAGCTCGAAACGCAGCTCGGTCCCAGGTCCATCGCTTGGCGTTTGGATCTTGAGATTGGCGCCGATCAGTCCAGCTCGTTCGCGCATCCCGCGCATCCCATTGCCGTCTGCGGACCCGCTCGGCAGGCCACAGCCATAGTCTCGGACGGTGAGCGTCAGCCGATCAGCATCGCTCTCGACCGTCAGCTCTGCGGTGTCGCAGTGGGCGTGGCGCGCCACGTTCGTCAGCGCCTCTTGCGCGACGCGATACACGACGAGCTCTGCTTCGTTGCCGAGTGACGGCAGCGGCGCCTGGACCTGCCGGTCAACGCGCAGCCCCGTACGCCGTCCGAATCCGTCGCTGAGCGCGGCCAGCGCGCTGGCGAGTCCGAGGTCCTTGAGCGCCTCGGGACGTAGGTCGGTCGCGATGCGTCTTACATCCTCGAGGCTTGCGCGCGCCGCGTCTTGTGCCTCGCTCAGTTCCCCGCTGAGACTGTCCGGCAGGCGCTCCTCCAGCCGGCTCAGCTGAAGCAACACCGCGGTCAGCGTCTGCCCGACTTCATCGTGCAGTTCCTGGGCTATCCGCAGCCGCTCGGACTCGTGCGCGGCGAGAACACGGCGGGTTGCCTCGCCGCGCTCCAGCTCCAGACGCGCGAGCATCTCGTTGAACGTCACCGCGAGCTCGCCCGCCTCCGACGTCGGCCGGGCGTCGGGAACCCTCTCCCCGGGATTGCTCAGGTCGACCCGCCGCGCGAGAGCCGTCAAGGCCTGCAGCGGCTCGAGGAAGCGATGAACTATGCCCACGTTGACCAGCGTCACCGCAGCGAGTGCGGCCACGATGAGCACGCCCTCGTCGACCTCGATTGACGAGAACTTGCTAGGCGCAACGATCAGGACGGTCAGCAGGCACGCTGCGATCAGCAGCACGGCGTTGATCACGACGAGGCGCTGACGCAGCGAGCGGTATCGCGCACGCCCGGATCGGCTGCGAGCACTGTCCTGGACGGAAGGGCTCATCCCGCCATTGTTGCGCGCGGCGACAGCGGCCCTCAACAGCGCTCCAAGCTCAGGTAGGACTGCACCCTCTCCACGAGCGCTGCTTTTGCCGGCCGGCCGTTGGGCTGCACTGCTACCCGCCGGCCGTTGAGACGCTCGGCGACGGTGGCTCCTTTTCGCGACCCGACGAGGATGTGCTCGTCGCGGAGCCTCGCCCGAGGTTTGCCTTGGGGTTGAGTCAGGCTGCCCATGGTCTGGAGACCTCCTGTGCGTCAAGGACGGCCCAGGCCACGCGCTCGATGATCTGCTGCGAGGCGTGCTCGTCGGCTAGGTGGTCGGGTATGACCTCCTCGTCCATGAGCACTGGCGCGTCGATGTTCGCGCGTAGCTGCGTAACTCCGAGCCGAACGGCCGTATGGTCATCTACGATCATCAGGCGGATCTGACGACGCCGCGAATCCGGCGTCCCGGCGCGATCGACACTGTCAGGCTTAGTTGCTCGGGCTGCGGTCAGCACTGTTCCTCCTTGATAATTGGTCACGCCTGATTAGGCTCGCACGCCGTCGACCTGTCCGGAATGGGGTAAAGACCTCATCATTTGCTCCGGTCTCTGACCGCTTTCGCGCCGCCAGCTCCGCCACAGCCTGGAGAGGGGCGGGCTCATGTGATATGTGGCCTAGTCGTCCAGCTGGACGGGCGCGCTGGTCCTGGCACGCCGTGGCGTGTTACTTCTTCCTCGCGGGCTCACCGCAAGCGATCGCGCTCACCGCGTGCGCGCTGCACGGATTGCTCCTGCTCATGCTGCCGCAACGATCCGGCATGGGCACGGATGCCGGGCTCGCGTCGCACCTTGATCAGGCTGGCGAGCACGGTCACCGCGATCACGGCCGCGACCACCGCGAGCGAGAGCATCGTCGAGACCTCGGGTATCGAGTGATCCTGCCCGTGTGCGAACTGCAGCACGAGCTTGACACCGATGAACGCGAGGACCAGCGCAAGCCCGCTCGACAGGTAGACAAGCCGGTCAAGCATCCCGGAGACCAGGAAGAACAGGGCTCGCAGGCCGAGCAGCGCGAATGCGTTGGCCGCAAACACAATGTATCCGTGTTGGGTAACGCCGAACACCGCAGGGATCGAGTCAAACGCGAACAGAACGTCCGTGCTCCCGATAGCAACTAGCACCAAGAACAGGGGGGTGAACGCGCGACGACCGTCGACCCGTGTGACGATCTTGCCTCGGTCGTAACGGTCGCTCAGAGGCAATGCGCGACGGGCGACCGCGATCACAACGTTGTCCCGCAGCGAGGGATCCTGGTCGCGGTGGCGGTAGAGCTGAGCCGCCGTCGCAATCAGCGTCAATCCGAAGATCAGGAACATGAACGAGAACGCGGCCAGCAGCGCGGCGCCGAGCGCGATAAATACGGCCCGCAGAGCGAGTGCGATCGTGATCCCGATCGTCAACGCCTTCGGTTGATGCTCGGCAGGTACGGCGAACGTGGTGACGATGATCAAGAACACGAACAGGTTGTCCACCGACAGGCTCTTCTCCACCACGTAGCCGGCGAAATACTGCGCGCCGAGTCCCCAGCCGGCCACCGCACCGAACACGACCCCGAACAGAATCGCGACAGCGATATAAAAGAGCGACCAGCGAGCCGCCTCACCGAGACTCACCGCACGCGGCCGGCGCCCGAGCAGCACCCAGTCCAGGGTCAGAAGGCCGGCGATTAGGCCGAGCGTGGCCGCCCAGCCAGCCGCCGTCACGTGCAACATCGCGCCCTCGTGCGATGCGAAGTTCGGCCGGTAGCGGCCGGGGAGACCGCGCTGTTGGGAGCGAACGCTTTGATGAACGAACAAGCTAGCGGGCACGCACGCGGCCGCAGCTTCCCAGGGTCGGTCTGGATGATGGAGGGGACTGCACCAGGGAGATGTTCGTCGCTGGGGTTCGCGCCGCCGAGGAACGGCGCCGGGATCTCGCGTGGGTCTTGAGCTCTCGCCGGTGTCCTGGCGGCATCCAGCCGACTAGATGATGGGGTCCTCGCCCCATTGTCGCTCGCTCATGCGGGTAGGACGCTCCTCGCGTGAACAGCGACGAAGGAGGAACCATGCTCACCGCCTCTCGGGAAGCGACACACAACAGCAGGGGCAACGGCCGGATGGCGGGTTCGACACGTCGTGCTCTTCGCGTGCTGGTGGTGGACGATCACCCGGCCGTTCGGATGGGACTCCAGCATTTGCTTGAGGACGAGCCGGGATTTGAGGTCGTAGCCGTATGCCCGACTGGCGAGGGCGCCGTCTCCCAGGCCCAGCACGAGGCAGTCGATGTGGCAGTGGTCGACTACCACCTCGGTGGCCGCAACGGCCTCTGGGTCACCCGACAGCTCAAGCGGCTTCCCCGTCCCCCGCGCGTGATCATCTTCTCAGCATTCGCCAACGACCATCTCGCCGCTAACTGTGTCGTAGCCCGGGCGGATGCTCTGTTGAGCAAGGGGAGCCTCGGCTCGGAGCTGTGCGACACGGTGAGATCGGTAGCGCGAGGCAGACGCATGCTGCCGCGGGTGGCCCACCCCATGGGCGACATGCTGCGCCGACGCCTAGACGACGTAGAGCAGCAGGTCTTCGGGATGCTTCTTGCAGGCATATCGCGCACGGACATCGAGCAGACACTTGGCATGACCCCACACGAGCTCGAGGCTCGTAAGGCCGCGATGCTAGTCAAGCTCGAGCCCCTCCCAGGAGAGGGTGTCGATCCCGCCAGCGCACGGACCGACCCGGACAGGCGCCTTCCCCTGGGAGCCTGGCCCCGATCCTGGCGAGCCCCGTTTCCGACCTGAACCGCCGCACAACGGGACGCCTTACAGATTGTGTTGTATTTAGCCCAGGCTCTCGAGGAATGCGAGCACGGAATCTGGGGGCTTGTAGCGGCCGGGTGTGACCGAGGCTGGTGTGACGAGCGCGAGGGCTCGTTCCTTGATCGTCATGTCGGCGTGGATGTAGGGGGTGGTCGATCGGACGTCCGCGTGGCCGAGCCACAGCGCGATGACGGTGGAGTCTACGCCGGCCTGCAGTAGCGACATCGCGCAGCTGTGGCGGAGCACGTGCGGGTGAAGCCGCTTGCCCTTCAGCGACGCGCATTGTTGTGTCGCGGTGGCGGCGTGAATCGTCACGCGGCGTTCGACGGCGTCACGGCTCAAACGCCGTCCTATGCGGGTCGGGAACAGCGGGTCCTCGCGCTGTCCATTGCGCTCGTCAAGCCAGACCGCGAGGACCGCTTGGGCCTGTCCCGTGAGCGGCACCGAGCGCTGCTTGCGTCCCTTGCCTTCGACGCGTACGTGGCCGCCGGTGCCGAGCGCGACATCGCTGCAGCCAAGCCCGACGAGCTCGGAGACTCGTAGGCCCGCCTGGATCGTGAGGATTAGCATGGCGCGGTCACGGCGGCCCTCCCAGCGCGACTGGTCTGGCGCGTCGATGAGTGCTTGGGACTCCTCGGCGGTGAGGAATGTCACTGTGCGTCGCTCAAAGCGCTTGGGTGGGATCGACAGCACGCGCTGGATCACGGCCGCGTGCTCGGGATGACGGAGCGCGGCGTAGCTGAACAGCGACCTGATGGCGGTGAGCCGCAGGTTGCGTGTACGAGGGCTGTTGTGGCGCTCGACCTCCAAATGCTCCAGGAATGCGGCGATCAGCGGCTCATCCAGCTCATCCCACTCCAGGGCAGACGGTGCTTTTCCGGTTCTTTCCTGCACGAAGCAGAGGAGCAGCCGCAGCGTGTCGCGGTAGGAGGCGATCGTGCGGGGGCTGGCCTGGAGTTGCATCGCCAGACGGTCAGAGAAATACGCCTGCAGTGTTGGGGCGATCAGAGTCATGGTGTCACCGCCTGGGCGGCCTCGAGCAGGCCAGCGGCATACGCCAAGAGCTCGGGTGCTGCCGATAGGTAGAGGTAGGTGGAGCGTGGCTGGCGATGCCCTATGTAGGTGGAGAGGGAGTGCAACCGGGCCTGCACATCGGCACCGTCGCGATACCAGCCGAGCAGAGTTTTCACCGCAAAGGTGTGCCTGAGATCATGGACCCGCGGAGGCAGGGGTGCCTCTGCGCCTACGCCCGAAGATTCACAGAGCACGCGGAAGACCTTCTCGACCGACGTACGCAACAGCCGCGTCCCGCGTAGGGAGACGAAGAAGCTCGCCTCACGTGCGTTTGGGCAGAGCTCATCGCGCTGGTGTGCGTAGCGCCGCAGTGCCTGGAAGGTGCTTTCGTGCAGCGGCACATGGCGAGACTTCATGAACTTCGATTCGCGGACGAGCAGCACGCCTTCCGCCCAATCGATGTCACTGCGATCGAGCTTGATCGCCTCGCCGATCCGCAGGCCAGTGGAGGCGAACAGCCCAATCAGGGTCTCGAATGTCGCTGCTCGCAACGGCTCGGGAATCGACCGGCGAGCGTGTCTCATCAACGCGACAATGTTGGCGTCGCTGTAGATGAACGGTGCTCGCCAACGCTGACGGAACGGGAGCAACCTCCTTCGCACTCTCCATCGAGATCTCCCTCTCTGACTTACGTAGACGCCACACCTGGGCGCCCACCAGTTGGATCAGGAACGGATAGCCACGCGTGCCTTGGACCATCACGTCGAGCACATCCTCGGCCATGGTGCGCCCACTCGCTTCCACAGGTGTTCCGATCGCACGCGCGACATCCTCGTCAGCGACCGATCCGAGCGCGTGTCGCTCTGCCCTACGAAGGAAAGTGAGCACTTCATCGTTAACGACATCGGTGATCGCTGAAGCCGGCCCAGCCCCGACGAACGCCAGTTGCCGTTCTTCCCTGAAAGCATGCTGCACGGTCGTGGCGAGTTGCCGTAGCTCGGCGATCTGGTTCTGGTGAATCTCGTCGAGCGTGACCAGCAGCCCGGTCTTGTTCTCGGCCAGCAAATCCGTGATGAGTTCGACCTGGCTGCGAAGCGTCGCCTCAGGAGCGTGACTGTCCGTCGCGCTCCACGTCACGCCCCCTGCTCCCACCGGCCCCGTAATCCCCGTCACACGGCGCCTAACCGCCTTCGGGTCGAAGCTCTCGAGGAGCCTCGGCAGCTCTTGGCGGGTGATTCGATCCACGAAGCCGGGGGAGGCGGTCTTAGATTTTTTAGAGATCTTTAGACATTGCTCGCAGGCGTCGGCGATGACGTTCCCGGTGCAGGTTTCATGGTCTCTTATGCCTACCGTGCCCGGTACCTTGAACCATGCTCGGCGGCGGGGCAAGGAGGCCCCGCCCCCACGGGCACATTGCCCGCGCCCGCCCGCGCGGATGCGCACCAAAAACACGTCCCCTCCCGCCACACACTCACCGCTCCCACCACACCGCCATCTCAAAGCGCTCCCACCTCCCCGCACGCTCGGCGTCAGGCACCTGAGCCCACCGGCCAAATCGCACACACTCGCCGTGCTCCACGCGCGCATGCTGAGCGTTCCCGCGCCAGGTTCAGCTTGCGCACACACGACCCTGGCGGCAGGCTCCTGAGCAAGCGCGGAAGCACCGACGGGCACACTCGGTTGGCTCGCGGAGGCTGGGTTCATCCATCAGTCGCTACACGGAAAGAACGCCACACGAGTACATCGCATGTCCCGGCTATCGGGTCTCCTAGCCACCCTTATGGTTTCCCAAATCCTCGCCTGGCTCGCTGCCCTCCTGGTAGGCTGATCTCGTGCCTTACCATCCCACACCCCCGGAGAAGATTAGGACGCTCCCGACGTGGGACATCGGAATCGAGGAGACCCGCGGAGCCCCGCGACCGTGGATCTTCGAACGTGAGGAGGCTCGCCGCCGCCGCCGCGCGCTTGCGCTAAGCCGCGTCCGCAGGCTGCTCGCAAAGGTCGCGCTGCCACACAGGGCGCCATAAGGGAAACGACACTTGCTCGGTAGCCGGCCCGGCGACGCGGACGACCTCGCTAGGCAATCCGAAGCGGCGAGTGACACCTTGGGCTCACCGCCCAGCGCAACGAGTGACTGTTGGCAACGAGGGCCAAGAAGCGCATAAAATGGGGCGACAAGGTTGCAGTGCCCTGGGACCTCGAGGCGCAGCATCCTGCCGAGCGTGGGCGCCCCGTGCCACAAAGCGCACCCCGCCCATCCCGGCTACTTCGCCTCGATCCTCGGCGGAACGGGCAATCAGGCCAGCGCTGAGAACTCCTCCGTGTCCGGCGGCGCACTCAACCTCGCCGGCAACCTCTACGCCGCGGTCTCCGCCGGCAAGGAAAACAAGGCCACGGGCGAAGGCTCCTCCATCGGCGGCGGCGGAGGCGAGGAAGCCTCCGGCGCCGTTTCCTCGGTAACGGGCGGCCGACTCGGCAAGGCTCCCCACTTCGCATCCACGGTCCTCGGTGGACTGGAGGAAGTGACCGAAGCGGAATACGGGGTCACGCCGTGAGCGTGGCGGCTCGGTCCAGGGCGCGGGGCCTGGCGGTCTCAGCCGACCCAGTTGCACACGATGAGGCCCGGGTCCGGACTACGGACTGGGATCATCGGCAGAACCGGACAACGTCGGCAGGGGTGTGCCCGACGCTGGCGAAAGACCCATCGACAGGCTGTGCGATAGTCCCGTGCGCGCTTTGATCGGCCGTCTCCTTGCCTTATGAGCTCACCCCTACGAATCCCGCCTCGCTATGTGCCCGGACTGCGGGCGCTCGCCAACATGAAGGACGAGACGTTCGCAGAGCTGCGGGCAGCGCTTCAGCAGGTGCCGCGGCTCCTTACGACGGAGCGACTCGCGGAACATGTCCGTAGCGAGGTGCCGGCGCTTGCTGACGAGGCCATCGACACCCTTGAAGCCCTGTTGTCTCTCATAACACTGCTGCCCGAGGATGGCGAGGGAGCGGCAGATCTCTCGCGCGACGTGGCGCAGTCTAGAGACCTAGACCTCGCCGACCCGGCCCGGGAAGCCCTTGTCGACCGTTTGCCGCCTTTGTTGGTGCTGGAATCGCTATCGTTGGCCGCGCGCGCTTCTGACCTCATCACGGAGTACGACCGGGTCTTTCACGACGCACGAATCCTCAACGATCTGCGCCCGGTGTTCGGACCGAATCCAAGCGACGGTCCCAAGGCTGCTCTATTGGTTGCCACGCTCAAGATCGACTACCACGTCGCGGGGGGTCCGCTCGATTCCACATACTTCGCGCTCGACTACAGCGACTTGCTGCGCTTGCGGGACGTAGTCGATCGCGCCCTTGCCAAGCACGCAAGCCTAAGGGGATCGGTGGAGAAAATGAACCTGCCATACTGGGAATATCAGGAACCGCCTGATGCCGCACGTGATTGAGGTCCCGGCTCGGGAACACAGAAAGGCGGTCTGGCGGACGAATGACTGTCTCGTCGAGCGTCGTCGGCCCTCGGAGTGGCACGGCCACACCGCCGGACGAAGACGTGGCGGCTCTCGTTACGAATCGTGGCGCGAAGTCAACGCCCTGTCCACACTACCGGCGGCTTCCTACCAGAGCAGACGAACGATACTCGAAGATCTGTTCGAGGATCTCGCGGATCGTTGGGAGGCTGAGACTGCGCTTGAGTCGGTCGTGACGAGGAAGGCTACCCACCCCGCGTACCAGCGAATTATCGGTATGGGGGGGCCAGTCATACCATTGATTCTGCGACGGCTGGAGCGCGAGCCTCGGCAGTGGTTCTGGGCGCTTACAGCCGTTACCGGCGAGGATCCGGCACATGGCGAGACGACAGCCGAGGGAGCGAGCAGGGCGTGGCTTCGGTGGGGACGCGACCGCGGGTTCGTAGTTGACTGATCGGGCAACCGTTGAGTCGTGGATCCCGAGGCTGACCGACGCCGACTACCGCATCACAAGTCCTCAGGATCCCCGTTACAACTGCTTCGCATGGGCGGTGCGCGACGATACTCGTGTGTGGTCCCCAGCGATGCTCGGCAGCGGCGTCTACTGGCCGCCTGGGATACCTGCGCTGCCGAGCATGTCCGGAGTGATCGACGCCTACGTGCAGACCGGGTACGAGGTCTGCGACTCTCTCGCAGTCGAGGAGAGCTTCGAGAAGATCGCCATATTTGCCGATCTCGCCGGAGAACCACGTCATGCCGCCAGGCAACTCCCGTCCGGATGGTGGACAAGCAAGCTCGGAGATCATGTCGATATTGAGCACGCCGAGGTCGGTGTCGTCGGAGGAGAGCTTTACGGTGAGCCGATCGTCTACATGCGGCGCCCAGCCGTCGCAGAGAAATGAGCCTGTCGGCAGCATAGGCCCTTCCAGCCCCGCGCCGGCAGCGGCCTCGGACGGGTTCTCCTGACAGAGTGGTAGCTTTCTGTTCGTATTGCGTCTTCGCGGGCGACGCCTGGGTTTGCCCGTACCTTGTGACACGGAGGTTGTCCGATGCGGATGTTGAAGACCCTTCGGAGCGTGAGCGCGACGGCTTCCTCCAGGGCGCGGAAGGCGGCGGTCGCGCTGCTCCTCTTCTCGGCGCTTCTTGCCGGCGCGTCGAGCGCCCCGGCCGCATCGAAGGGTCACGCGTCGGGGAGTCGCCCCGTCTCGCGCGCGAAGACTCGTTATGCGCGGATCCGGCGGGTATGCCGGCCGCCGGGGCCCGGGCGCGCGGCGTGCTTCGCGCTCGTGCGCGAACCCGTCGCCTCCAACATCGCCGCCAGTGTCGGCGCAACGCCGTATGTGCCGGGCGATGGAGCCTCGGAATCGGGGCCGGCCGGCGGGCTCACTCCGGCGCAGCTCGCGACCGCCTACGACTACGCCCCCACGGAAGGGGGGAAGGGACAGACGGTCGCGATCGTCGATGCCTACGACGATCCAAACATCGAAGCGGACCTTGGCACGTTCGACAAAAAGTACAAACTCACGGAATGCACAGCCGCGAATGGCTGCCTGGAGAAGGTCGGGCAAACCGGGAGCACGACGTCGCTGCCAAAAGCCGACAAAGAAGGCTGGTCGGCCGAGATCTCGCTCGACGTGGAGACCGCGCACGGGGTCTGCTCGAATTGCAAGATCCTGCTGGTGGAGGCAAACGAACCAACCGACGTCGATCTCGCCACGGCCGTAAACGAGGCGGTCACACTCGGAGCGACCGAGGTCTCCAACTCCTACGGTGGGCTCGAGGAAGCGGCAGACGAAGCGGCTTACAACCATCCTGGAGTCATGATCGCGGCCTCCGCCGGCGATCAGGGCTACTACGACTGGGACGTCGTGAGCGAAGGCTTCGCGGCCCCCGCAAGACCGGACACGCCGGCGTCGCTCCCGTCGGTCGTGGCGGTCGGCGGCACCTCGCTCAAGCTCACGACGAGCGGCGCGCGCCAGAGCGAGACGGTGTGGAACGACAGCGGCCGACCTTCACACCCGGAAGAATTCAAGCAGTACAGCGCGACGGGCGGCGGCTGCAGCACCCTCTTCACCGCCCCCTTGTGGCAGCAGAGCGTGCCGGGCTGGACGAGCACGGCGTGCGCGACCATGCGTCTCGACAACGACATCTCGGCGGTCGCCGACCCCTACACGGGCTTCGACGTCTACGACAGCTACAACTGCGGCAAGTCCTGCGAAGCGGGAGGCTTCGGCAAAGGCTGGGTGACGATCGGCGGCACCTCGCTGTCCTCGCCGCTCGTCGCCTCGCTGTACGCCCTCGCCGGCGGCAGCGGCGGTGTGAGCTATCCCGCGGCCACGCTCTACAGCCATCTCGGCCAGGCGCCCTCGCTGTACGACGTCACCGAAGGCGGCAACGGCTACTGCGACGGCGAAGCACCCGGCCCGTGCGGTGAGCCAGAAGTCAACGAAGTGCTCGGTAACGTCGACTGCGAAGGCACCACCGCGTGCGACGCGGCCCTTGGCTTTGACGGGCCCTCGGGCGTCGGCGCGCCGAGGGGGCTCGGCGCCTTCAAGAGCGACGCCGTCACCTTTCTCACGCAAACCACTGCGACCCTGAACGCCAGGGTCAACCCCAACGGCCAGACGGTCACCGAATGCAAGTTCGAATACGGCACGAGCACCGGCTACGGATCGAGCGTCCCGTGCTCGACATTGCCGGGGTCCGGGTCCAGTCCGGTGGCGATGTCCGCGAAAGTCACGGGTCTCACGCCCAACACCGAATACCACTTCAGGATCGTGACAAAGAACGCGGGCGGCACGGTCGAAGGCCCCGACGTGACGTTCAAGACGCTGAAGGTCGCCGCGCCGTCCCTCGAAACGAGAGCGGCGAGCGCCATCGGGCAGACCTCAGCGACGCTGAACGCGGCCGTCAACCCGAGGGGCGAAGCGCTCAGCGCGTGCAAGTTCGAATACGGCACGAGCGCCAGCTACGGAGCGAGCGTCCCGTGCTCGACGCTGCCCGGGTCCGGGTCGAGCCCCGTGGCGGTGTCCGCGCTGCTCGCGAGCGGCCTCACCGCGAACACCGAATACCACTTCAGGATTCAAGCGACAAACGCCGCCGGCACGAGCATAGGCGCAGACGTGACGTTCACGACGTCCTAGCGTCCGCGCCGAGCCATGCGCTTCGAGCCCGGCCCAGGCATGGGCGGGCACTGCCTCCCCGCGCTGACAGCCCGGCTCACCGTCCACCGAATCACGCCCACCGGGCGACTCCGACCATTCGCCCAAGGGATATTCCCGAACACTCGCCCAAGCGAGGGCGCCCTCCCCCGGCACTGGTGTGGCTGACGAGTTTCGTTGCATCACTTCAAGTCAAGGCCGGGCCTGCGGCCCGCGTCCCTTGTCGGTCGTCAAATGCCAGCCCTCCGTCGCGCCGCGACTCAGCCACACATCACTGGGCGACCGGGCCGGCTCGTCGTCCGCTCAAGTCATGGTTGATCTGGACCGATCCGGACATGTGGGCAACGTGCGGGTTCATTGCTACGGCTGCGACGCGGTCCTGCAAGTCGACGAAGACCTCCCGGCCGAGGGTTTGCGAGTAGCGCGCTGGTATAACGATCATGGCGAGACCTTCTGCCCGAAATGCGCGAGACGCCGAGGTCTTCCCGATCCGTGGGGATCCCAGAGCCCGTGGGCGGACTACGACCAGAGGTATCGGGACACCGGCGACAGCGTGAAGGCCGCGCGCGAGAGCGTGCCGCTCGGACCCGCGATCGATGACCCCGAGACCCATGCGGCTGTTACCCGCTATGGCCGGCGGGCGTGGCTCTGGCTCGCCGCGGGCGCTGCGCTCTTCGCCGCCACACTGGCGTTCACGGAGATCAGCGCTAAGCGGGCCGACGAGCTGCTGCGCACAGGCGCGCATACGCCCGGCCTCGTGGTGTCCTATGCATCAGGCCGCGAAGGTGGTGCAATCCGCATCCGCTATCGGGCCGACGGCGTGATTCGCGAGGGTTGGGTCAACGTCTCCCAGCACGAGCTGTCGCTGTTGGAACCCGGAGAACGCGTCGACGTCATCTACGACCCCTCTAATCCTTCGCGAATCCGTACACCACAGGCCTCGAATGAAGGTCGCCTTAGTATGAGGGTGAAGCTATACGGGTTCATGTTCGCGGTGATGATGCTGCTTGGCGGAGGCGTCGTCATGACGCGCCCGCGTCGGTGGCGCCGCCTGCTTCGCGAGCCGTGGAAGCCATACACAGCGACCTACGTTCCGGGCCGGCCTCGCAAGGCTGGCCCCGGCGTCAAGCTCGCGTCCCTGGATGATCCCAGTGGCCAGCGAGCGCCGCTGCGACTCGGGGCCACGATGCGCCAGCGTGCCGCCAAGCTCGCCGGCGAGCCGGTGTTGTGGGTGGCAGGGGACCTTGCGTCGCGGGTGGTACTTACGATCCCGCGTACACGGGAGCTCTACTCGGCGCAATACCCCCGCGGATACCTCGGTCGTAAGTGGCTTGAAGCCCAGCGACCTCCCTCGCGACGCGAGAAGCGGGCGGCCCTTCTCCTCTTCGCACTCATCGCTTTCATTACAGGCTTGGGGGCGATCGTGCAGGTGAACCATCATCACTGGGCTGGGGCCCTCATATTGGCAACTAACGCAGGCGTGTTCGTGTGGGTGTTCGCGCGCGCCCAAGCACGCCGCAGCAAAGCCAACTGACGGTACCACAGGTCCGGCGGCCTAGAGACATTCCCGACCACTCGCCCAGCCGGGGATTGCGCTGCCCGCCGTCAGCGTGAGACGTGCCGCCCTCCGGTATACCTGTGATGTGGACCTCGCGCGTCGTGGCACGCCAGCTCTTACCATCTGCGCTGTCCTTGCGCTGGGTGCCTGTGGAGGCGCGCGTACCGCAACGACGGGCGACCAGCGTACGACCACGGTTGCTGGGTCAGAACCTGTAGGCCCGGGGCCATGTCGCAACCTGCGCGTCGTCGCCTCGGAACCGGCCGGGCAACTCGTCCCCGGTACGCCTAGCGCGATGTTGCTATGCCGCTACGTAGGTGTGGGGATCGGTCGGCAATTCATCGCCTCCTCCTACGTTCGCCGCGCGTCGGTGATCGCCTGGCTGACGCGAGAGTTCAACGAACTGCCGCCTCTGCCGATTAATTGGGCTTCGTTCAAGTGTCCACTCGACTATGGCTCTCGCGTCACGGTGGTGCTGGCCTACGCGCACCGGCGCCGGCTGCTTATCGGCGTGTCGCTCTCGGGGTGCCCGCGCGCGGTCAGGGGAAACGCCCGGCGGTGGGCGCTGGGGCCCGCCGTGGAACCGCTTCTCGGCGAACTCAAACGGCTGACGTCGGTCCGAAGCGCCAAGGCGGCGACTCTGACGGCACCGTCTGCGAAGACACCCCTATCCGTTTCCGCATCCTCGCGGCTATGTCCACCGAGCGACGCTACGCCGCGCGCCCTCCTCCTCCGCAAGACCGCAACCGACGTGCTCGTACCCGGGCACCCCACGAGCGCACTCATCTGCCGCTACTGGGGCAGGTCGGGCCGCATACCCGAACCTGAAGACGAACATGCCCGGATCCCGGAAGGTGAACACGGGCACGCTGTCCACACCATCGCGGGAGCGCGCCGCGTGGTGCGCCAGGACGTCACGAGCTATCTCGCCAGCGAGCTGGATGCCCTACGGCCAATCGGCCCGCACCCAAACTGCGACGAGGTGCTCGGTGGACGTTCCGAGCTGATCGTCTTTTACTACCGAGGTGGAGGCGAAGCGCGAGTAATTTTCTACCTCGAAGGCTGCGTTGCGGTGCGCAACGGCCGGACCGCCCGCTATGGACTTGGAATGGGGCACAGCAACGGCGAAAGTCACTGGGCAGACGAAGCATTGCTCTGAGTCACCCACCGCCTCGCCACGCTCGTGCTTTCCGGGGGCTGAGCGGGCGTCTGAGCATCGGCCGCGCTCACTAGCACAAAGGCCGAACACCAGTCGCCAGCGGTGCCCACGGTCACGCGCCCGCAACCGCCTACGCGAGCGAGCACGTCCAGGCCGGCAGCGCGCGCAGCTCCTCGTCGTCCGATCCGAGCGTCTGAGGCGGCGGCTGTAAGACGCTCCCTCGCAGCCCGAAGCGAAAGTCTGCTCGGGCCTCATCTGAAGATCTCGACCGCGAGTAGGACGTCCGGGCCGTTCGGGCCGCACCAATGGTTGCTGCTCGGCAGTGCGCTACGAGTGAGTCACGCACCTGTAGCCGTTGGGGTTGCCGGAGCCGTTTCTGCCACGGGAACCGGTTCTTTCGACGAACCGGGCTGCTCGGTAGGGATCCGCCGGCTGAAGGCCAGTCCGATCAACGCGAAGATGGCAAGTATCGATAGCGCCTCGCGCAGCCCGTCGAGGCGCGCTTTCGCGTTCTCTTCGACGATCGCGTCTGTGGCCCTGGGTGGCACATGGGCCTTGTTGAGCGCGTCCTTCAATTGCTTGTCGGAGATGAAGGGGACTCCACCCGCGAGCTTGGTCGAGGCCTGCGATTTGACCGGCGCGGGGACGGCGGAGTTCTGCTGCACCCCGGTCAGAAACGACGTGCTCAGCGTGGCGATGACGATCGCTCCCGTGAGCGCCGTGCCCATGGAGATGCCGAGGTTCGTGATTGTGTTCTGCAGCCCGCCCACCGCGCTGCTCTGCTCATCGGGAACGGATGAGACGGTGACGGCCCCGAGCTGGGAGGACAACGCCCCGATTCCGAGGCCGACGAGCAGCATCGGCAAGGTCGTTATCTCCGGTCCCGCGCCTTCCTGGAGCAGGGCGACCAAGATCACGAGGCCGGCGAACATCGCGATGAAGCCGAGCTGGACCACCCGGCGCGGCGATGCTTTGGGGAAGAGCTTGGGGATCCCGGCTGCCGCGAGGATCAGGGCGATCGACAGCGGCAGGAACCTCACACCTGTCTGGATCGCGGAGAGCCCGAGTGCGACAGAGAGGAACAGTGGGACGGCGAATGCCACCCCGCTTTGCACGAAGAACTGGAAGAAGAACGAGTTCAGGCCGCCGCGCAGCACGTGGACCTGCAGGATCTTAGGGTCCAGTAGCGGCTCCCCACCACGGGCGAGCACGCGATCCTCCCACTCGATGAATAGATAGATGACCAGACCGCCCGCGAGCATCAGCCAGATCACCGGCGAGAGCCCAATCCATTCGGGACCCCCCGGTTTGGGTTTCACAAAACCCCATACACCCGAACGCAGGACACCGAAGACGATCAGCCCGAGGCCGAGCGCCGACAGGGCTGTACCCACGAGGTCCAGGTGCCCCGTCTTCTCACGCGGCCCCTCGGGTATGCGGCGGGCGAGAACGAGGATCCCAAGCACGATCACGACCTCGCCCGCGAACACCCAGCGCCATGACAGGTAGGTGGTGAACAGGCCGCCGACGATCGGGCCGACCCCGATCGCGATCGCCGTCGCTGCGGCGACGAGCCCATAGGCGCGCGGTCGTTCGTCGGGGCCGTAGTTCACCGCCACCAGCGCAACGATCGACGGCAGAATGAGCACGGCACCTATCCCCTCAAGGCACGACCATCCGAGCAGCAGCACCCCGAGGCTCGTAGAGATCGCCGTGATGAACGAGCCGCAGCCATAGATCACGCACCCGATCGCGAAAGCGCGCTTGCGGCCGATGATCTGCCCGACCTTCCCGCCCGTGATCATGAACGCGGCCATCACCAACGTGTACAGGGTGATCGCCGTCTGGATCCCGGTGACGGTCGTGCCGACATCCTTCGCGACCGTCGCGATCGACACGTTCATCACTGAACTGTCGAGCATCATCAAGAACTGGCCCGCACACAGCGTCAGCAGAACACCGCCAGCCGCTGCCGCGGCTGCCTTACTCGACACCGAGCTCATCGTCTTTTCGCGATCAGACGCCGGGAAGTCGTCCAGCTAGCTCGCCGCGTACTCCTTCTCCGCCTCGTCGAGTTCGCGCTTGAACTCCTTGGCGTCGACGTCGATTTCCTTCTCAAGCGACTTTTCGGCGCGGGTCAGCACCTTGTCGAGCTGCTCTTCAAGGCGCGACTCGCCGATCACGAACAGCGTAGCTTCTCCGGCCTCGATGAGGTCGCCCAGTTCCTTGGCGGCGCCCCCGGGGATGCCCTTCTTGAAGTGCCCGCCAAGGCCGCCGATGACACCGCCGACCAGCGCCGCGGGGATGACCGCTGGCGCCGCCACGACCCCGACCGCTGCCCCGACGGCAATGCCTCCCCAGGCGCCGTGCTGGGTGGGCTTCTCGTGCTTCTCGACGTGGACCTTGCCGTCAGCGTCCTTGGTGACCAACGCAACGTCATAGGTGCCCACGAGCTTCGCCGCGTGCAGCTCGAGAAGGGCGTCGTAATCCGCCTCCGCGCCACCGCGGTCGGGATAAGTCGCGGCGTAGATGAAAACCGGTCTGTCGCTCATTTTTGACCTCCGTGCTGGTTTGGACGAGTGTTCTGACGATCCGCCGCCGGGCGGGCGCCTGCGCGGGGCCACCGCACGACAAACTACCTCAGGGCGCGTTCTCGACATCCGCGACAACCCGCAGCCATGATCAGAACCTTGCCACTACTAGGGTGAGCCCCTCGCCTCGAAGAAGACGAGCGAACGTCTCCCCGGCGGTCTGGCCTGCAAGGATTGCCGAATGGCCTCCGGCGAAGATACGCCACGTGCACGCCGATCGCTCAGCACGACGCGCATGGAAGCATTCAGCGACGGCGTCTTCTCGATCGCCGCGACGCTGCTCGTACTCGACATCGCGATTCATCCGCCGGGCACAGCACTCGAACAGGTTCTCGACGCCTGGCCGTTCTACCTCGCGTATGTCATCAGTTTCCTCACGGTCGGCGCAGGGTGGCTCGGCCACACCCAGCTGACCGAGCGGCTCGCGCGGACCGACCCGCTACTGCTGCGAATCAACCTGCTGCTACTGCTCGTGGTGGCGTTCCTGCCGTTCCCGACCCGGCTCGTCGCTGACGCCCTGCACCACGAAAGCAGCGAGCGCGTCTTCGTGACGATGTATGGGCTCACCCTGCTAGCAATCCGCATCCTGGCCTTTGCCTTGGACGCCTATGCCCGGCGAGAGCGCCTCTACTCCCCCCCGGAGGAGGGCGACGAGCGGCTGGACGAACCGCGAGAACTCCTGCCCGTCCTCGGCGGCTATGTGATCGCGATCCTCATCGGACTCGCCGTGCCGGGAGTAGCCGTAGCGGTCTACTTCGCCATCGCGCTCTACATGATCCTCTTCAGGGAGATCCGACGGCACCCGTCCCGCGCCAACAGATCTCGCCTGAGAAACGGCCGGCTCCAAGGCTGATCTGCTCGGGCCGAGACTGCGCTCAGGCCCACACGGCCGATTAGTCGCCATGCAGCGCGGCGAGTCCCCGCGCCCGGTGCTCGTGCACCGGCTCACTCTCCATCGCAGGGGGACGCTCGCCCGCGGCGACTCGATACCACGCGACATAGCGACTCACAAGCGGCGCCGCCGTAAGGCCGTGGACGAGGACCGAGAGGCCCACCGTCAAATAGCAGGCCGTGAGGATCGTTCCGGCGTGAGCCTGATGTGTGTCCTCGACGATCACCGCAAACACGATCGATGCAAGCCCGCGTGGACCGAACCAGCCGATAAACGCCACGGTCGGGCCTCGCGCTCCGGTGCCCAACAGCGAAAGAGCCACGGGCAGCAAACGAACGATCGTCAGACTCAGCACGGCATAGAGCCCGATCTGCCAACTCACGTGCTCGAGCTCGGGGCCGAGCAGGACGGCGCCGAAGACGAGGAACGTGACGCTGTCGAGCAGCGCCCCAGTCTCCTCGGTGAAGCGCATCGTTCCGGCCGAGTTCTCGCGGGCGATCAGGCCGAACAGTGCGCCCGCCGTGAAGGCGGCAATGAAGCCCGACCCGCCGAGAGCCTCCGCGATCCCGTACGCGAACACCGCCGCGGCCACAGGGATGATCTGTCGCCAGGCATCATCGATGAGGCGCCTGGCCCCGGCTGTGTTCACGACCCCCGCGGCTAGGGTCCCCGCGACGATGCCGCCGATGAGTCCGTAGCCGATCTCTTCGCCGATCACCTGCGCCGGATGGGCCGCGCCACCGGCTTGCGAGGAGGTCGCCAGAACGATCAACAGGATCGGGACGCAGATCCCGTCGTTCAGTCCGCTCTCGACGTTGAGCGACTGCCGCACACGTTGCGGAAGGCTCGGGTCCGTCACGACGGCGCTGCCGAGCCCCGCGTCCGTCGGCGCGAGGATCACGCCAAGGATCAATGCCTCGCTCAGTGAGAACGACCCGAACAAGGCGAGCGCGACCAGCGCGCCCAGCGCGATCGTCAACGGCAGACCGATGCCGAGCAGGCGCACCGGCAGGGAGGCTTCCCGCCGCAGGGCCCTAAGGTCGATACGGGAAGAATCTGAGAACAGCACCACCGCGAGCGTGGCTTCGGCCAGCCTTCGCACCGTCAAGCTTGCCGGTCCCACGGTGAGCCCGTCGAGCACCAAGGGGCCCGCGAGAACACCGATGGCGACCACCACCATCGCCGGCGTGATCGGCGTGCCCGACAGCCGCCGCGACACCGCCGCGACGAGCAGCAGCGCGAGTCCGACAGCGGCAAGCCCCCAATCCACGACGCCCAACCTACACGTGGCCGATATCGGACGTGATAGAGCCTCAGGGGCGCTCGCCGTGCGCGTCCACTGGATCGTGGGCTAGTCGCGGCATCTGTGCGGGGGACTACCGGTGGAAGGTGTCGTGAGCCGTTATAGGATCTCCGCGGTGCTTCGTCCAAAGCCGATCCTGACGCCCTAGAAGGAGGCCCAGATGTCATCACGACCAGCGGTACAGCCCGGCGAGTTCGAGGCGCTGTACGTACAGAGCGCCCAGGGGGTCACGAGCCGCGACGGCGAGTTCACGCTGCACGATCTCGCACGCTCCACGCTGATGTTCTCCGACCGGCCCGAGCGCATCGTCGGACATCTCACGGCCGCCCAGTTCATAGAGGGCTGGGCAGACGGTGAGAACAGCTTCCTCGACGATCCTCCGAATGCTGTCCTCTCGTTCCTCGAGGAGGGTGACCAGATGCCCGAGGACGTTGTCGTGACGCTCACCAGCCCTCGCCTGGACGGGGCTAACCTCACCTACAGCGCCACCGTGCTCGAGGGGAAGGTGCCCGACAGCTCCGGGCCGTGCTCGCTGTTCATCGACCCGATCGGCCGGCCGTTGAGCCCGGTATCGGTGTGTGGTGTGCGCCGACGGCAGAACCGGAGAGCCAGGCGCTAAAGCTCCCCTGTGGGAGCCGGCGTGGCGGCCTGTGCCTAGCGGCGCGGGGCACCACCTCGGCACGCTACTGCTTTGCGGGCCGAGCAAGGGCCGGGGCGAGGGCCGCGCTCGCGCCCGCTCCGGACGATTCTCAAGCGTCTCGCACAATGGTCGGTGGACTCCTGCTTCGCTAGGCCAAACAGTCGCGTCACCCGAGCGACGGCTCACTCCTGATCGTCGTCCGATGCAGCGGTGATCTCGACCTCGGCTGAGACTGCCGCTATCACGCCGAGGAGCGGAAGCGGCCGGTTTGTCGGCGTAGCGGCACCGGCCAGAGGCGAGGAGGCAGCCGGGCGTAATCTCAAGACGCGTCGCGCTGCGTCGTCGCGATCACGATCAAGTTCAGCGGTGGAAGCCCTTCGTGACGGACGATCGGACCAAGGTAGGATACGTGGCTCGCGTACTCGTGGTCGTCTGAGAGTGTGGCGCGCGAGAGGGTGTGGATCGGAGGCGACGTGGTGACCGAGGCCGAACAGACTCTGGAGTCAGCGGGCTATTTCTTGCCCTTCTTCGTTTTGGTCGCCTTCTGCAGCGCGAGGTGGACGCTTGCGGTCTGCGTCACGGCAGGAGAGGGCGAGGACTTGAGGATCGTGAGCGTGGCGTTGAGGCGCCCGTGGGCGGCGCTTAGGAGCACACGCCCGGTCGCGTTGAGCGCGATCTTGATGGTCGCGGTCTTGCCCGCCGAGATCGAGTAGGTCGTTGTCCCGATGGTTTGTGTCTTAGTGTGCTTCTTCTTGCTCTTCTTGGTCGTGCGCTTGGTGGTGAGTGTCAGCTTGCCGCTGCACGTGTCGGTGCCTGTGCAGGTCAGTTTGATCCCTGCTGTGCCGCTGCCTTGAACAGTGATGGTGGACCCAGCGAGCGAGACGCTGCCGGCTGTTGACGAAGCGGCTTTCGTGCTGGTCCCTGTCTGGGTGTGCGGATTGCCACTGCTGCCGGTGGTCGATCCACTACCTGTTGATTCCGGCGGGCTGCTGACCGACAGGTTCGCCGAGCCCGAGCTTCCGGCGTAGCTCGCGTCGCCGGAGTAGGCGGCACTGAGCGTGTGGCTCCCGACGGCGAGGCCTGACGTCGAACACGTCGCCTGGTAGCTCGTGCCCGCCAGGCTGAGTGTTTGTGCTCCGCAGCCGCTGATCGGTGTGGATGACCCGTCCGCATAGAACGCAACGGTTCCGCCCCCATCGTTTGGCGCCACGACAGCCGTCAGCCCGACCGGCTGCCCGGCAGTCGCGGGGTTCTGAGATGGCGTAAGCGTCACACTCGTCGCAACGGGCGGAGGCGGTGAGCCATATGTGAAGCTGTCGGCAAGCGTGGGCGCAGAGCCGCCCAAGGACGTCCTCACGGTGACGTCCACTCGCGCGGGGAACACAGCGGCTGGGGCGACAGCCTCCACTTCGCTCGCGGATATTGGGGTTACCTGCGTGGACGCGATTCCGCCGAATTCGACGGCGAACGTGCCGTCGATATGACTGCCTTTGATCGTCACGACCGTTCCTCCCGTCGGTGGTCCGCTGTTGGGCGCGACCGATTCGACCACGGGGCTCTTTTCGGTCACCACCGGCGTCGAATACGTGTAGCGGTCGCCTTCCGTCGTCGCGCTCGTGGCGCCCGGGCCAGAGACCGTGACATCCACTGTCCCACTGGCGCCCGCTGGGGCGACCGCGGCCACTGCATACGGCGACAGCGACTGCACATGGACTGACGCGTTGCCACCGAAGTAAACGGATGTCACGTCAGCCAAGCCTTCACCGAGGATATCGACCACGTTGCCTCCGGCAGTCGTACCGCCCGACACCGACAGGCCCGTCACTTTCGGTGTGGGTGCCGTCCCGCCCGGGCATTCCAGCGTCAACATCAGTCCAACAGCAGGCGGCGGCAGCACAAACGGCGACGTGAACACGTTCGCCTGTCCTTCTTCTCCAGGTGCGTGGCATCCTGGGGCGGATGCCTCCACCTCATACGTCCCCGCCAAGGCGTTCCAGTCGAACTGTCCTGATGCACCAGTTTTCTCGGGGTTTTCAGCGGGCTCAATCGCGCCACTCGAAGCAGGTACCGACGAAAACGATTCACCTTCTACTAGCTGTCCCAGCAAGGTCGCGGTGGCACCGCTGATCGGGTCGCCCGTTGTGTCGACAACGGCTCCGCTCGGATCAATCCACACATTGAACAGTTCGTCGTTAGGACAGAAGAACAGCACACAGGCACGGACGCCCAGTCTCCAAAGGAAGTATACGGCGGCGGCTCCTGCAACCACACATCCTAGGCCGGCCGTCTCGGCCGCTGTCGCCAAACAGACTCCGCCTGCGGTCCCGAGGATGAGAGCCGCCTCAGAGTCTACCAGCCAGTTCGTCGGGGATGTTAGATCTCGTATTCCGCCACATAGCCGCTGAGGAATCTGTCCAAGTGGGCTGGTACTCGGGTCCGGAAGATTTGAACATATGGCCGCATCCTGAGTTGCCAATGCGAATGTCGCGGCGTCACCAACGCCCTCCAAAACGCCCGCACTGTTTGGCGGCCCTCCTTGATACGAATAGAAAGCTTGCGACGCGGCCGGCGTGAGCGCAAAGCCCTTCAGAACCTGAACGTCGACAGTGCCAAACCCCACGGGAGACTTGGCCTGAATTTCGTGGTCGTTCACTACAGTGAAGGATGGAGCCAACATGGTTCCGAACACCACGCCGCTGGCGTTCGTGAACCCATGGCCGTGTATCGTGACCGAATTGCCTCCTTCCCAAGACCCTGCAACAGTGTCTAGACTACTAACGTCGAAGTATTCGAAGCTTCCGACATTCACGGACGACCCTGTCGCGGTTGTGACAACAACTGGTACGTTTCCTGTGCCAGGTGGTGCGACAACCGTAATTTCGCGATCGGATAGGACTTTAAGAGAGCTGCCGGCCGCCGACCCAAATGTCACTGCAGTCGCGTCTGTGAATCCGCTCCCAGCGATCAACACGGAGGTTCCGCCGCTGGGAGCTCCTCCGTCGGGCAGGACTCGGGTGTGACCCGGGCAAGACACCGACGACTCCACTCCGGCCTGACCGTGCAGGGGCGCCAGCGGGGGAATCTGCGCGACGTATGTGCCCGATTCGTAGGGTGTCTCGCGGAGCGTCGCCGGACGCACTTCCGGCTGGCCATTGGTCGTATTTGTCGCGTGCACAAAGACGATACCGAAACCGCCCTTGCACCCAATCGCCGTCACGGTGCTAGATTCCCCCCAGTTGAGGCCAGGCACGACATTTTCCTGCTTACCTCTCCCAGGCGACGACACGCTCACGCCTTCGGGAAGGCCCCCCGGTGCGGTGAAGGTAACACTCAGGTTGAGCGCCGAGGGAGGGAGACTCAGCGGCCCGATCGTCTTGGGCCCGGTGGGAGAGCCAGCTGGAGGAAAGATCGTGACGGTGTATGTGCCGTCAGGTACCACCATGTGAAAGACGCCGGTGGCGTCCACGGGATAGGGATCTACCTTGCAAGCACCGCCCGAGGTTGGACACGCCTGTACCCGCGCGCCTTCCGCGCCGCCGTTGCCATTGATCACCGCGCTGCCGGCTATCACGGAGCTGCCGGCGAGAGCCTGCGATGCGGCCTCCCAATGCGTGACTATTTGTCGCGAGGTGAGCGTCGAGGGATAGATTGCGGCCTGGCCGATTGCGTATGGCGGAGCGCCGGCATGTTCGCAAGCTCCGTAAGGACACGTGATCTCCTCGCTACTGGCTTCGAGTCGCAGTCCCTGTCCCGGCAGATTAGTGTCGGCTTCGCCGAGCGTACCGCCACCGATCAACTGACCATCCTCGTAGATCTCCACAGCGGTCCCGTCATAAGTGACGTCGACCATGTGCCATCCCGTAGTGTCACAGCAGGCGCCTATAGAACCACCATGGCCCAAGCCGTCGATCGCTTCAGCCGTTACTTCATGTCCGCTCGCTTCGACCGTGATGTGATCGGCACCGA
>JBARJU010000198.1:0-1797 GCA_049800435.1 Solirubrobacteraceae bacterium
AGCATCGTCAGTGACGTCGGCGGGCTGCCGGAAGTGACGGGCGCCTTGGACGCGTCGCTGGTGGTGGCGCCGGGGGACGTGGAGGCGCTCAGCTCGCGCATCGACGCGGCCGCCCGTGGAGCGCTCCCGACACGGAGCGCCACACGGCGCTACGCGGAGGGCTTTGACTGGTCACGGATCGTCGCTCGCCACCGCGAGCTTCACCGGCGCTTGGCCAGGCGCGAGCTGGACACGCGACTGCGGGTCGTGTACCTCGACCACGTGGCGCGACTGTCGGGTGGGGAGATCGCGCTGCTGCGACTGCTTCCGCACCTGCGGGGGGTGAACGCGCACGTGATCCTCGGCGAGGACGGACCGCTGGCGACGCGCTTGGGACAGGCCGGCATCTCGGTCGAGGTGCTTGCGATCGATCCCGCCACGCGCGAGCTGCGCAAGGACGACGTGCGCGCCGGCGCCTCCGTGCTGGCCGGACTGCCGGGCGCGCTCAGGTACACGGCCCGGCTCGCCATGCGCCTGCGCGCGCTGCGGCCCGACCTCGTCCACACGAATTCGTTGAAGGCCGGCGTGTATGGGAGCGTCGCCGCGCGAGCGGCCGGCGTTCCCGTGATCTGGCATGTGCGCGATCGCCTCAGCGACGACTACCTTCCCGCGCAGGCCGTGCGCCTCATGCGAGCCCTGATCCGCCGGCTCCCGGATGGCGTGATCGCCAATTCCACAACCACGCTCGACACGCTCGACGGCGCGACCTCAGGCTCCTTGCACTGTGTGATCCCGGACTCGGTGACCCTCCCCAGCCCTCCCGCCGCGCGCGACTCGCCGGAGACGACGTTTGGGATGGTGGGGCGCATATCCCCGTGGAAGGGCCAGGATCTCTTCCTGCGCGCGTTTGCCGCCGCGTTCCCCAGCGACGGCGCGCGAGCGGTAGTCGTGGGGTCGGCGATGTTCGGCGAGGAGGCGTTCCAGCGCGAGCTTGCCGCCCTCGCGGAGAGCCTCGGGATCGCCGAGCGCGTCGTGTTTCGCGGCTTTCGCGAGGACGTCTGGGCTGAGCTCGCGAGCTTCGACGTGCTCGTTCACGCCTCGATCACACCGGAGCCCTTTGGCCAGGTGGTGCTGGAGGGGATGGCAAGCGCCCTGCCCGTGATCGCGCCCGACGAGGGCGGTCCGGCCTCGATGATCGTCGATCGAGAGACGGGACGCCTGTTCAAGAGCCGCGACGCGCAGGCCCTCGCGCGGGCGATGCGGGCACTGCACGAGGACCGGCGCGAGCGTGAGCGCATGGGACGCGCCGCGCGGGACGCGGTCGCGCGCTACCACCCGGATGTGGTGGCCGAGCAGCTCGAGCGGACGTATGAGCTGCTCGTGCGGCGAGCGGGACGCGGTACTCGTCGTCGCTTTCGAGGCCGTCCGGCCCGCCGGCCGGTCTGAGACACCGGCGCCCACCGGAACATCTGAGGCCGGGCGCCCACCGGCCGCGTCACGCCCCGCCACTGATACGTCGGCGTCAGGAGGAAATACGTATGTCCCGTGGGGTGTGCCTGCGGTCAAGCACCCCTGGGATGTCGTCGATGGGTTCGCGAGGGACTCCTGTTCGAGCGCCCGACCGACCGAATCGCGATGCCCACACCGTCCATCGACCTCATCCCCGCACGGCGTGTCCTGGCGCTTGCGATCACCGCGCTGGCACTCGCATGGGGGTCTCCCGCCGCCGCGACGCCGGTGCGCGGGGGGCACGCGAAAGCTACTGTCACACGGTGCGCTCGCAAGCATGCCAAGCACCGCTCACGCGCGTCTCGGGCG
>JBARJU010000199.1:0-1811 GCA_049800435.1 Solirubrobacteraceae bacterium
AGGCCGCCCTGCACGGGTAACCCCGGCGCGAACCCCTTTTTTACCCAAACGACCCACGACAAGGAGAACGAGAAATGTTTTTGATGGAGCACTTTCAGGAAGGCGGCTGGGGCATGTACCCGATCCTTCTGCTGTTGGGAATCACGGTCTTCATCTGGATCGATCGCCAGATGTACGTCTCGAAGAGCAAGGTCGACGTCGACAAGCTGATGTCGCTTTTGAAGTCGCAGATCGTCTCGGGGAACATCCAGGGCGCGATCAACACCTGCCAGGCAAGCCCCGCACCCGTCACCAAGATCATCGCCGCCGGCCTCCGCCGCGCGGGTGGCACCGAGCACGACGTCCAGCAGGGGATGGACGAAGAAGCGCTCCGTGAGCTTCCCAAGCTGGAGAAGCGGACTGGCTACCTGGCCATGCTGGGGAACCTGGCGACCCTGGCCGGACTTCTGGGGACCATCACCGGTCTCATCAAGGCGTTCGCCGGCGTCGCCGGCGTCGACCCCTCGATGAAGGCGACGATGCTCTCGAAGGGTATCTCGGAGGCGATGAACTGCACCGCGTTCGGCCTCTTCACCGGTATCTTGGGCCTCGCGACTTACGCCTGGCTCAACGGCATGACCCAGGCCGTGCTGGACGGCATCAACCAGGCCACGGTCGAGACGCTGAATCTGGTCGTCGCCGGCCGCCAGGGCGGTGGCGAGCAGCAGCACCAGCAGTACTAAGCCGCTCATCAGGATCAACACCCCATGAGCGTCTCAGTCGAATCCGGCAATAAAAGCGGAAAGAAGTCGGTCAATGCGGACCTCAACCTGGTTCCGTACATCGACCTTCTGACCTGCATGGTGGCGTTCCTCCTCATCACGGCGGTCTGGTCCCAGCTGGCGCGTCTCGAAGCGCACCAGAAGGGGCAAGGCCAAGCGGGTGAGGACACGCCTCCTGAGAAGGTCTTCAAGCTCGTCGTGCTGGTCAACGACAGCGGCTACAACCTGGTCGCCGATCAAGATCAGCAGCCGATCCCCAAGAAGGGGGACGGCTCCTACGACATCGAGAAGCTCGGCGACGAGCTGAAGAAGATCAAGGACACGCACGCCGACAAGACCGACATCCAGGTCGCGTCCGACGACTCGATCAAGTTCGAGGTGTTGGTCAAGACGATGGATGCGGCGCTGACGGCGCGCTTCCCCGATATCTCACTCATCGATTCCGGCGGCGCCGGGATCTAACGGGAGCGCGAAAAGCACCATGCCTATTCATCCTCCACACGCGCACCTCTACGACTCGGTCAACCTCGAGGTGGCGAAAGCCAAGCTCGGGCACGCCGGTCGCAAGAGCCTGTACGCGCCGCTCAACCTGGTGGCGTACATCGACATGATGACGATGCTCGTCATCTTCCTGCTGATGTCCTTCTCCGCGACGGGCGAGATCCTGTTCGTGCAGAAGAACATCGTGCTCCCGGACGCCCAGAACTGGACGGACCTCGAGCGCGCGCCGGTCATCGGCGTCAGCAAGGACGTCGTGACGCTCGACGGTTCTCAGGTCGCCACCGCCGACGAGCTCATGAAAGACTCGTCGACCGGCGACTTCAAGATCGCCGATCTGCACGACAAGCTGGTGACCCTGAAGAACAACTACAAGCTCCTCCACCCCTCAGAGGAGTTCAACGGCATCGCGATTATCCAGTCGGACAAGAACGTCGAGTTCAAGGTCCTCAAAAAGATCATGTACTCGATCAGCGTCGCCGGTTACCAGAACGTGAACTTCGCCGTCATCCCCAAGGTCAAGGGCGCTGCCGCCCCTGCGCCCTAGCGAAC
>JBARJU010000200.1:0-8756 GCA_049800435.1 Solirubrobacteraceae bacterium
CCGGTGGCGCCGCGGCTTTTGGCGCGGGCGTCGGTGCGGGTTCGACCGGTTCGCGCGCGCGTGGGGCAGGTGTTTCGGGGCTTTCGCCGCCCCCCACGTGTTTGCCACTTTCGCCGTTGCCGGCGCCCGGCTGTTCGACCGCCGGCGAATGGTGTTCGCCCGGTGCGCTCTTCTTGGTGGTCTTCTTTTTCTTCTTTTCGCTTTCGCCTTCGGCGGATTCGCTGCTGGAGGACTTTCCTGTCGAGGCGAACTTGCCGAAGAACGGCTGGTAGGAGATCGGTTCTTTGGCTTCGGGGAATGAGGCGCAGGATTCACCTTCGGTGACGGCCGCCATGTAGGCGTGCCAGATTTCCGCGGGCAGGTAGCCGCCCTGCTGGGGCTCCCCGTGGACGTCGGTCATCGGGACGAGCTTGTTTGGATATCCCATCCATACCGCCGTGGAGTAGTTGGGCGTGTACCCGTCGAGCCACGCGTCCACGAGGTTGCTGGTGGTGCCGGTCTTGGCCGCGGTCGGACAGTTGATCGCCGAGCGCCCGGCGGTGCCGCCGAGCACGTTCTGGTGGAGGATTTCGGTCTCCTCGGAGGTCACTCCGTCGGAGAGCACCTTCACGCGGTGGGGCTTGCCCCAGTTGGAGTCGACGTGCCCGTCCGGGAATACGACCTTGGTGATCGCGATCGGCGTGTTGCGCCAGCCGCCGTCGGCGAGGGTTGCGTACACGTCGGCCATTTCCAGGGGGCTCACGCCCACAGTCAGGCCGCCGAGCGCCTCGGCCGGATAGCTATGCAGGTACTCGCGCACGCCGAGCCTGTGAGCCATTTGCGTGATGGTTTCCTCACCGAGGTCAGCCGCGAGCTGGGCGTACACAGTGTTGTCCGATGCGAGCGTCGCCGAGACGAGGTTGATCGACTTGTTCGAGGAGGTGTTCTCGAACGTTTTCACTTCATAGGTCGGGTAGCCGGTGAGCCAGCCGGGCGAGAGCGTGTGCGAGTTGTAGAAGGTGCTGTTCGGGTCAACGCCCCGTGAGAGCGCGTCGGCGAGCACGATCGCCTTGAACGTCGAGCCGGGCTGGCGATGGCCCTGGGAGGCGAGGTTGTACTGCGATTGGTCGTAGCCCTCGGACTCGGCCATCGCCTCGATGTAGCCGTTGTGCGGATTGATCGTGACGATCGCCGACGCCGGGTCCCCTTCCTCGTTGAGCACCTGTGCGATCGCGTTGCGCGCCTGGCGTTGCATGTTGAGGTCGATCGTCGTGTACACCTTCAGGCCGCCCTGCTCGACCCGGCTGAGGCCGTAGCGGCGAACGAGCTGTTTGCGCACGTATTCGAAGAAGAAGCTCTCCTGGCGGCGCGTGTAGTAGTCGCCGTGCCTGACCCCCAGCGGCGCGGCCTTGGCGGCGGCGGCCTGCGAGGGGGCGATGTCGTGCAGCTCGGCCATCTTTGAGAGCACCTGGTTGCGCCGCCGCCGGGCGGCTCCCGGGTACAGGAACGGGTTGTACTGCGAGGGCGCCTGCGGCAGGCCCGCGATCAGCGCGGCCTGCCCCAGGCTCAACTGGTAGGCGCTCTCGTTGAAGAAGATCCGCGCGGCGGCCTGGACGCCGAGAGCGGTCTGCCCGCCGACGGTGCCGTAGGCGACGCTGTTGAGGTAGTCGGTGAGGATCGAGCGCTTTGAATGGCGTTCGTTGTATTCGATCGCGAGCTTCGCCTCGTCGATCTTTTGCTTGAAGGAGTGTGTGTCGCTGCCGAGATACAGGTTGCGCATCAGCTGCATCGTGATCGTGGATGCGCCCTGGAGGGCCTGCCCGTGCGTGAGGTCCTTGACGGCCGAGCGAAAGATGCCTGTGAGGTCGACGCCGTTGTTCTTGTAGAAGCGCTGGTCCTCGATCGCCACCGTCGCGTCGCGCAGGATCTTCGGCATCTGTCGCGTGGTGATCGGTGTGCGGAGCACGTCGGACTGGATGAAGCCAAGGCGGGAGCCGTCGGCCGCGAACACCTGAGAGGAGGCGCCCGCCAGCCGCGGCTGCAGCGCGTCGAGGCTCGGCGCCGATTGGGCCACCGACAGCACATATCCGACCGCCACGAGCGCGCCGAGTACGATCGCGCCCGCAATGCCGCTGAGGCCGACGAACACGAAGCGTGAGGGCCCGGAGCGAGTGCGCCTGCGGCGCTGTCGTGCTTGTCGTGACATCTCTGGTGCGCCCTCGCCTGTGACTGTACCGTCTCGCGGTGTGATTTCCTGCCTGTTGCACGGGTGAGCGCAGCGCCCAGGTGCCCCCCCAGATGAGCTCCCATACAGCCGAGCCGGCGATCGCACATCCGGCGAGCAACGCCCCCCAGGCGGCCGCGCTCCTCCCGCGCATAGGCGCGCGCTCCGAGCGGGCGGTGGCGGTGCGCGACGTGTGGCTTGCGCTGTGGGTCTCGCGCCTGCTCGTGTGGGTGGGGGGAGCGGTCGCGGTCGCGACGCTCGGCTTTGGGCCGCTGCGCCACGCATTCAACCCACTCGGGATCACACGCGGCTTCGGGTGGCTTGGCGACGTGCTCGCGGCCCCCGCGGCGCGCTGGGACGCGGCCTGGTACCTCGTGATCGCCCACTACGGCTATCGCCCCGAGCTCGGCTCGCTGACAGCGTCGCGCACGGCGTTCTTCCCGCTCTACCCGCTGGGGGTGCGCGGGCTCTCCGACCTCGGACTGGCGCCTGTGATCGCGGGTGTGCTGCTCTCGCTCGCGGCGCTCGCGGCGGGGTTGTATGCCCTGCACAGGCTGACGACGCTCGAAGCTTCGCGATTGGGGCTGAGCGGTGCCGGCGAGGTGGCTCGCCTGGCGGTGCTGCTCATGGCGCTGGCACCAATGGCGCTGTACTTCTCGGCGATCTACAGCGAGTCGCTCTACCTGGCGGTGTCGGTCGGGGCTTTCCTGCAAGCGAGGCGCGGTCGCTGGGCAAGCGCCGCGGCGCTGGGGGCGCTGGCGGCTGCGACCCGGAGCACAGGGCTGCTGCTGCTCGTGCCACTGCTGCTGTTGTACCTGTATGGACCGCGAGAGGACCGCTATCCCGAAAAGTTGCCCGACGACTGGCGCGGCGATCCCGGCGGGATGGCCGATTCGCCGCTCGCACAGAGCCGACTCGCCTATCGTCGTCTGCTGCGTGCGTTGCGCCCTCGCTACCGAGTGCGAGCCGACGTGCTTTGGCTGATGCTCGTACCGGTTGGGCTCGGCCTGTACATGGGCCACCTCGCGCTTGCCGGCGGAGACGCGCTCGCTCCGTTTCACGCCGAGGCGGTGTGGAGCCGGCACTTCGCCGGGCCGTATGGCGGTGTCTGGGACGGGGCCAGGGCGGCCTTTGAGGGGCTGCGTCAGCTGCTCTCCGGTCAGCGCCACCACGTCTATAACTCGGCGGGGCGTGGCAGTCCGTTCGTGGACGCCGGTCACAACATGCTGCTGCTGGCGTTCCTGTTCGCGGCGATCCCGGCACTCGTCGGCGTGCTGCGCTTGCTGTCGCCGGCCTACGGCGTGTACGTGCTGGCGGCGCTCGCGCTGCCGCTCTCCTACCCGGTGGCCTCCCAACCGCTGATGTCGCTGCCACGCTTCCTCGTGGTGTTGTTCCCGCTGAACATGTGGCTCGCGGTGCGCCTGGCGGAGCGTCCGCGAGCGCTCACGCGCGCGGTGCTGGTGTGTTCGGGTGTGGCGATGGTGTTCTTCGCAGGCGAGTTCTCGACCTGGCACTGGGTGGCGTGACGGGTATGGATGAGGAGCTACACGATCCCTTTGGAGACCGCGCGCAGCGAGGGCGTGGCCCCTCCGTGCCGCCCGCGGGAAGCCGGCCCGGAACGCCGCTCGGACTGCCGGCGCCCGTCGCGGGGGACACGCTCGACCCCTCGCTGGGGCCGCCCGCTAACGATTGGCCGGTGTGGACGGGCTTCGTGGTGCTCCTGGCCGCACTCGTGCTCGCCGCCGTGGGCGGGCTGATCGTCGACATCCCGGCTCTCCTGCTTGGGGTGACGATCTCAAGCAAACACACACCGCCGGGGTTGGAGCTTGGCGATACGGTCGTGCAGGATGTGGCGTTCGTCCTGGCGGCCGTCCTGTTTGCGCAAATCGGTGGACGCAAGGCGCGCTCGTGGCAGTTCGGATTTCGTCCCACGCCCGCGCGTCGCGCGGCAGGGCTTGTCGTGCTGACGATCGTCGGGTTCCTGATATTCACGGCAGTGTGGTCGGTGGCGCTCGACCTGAGCACGAAGGAGAAACTGCTCGAACAACTGGGCGCAAACGATACGACGCTGCTGCTCGCGCTGAGCGCGCTGCTCACCACGGTGATCGCCCCGATCTGCGAGGAGACGCTGTTTCGCGGCTATGTATTCGCGGCGCTCTCCAAATGGAGGGGGTGGTTGCCGGCGGCGGCGATCACGGGCGTTTTGTTCGGTGGTGTGCATGCCGGCTCGGCGCCCGCCGCCGACCTCGTCCCGCTCGCGGTGCTCGGCTTTGCGCTGTGCTGGCTCTACAGGCGTACCGGCTCGCTCTACCCGTGCATCGTCACACACTCGTTGAATAACTCGCTTGCGTTTGGGGCGCTGGAGAAATGGGGCTGGCAAATCCCCTTGCTGATGGTAGGGGCGCTCGCCACGATCTGGCTGATTGCCACGGTCGCGCGACAGGTCGGGTTGATCTCCGCGGCTCCGCCGGAAGTGGCCGTCACCCCGACCTCGTAGGATCGTCTGCGATGGCTCGCATACGCCGCCTGTTCTGGAGTATCCTCGCCGCCGCGGTCCTATGCGCCGTGTCACTCACGGCGAGCGTGGCCCTGGCGGCGAAGTCGCCCGCGAAGAGGCCGACAGCGCTCGAGCGCCGTGTCACCCACATGAGGGGGAGCTTGAGTTTCGGCGCCCATGGTCCCGTGGTGAGGCTGCTCCAAGATGAGCTCGCGCGCCTTCGCTATGCGGTGCCGGTAAGCGGCTACTTCGACGAAGCCACCGGCAGGGCGGTCTTGGCGTTTCGCAAGGTGGCAGGCCTACAGCGCGTGGAAAGCGCGAACGCGGGCGCCTTCCAGCTGTTGCGGCGGGGAGCGGGACGCTTCCACGTGCGCTACCCGCACCAGGGAAACCACGTCGAGGCCGACCTCTCGAGGCAGGTGCTCGTGGAGATCGAGCGCGGCGGGCATGTGAGGCGCATCTACACGATGAGCTCGGGCAAGCCCTCGACGCCGACGGTGATCGGCCGCTTTCGTGTGTACTCGAAGGAACCGGGCACGAACTCGCACGGGATGGTCGACTCGAGCTACTTCATCGGGGGGTATGCGATCCACGGGTATGCGGAAGTGCCGACGTATGCGGCCAGTCACGGGTGCCTGCGCATCCCGGTCCCGGACGCGTCGGCGGTGTATGGGTGGGTGCGGGTCGGATATCCCGTCGACGTGTACAACGAGGGCGGCGGCGGGAGCCGCAAAGTGCGCTCGAACGCCGGTCCGTGACGCCCGACGCTCGGTCCAGACGTCACGGAAGTTGTGCCGTCACAATCTCCCGGGCAAGAGGCGCGCGAGGAAGCTGAGGCCGAAGCCGTACACGAACAGGATCAAGAGGATGTCGACGATGTGGATCGTCCACTGGCTGCTCGAGCCCGAGGTGATGCCCGAGAACGGGGAGGAGAGCGTCGAGGTGGCTTCATCGACGGCTTTGTGGATCGTGCCCTTCTGTTCTTCGCCTGACTTGGAGGGCGCGGCGGCGCCACCGGCCCCGGCTTCGTCGACCTTGGCTCGCTGATGGTGGGAGGCGCCCCTGGTCTGATCGATCGCGAACGCGGCGAAGGATGCGAGCGCAACCAGGCAGATCGCGATCGAGGCAATGCGCAAGAGGCGGGCGAGCATCGGGAGCAGCACAGCCGCAGGTTAGCCGCGGACGTGGACGGGGTGGACGGATGTCGCGGGCGCACACCGGCTAGATTTGCGCGTGATGGGAAGCGGGCAACTGACAACAGGGGCGCTCGAGGCCGCCAGAGCGCAACTGATCGCCGAGCTACGCGCGCATGGGCTCGCGATCGGCGAGGTGACGCTCACGAGCGGCGCGAAAGCCTCCTACTACGTGGACGCCAAGCGCGCGATCCTCAGGCCGGAGGGCTTTCAGGCGCTCGCGACCCTCGTGGCCGCGCAGGCGCGAGAGTGGAGGGCGACGGCGGTTGGCGGCATGACGATGGGAGCCGATCCCGTCGCATGCGCCGCGCTTGCCGGGGGCGCGGAGGCGAGCGCGTTCTTCGTGCGCAAGGAGACCAAGGCGCACGGCCTCCAGCGCCGCATCGAGGGCCCTGAGCTCACACCCGAGGACAGTTGCATGGTGGTCGAGGATGTGGTCACGACGGGGGGCTCCACGCTCGCGGCGATCGCCGCCTTGAAGGATGAGGGGCACATGATCTGCGGGGTGGTGTCGGTGCTCGACCGGCTCGCCGGGGGCGCGGCGGCGATCGAAGCGGCCGCGGGCGCGCCGTATGTGGCGCTGAGCACGATCGACGACGTGTACCCAGAGCGCCCAGCCTCGTGAGGGTCAATCGCCACGGTGTGGCGTGGCCGAAGTCCAGCCATCGGCTCTCCGAGGACGTACGTGTGCGGTCGGGAGCCCTGGTCGTCTCAGTGGGTGCGCCGCTAGCCTATTGCGCGAGCCCTCGTAGTCCAATGGATAAGACGACCGCCTCCTAAGCGGTAGATCCAGGTTCGACTCCTGGCGGGGGCATTTGGGAGGAATCCCCTGCTATGGGGCGGAATTGAGGGCTGGCCGTCCGCTCGCCGCAAGCTCGTTCCAGGGTGCTTGGGCCTCGCTGCTGCCCATTGCTGCCCAAACGCAGCCCGCTCGAACGCCAGCAGTGGGGCCCGCTGCGCGTATCGTCGCCCTTCTGCCAGGATTGAGCGCCATGCTCATGGTTGTGTTTGGTGCGGGGGCGTCCTACGGAAGCCGACGACAAAGAGATCCGCTGGAGGTGGGCCCGTATGAACCCGAGCGGCCACCCTTGACCGACGAACTCCTCTCGGAGCGGCACGGCGCATTCGCGGCTAAGTATCCGTCAAGCCGTCCTGCGATCGTAGGGCTGAGAAAGGCGCGGCTGGAGCACCCAGACACGCCCATCGAGGTGGCGATCAGCAGTCTGTACGAGGCGGCTGCCCACAACCCAGAACGCTCAAGGCATCTATTGGCACTGCGGTTCTATCTCTGCGATCTCGTGGGAACCGTGTCACACCAGTGGTGGACTCATCATCACGGTTTTACTCACTATGCAGAACTCCTTGACCGTATTGGCACGTGGCGCAGTGAGACGGCTGAGCCCGTGGTCCTCGTGACGTTCAACTACGATGAAATGCTTGAGCGCAGCGTTGAAGCGCAGGTAGGCAACTGGAAGCTGAAGGATTTTTCGTCATACGTCGAGAGACCCGATTGGCAGCTTTTCAAGCTGCATGGATCGGTCGGGTGGTCACGCCGTTCTCCAGGCGCGTATCACACCCCGATCGAGCCTGCCCAGCGATCTCATTGCAAACGCCGAGGCTCTGGACTTCGGCTCTGGAGAGTTGCGACCTCTGCCGTGGGCTAATGCTCTGACTGGGGGGACCGACTACCGGGAGCGGCTGAGACGCCGGTTGCGGCGCCTGCGATCGCCGTGCCAACGACGCTCAAGCAGACCTTCGAGTGTCCAGCCGATCATGTGCGCAAGTTTGTCGACGGGGTGGGGAACATCGACCGATTGCTCACGATCGGCTGGCGCGCAGCCGAGCCACATGTACTCGAACTTCTCGCCCAAAGTATTCCGCCGGGCTACCACCTAGCGATCTGCGACCGTACCGGAGACGATATTCGAGCCGTCCAGCAAAACCTCGGCTTTGTCGCCGAGCGAAGCCCAAAGACGACGGCATTTACCGGCGGCTTTACTGATCTGCTCAAGGCCGATCGGCTTGAGCAATGGCTCAATTTGCCGACTCCCGGCCAGCCGCTTTCGTAGTCGGTCGTTATCGAACGGCACTCAGTCCCGCTCCCCGGCAAGTCAAACCCATCATAGATTGCACTCCAGCGTGTCTCGGTCAACTCATCCTTCAACGAGCGCCCGCGGCGGTCCCTGCCAGCGCCGTCGCGCGGCATCCCGTGACGGTAGACGCGCAGCGTAAATCCGGTGTCGGTGTGGCCGAGATGGTCCATGACGCTGCCCGGATCGACGCCGAGGGCGACGAGGCGAAGGTGTACGCAGCTTGTGGGGTGGCAGGCCGCTCGGCAGCGGCACGTCGCCGGTTTCAACTTCCAGTCGCAGTCGATGTCATCAAAGCCGAGTTCGCGCAGCGAGGGATGTCCTGGCGAGCGAGTGTCCCGGGGCATTACGTAACGGCGATATCGGTGGAAAGCTCAACGAGTTTGCCGAACTCAGCGTATCGTTCACGGTTTGTATCTACGGTAGCCTCGATCATCCCTTGGAACTTCTCCAGCGCGGCTGCAACCGTGTCGGAGTTCTTGAGCCCGAGGTCGGTGGCGTCGATCAGCTGGCTAGAGAACGAGAGCGCGGACTCGACGATTGGCTGCCACCGTTCGGCCGCATCCTTCGGCGAGCAGTTGGCCTTGAACCGCAGCACCGTTCTGTCCGGCACTGGCCGAGCCAAAAACAACTCGATGCTCTTCGAGAGAGCAATTGTCAAATGTTGTGGATTTGGCGATGAAGGATGATCAGGCGGCGACCCTCTCGTCTGTCGTCTCGTTGTCCTGGTTCTCGTCGTCTGTGACCTTGATGCCGTCCTTGAACTTCACGTC